>NZ_JAKRFE010000001.1:0-527162 GCF_022348225.1 Gordonia sp. McavH-238-E
CGGGACAGACGCCGACCCCGCCGCCGGTCGCGCCGCGCCCCGCGCCGCCGCAGCCCGACACCGATGCCATGATGGCTCGTCCGCCGGCCCCCGAGCGGCCCGCCCCGGAGCCGCCTGCCCCGGAGCCGCCCGTCCGCCGGTCCCGCGACGACGGATTCCGTTCTGCTCCAGTCGCTTACGAACCCGCCGGATACGAGCAGGATCGCTACGCCGACGAGTCATACGACGACTCGCGGTACGGCCCCCCTGTCGAGAGCGCACGTCCGGTTCGCGACCCCGCTCCGGCGGCCGCGGCGTCGGGCCGGGGTGCCGACGAGCCCGACGACTGGTGGGCCGGGGTCGACGACACCGAGTCCGAGCCGCAGACGCGCCGTGCTCCGCGCCGCACGCGCAGCCGGGGTAGACGTCGTGCGGTGCTGGCTCTCGCGATCGTCTTCATGCTCGCGCTCATCACCGGCGTCGGCTACTACGGCGTGCGCGCCACGGGCCTGCTCGAGTCGCGCAAGGACTACACCAACGCGGCGGGTGCCGGCGATGTGGTCGTCGACATCCCGGACAACTCCACACTCGCCGATTTCGGCCGCATCCTCGTCGACGCCGACGTGGTCGGCAGCGTGCGCGCCTTCGTCGATGCCGCAGGCGGACAGCCGATGTCGGGTGGGCTGTACAAGATGCGCACCCAGATCCCGGCGACCACCGCCGTCGAGATGCTGACCGACGACGGTGCCGAACACCGGGTCGGGCGGGTGGTGATCCCGCCGGGACTGCAGCTCGATTCGAAGACGGGTATCGACGGCAAGGTCACCCCGGGCATCTTCCAGCTCATCGAGAACGCGACGTCGTTCTCGGTCAACGGACAGCAGGAGGGGGTGACCGTCGCCGACCTCGAGAAGGCCGCGGCGCAGGCCACCCCGGAGGAGCTCGGCGTACCCGAGTGGGCCCGCCAGAACGTCGCCGCGATGACGGGCGACCACCGGCGGATCGAAGGACTCATCGCGCCCACCACCTGGGAGCGGGTCGAACCCGATCACACCGCCACACAGATCCTGCAGGAGATGATCTCCAAGAGCGGGGCGATGTTCGAGCAGTGGGGGCTGCTGGACCGCAACAACTCCGGGCTCGAGCCGTACGAGACCCTCATCGCGGCGTCGATCGTGGAGCGCGAGGTCCGTCACGTCGAGGACGCGCCGAAGGTGGCGCGGGTCATCCGCAACCGACTCGACCGCGACCAGTTGCTGCAGATGGACTCCACGCAGAACTACACCGCCGACATCACGAACATCGACGTCCACGGCGAGGCCTACAAGAACGACAACGAGTGGAACACCTACCGCTACAAGGGGTTGCCGCCGACACCGATCGCGGCGGTCGGCGTACCGGCCCTCGAGGCGATGCTCGACCCGGCCCCGGGCGGATGGCTGTACTTCGTCACGGTCGACACCGCCGGGACGACGCTGTTCGCCAACACCTTCGAAGACCACAAGCGCAATCGCGAGGTCGCCTGCCGTAACAAGCTGGTGGCCACGGGATGTGGTCAGTGACCGGCGGACCCGCCGTGAACACCATGCCCGCCGACATCCGCTCCCCGTACGGCGCTCACCGCCGGGCCGCGGTCCTGGGTTCGCCGATCACCCACTCGCGCTCGCCGCGCATCCATCTGGCCGCTTACCGGGCGTTGGGGCTGGCCGACTGGCGATACGACCGGATCGAGTGCACCGCCGATCGTCTGCCCGAGATCGTGTCCGGCGCCGACGCCGACTTCATCGGCTTCTCGGTCACCATGCCCAACAAGCGGGCGGCCCTCGACTTCGCGGCCGAGCGCACCGAGCGCGCCGAGCTCGTCGGGTCGGCCAACACCCTCGTGCGGGTGCCGTCCGGATGGCGCGCCGACTGCACCGACATCGACGGAATGGCCGGTGCACTCACCGATCTCGCGGTCGGCGCCGACATCGCGTCCGGGACCACGCCCCTCGCCGTGGTCGTCGGGGCGGGCGGGACGGCCCTGCCGACGATCATGGCCCTCGCCGGCGCGGGCGTCACCGACGTCGTGGTCGTCGCCCGTGACGCCGGCCGCGCCGCGCCCGTCCTCGACCTCTGTGAACGGCTGGGCCTGAGTGGCGAGGTCCTGCCCTTCGAACCCGCCGAGGCCCTGGACCGCCGGTGTCGGGACTCCGCCGTCGTCGTGTCGACCGTGCCCGCCGAGGCGGCCGCCGGACTGGCGTCGACGCTGGCTCAGGCCCGCAAGGTCGTGGACGTGATCTACGACCCCTGGCCGACGCCGCTCGCGACGGCGGTCGGTGCGGCCGGCGGAACCGTCGTCGGCGGTCTGGTCATGCTGGTGAACCAGGCGTTCCGGCAGGTCGAACTCTTCACCGGGCTCCCCGCACCCCGCGAGGCGATGATCGAGGCCCTCACCGCCGACTGACGCCGCGACGTTCGAGGTCGTCCACACGACGAATGGCGTGTGGACAGAGGTGCGGTGATGCGTCGGTCCCGCGTCATGCTCGGCGGATGGGTGAATGCGCAATACTGGTGTGGCTGTCGGTGGTCGCGGTGACCGACGCCGAGACCCGCCGGATCCCGAATACGCTCGTCTGGCCGGGGATCTGCGGTGCCATGGGCGCGTGCATGGTCCACCCGGGGGTGGCGGTGGCCGTCCTGACGGCCGCGACCCCGTACGCGCTGGCGTTCGGAAGGCGATGGTGCGGCGGCGGGGACGTCAAATTCGCCGCGGCGTGCGGTGCGCTCGCCCTCGACTGGGGCGCCGCGCTTCTCGTCGTCACACTCGCGTCGCTCATCGCGGTGGGCGTGGTACTCGCCGACCGAGTGGCCCGCCGGGAGCCGGCCGGTACCGCCGCGCATCCGCACGGGCCGGCGCTCGTCGCCGCGACGATCGTCGTCGCCGGTCTGCTGTGACGCGTGCTACCCGTGATTCGGCGGCGCCGCCGTCGGACGGGGCACGGCCGCATGGAACAATCGACCACTGTGTTGCGCTGGATAACTGCCGGAGAATCCCACGGCCCCGCCCTGGTCGCCATCGTCGAGGGCATGGTGGCCGGTGTCGAGGTCACCTCGTCCGACATCGGCGAGCAACTGGCTCGCCGCCGGCTCGGCTACGGCCGCGGAGCGCGGATGAAGTTCGAGGCCGACAAGGTCACCGTGCTCGGCGGGGTCCGCCACGGTCAGACCATGGGCGGTCCGGTCGCCATCGAGATCGGCAACACCGAGTGGCCCAAATGGGAGACGGTGATGGCCGCCGACCCCGTGGACGAGGCCGAGCTCGAGGGCAGCGCGCGCAACGCGCCGCTGACCCGTCCCCGGCCCGGCCACGCCGACTACTCGGGCATGCTCAAGTACGGCTTCGACGACGCCCGGCCGGTGCTCGAGCGTGCCAGCGCGCGAGAGACCGCGGCCCGCGTCGCAGCGGGCACGGTCGCCCGCAACTTCCTCCGTCAGGTGCTCGGCATCGACGTCGTCTCCCATGTCATCTCGATCGGCGCGAGCGATCCCTATGTCGGCCCCCCGCCGCGCATCTCCGACCTCGAGGCCATCGACGCCAGCCCGGTCCGGGCCTTCGACGCCGATGCCGAGAAGTCGATGATCGCCGAGATCGAGGCGGCGAAGAAGGACGGCGACACGCTCGGTGGCGTCGTCGAGATCGTCGCGACCGGGGTACCGGTCGGGCTCGGCTCGCACGTGAGCGGTGAAACCCGCCTGGACGCCAAGCTCGCGGCCGCGCTGATGGGCATCCAGGCCATCAAGGGCGTCGAGGTGGGCGACGGATTCACCACCGCGCGCCGTCGCGGCAGCGAGGCCCACGACGAGATGGTGCCCGGCGCCGACGGCGTACTGCGCTCGACCAACCGCGCGGGCGGGCTCGAGGGCGGCATGACCAACGGCGAGGACCTCCGCGTGCGCATCGCCATGAAGCCGATCTCGACGGTGCCGCGCGCACTGTCGACGATCGACATGTCGACGGGGGAGACGGCCAGCGCGATCCATCAGCGTTCCGACGTCTGCGCCGTGCCCGCGGCGGGCGTGGTCGCCGAAGCGATGGTCGCACTCGTCGTCGCCCAGGCCGCCCTGGAGAAGTTCGGCGGTGACTCGGTCGGCGAGACCGCCGCGAACCTCGCCGCCTACCGGGCCGCGGTCGACGCGCGTCCGCCCCGGGCATGACCCAGCCCCCGACCCCGACGCGTGCGACGACCGGTCGTCGTCCGGCGGCCGTGCTGATCGGTTTCATGGGGGCGGGTAAGTCCACGGTCGGCCGCGTGCTCGCCGACCGGCTCGGTGTCGACTTCATCGACACCGATGTCGAGCTCGTCCGCCGCACCGGACGCAGCATCCCGGAGATCTTCGAATCCGATGGCGTCGAGGCGTTCCGGACGATCGAGGAGAACGTCGTCACCGATGTCCTGGACAACCACGGTGGGGTGGTGTCGCTGGGCGGCGGTGCGGTGACGACCGCAGGCGTGCGCGACGCACTGACCGATCAGCGCGTCGTGTACCTGCGGGTCTCGCCCGAGCGCGGATACGAACGCGTGTCCGGTACCGACCGCCCACTGCTGGCGACCGCCGACCCCGCCGCCCGATATGCCGAACTGCTGGCCGGGCGGACGGCCGTCTACGAGGCGGTGTGCACCTTCGACGTCGATGCCGATGCCGACCCCGACACGGTTGCCGACGCCGTCGTCGTCCGACTCGCCCGCGAACTGATGTGAGGAAGCCGAGAATGTCCGAAACCGAACCCATCGCCATCCGGGTCAACGCCGGCGCGCCCTATGACGTGACCATCGGCCGGGGACTCCTCGGCGAGGTGGCCGTCGCGGCACAGGGCGCCGACCGCATCGCGATCCTGTATCAGCCGCCGCTGGCCAAGACCGCCGAGCAGGTTCGAGAGTACTTGGCGGGCAAGGGATTCGACGCCCATCGCGTGGAGATCCCGGATGCGGAGGCCGGTAAGGACCTGTCGGTCGCGTCCTTCTGCTGGGAGGTGTTCGGCCGCATCGGCCTCAAGCGCAACGACAAGGTCATCAGCCTCGGCGGTGGCGCCGCCACCGATCTCGCCGGCTTCGTCGCGGCCACCTGGATGCGCGGCATCGGGGTCATCCACATCCCGACGACGCTGCTGGCGATGGTCGACGCCGCCGTCGGCGGCAAGACCGGCATCAACACCGAGGCCGGCAAGAACCTCGTCGGGTCGTTCCACGAACCCGACGCCGTGCTCATCGACACCGGCACCCTGGAGACCGTCCCGCGCAACGAGATCGTCGCCGGACTCGCCGAGGTCATCAAGACCGGGTTCATCGCCGATCCCACCATCCTCGACATCATCGAGGCGGATCCCGAGGCCGCCCTCGACCCGACGTCGCCGGTGCTGCCCGATCTCATCCGGCGCTCGGTCCAGGTGAAGGCGGATGTGGTGTCGGCCGATCTCAAGGAGTCGTCGCTGCGCGAGATCCTGAACTACGGCCACACCCTGGGACATGCGATCGAGCGGCGGGAGCGCTACCGGTGGCGTCACGGCGCTGCGGTGTCGGTGGGCCTCGTGTTCGCGGCCGAGCTCTCGCGCCTGGCCGGCCGCCTCGACGATGCGACCGCGGATCGGCACAAGACCATCCTGGATCTCGTCGGGCTCCCCACGACGTATGACCCCGACGCGTTCGCCGATCTCCTGCAGGGCATGGCGGGGGACAAGAAGAACCGCTCGGGCGTTCTGCGCTTCGTGGTCCTGGACGGCCTGGCCAAGCCGGGTCGTCTCGAGGGTCCCGACCCCGGATTGATCGCGGCCGCCTACTCCGCGGTGGCGGGTGGCCCGGCGGCGAAGAGCACGTCGGTGCTGCTGTAGGCCCGACGCTCAGTCAGCTGCCGGTCACCCTTGCGCCGACTCAGCGAATGCGCTGGGTCGGCGCGTCCGCGTCGGCCGGGATGCCGTCCTCGTGATGGGTCGAGCGATCCTCGTGGACCGACCAGTCGTCGTCGGCGGCGCCCTTGTTCTGGTCGCGCCGCACGAGGAAGCGGCCGATGGCCGCGCCGACGAAGGCCGGGACGAAGACGAGCAGCGCGGTGAACGACGCACCCGCGACGAGTTCGACGAACAGGCTGGCCTGCCCGATCCCGGCGAGGACGACCGTGCCGAGGATCCAGGAGATCAGTCCGGCGAGGACACCGGCCAGGACACCGGCCTGCAGCCACCGCACCGTGAGGTCCTCGTAGTCGTCGGGGTCCGGGTTGGCGCGCGCGTCACGGATGCCGTCGTAACCACCCCACAGCAGGGCGATGAGGACGACGACGGCGATCGCGATGGTGCGCCAGACGGTGGAGTTCAGCGGCGCCTGGACCACTGCGAATCCGAGCAACACCCGGGCGAGGACGTGAACTGCGGTCATCGTCAGACCGCGCACCAACCACGAAGACATGCGCGTCATCTTACGCACGGTGCTGGTGACAGCGGACACACCTGGTCGAAGTGGTCCGGTTCGCGCGGTTCGGGTGCCCGCCGTAGCGTGGCGGGGGTGCCGATCAACCATGACACGGCCGGGCGTCGCGCCCGGTTGCGTACCGAACTGCGGGCCGCCGACGACCCGGTCTCGTTCCTCGTCGTCTCCGACCTCGTCAACGTCCGCTATCTGACGGGTTTCACCGGCTCCAATGCCGCTGTGCTGATCGATGCGGACGACCCGGCGGGTGACCGCATCGCCACCGACGGCCGCTATCTCACCCAGGTCGCCCAGCAGGTGCCCGACGTCGAACCGATCATCGAACGCGCCGTGGCGCGGGCCCTCGTCGATCACGCCCGCTCCGGCGGGGCCGATCGAATCGGCTTCGAGTCCGACACCGAGACCGTGGCCGGGCACCGGGCACTCTCCGCCGCCGTCGGGGACTCCGGGGTCGAACTGATCGGCACGTCGGGTCTGGTGCAGAACCTCCGGGCCGTCAAAGAGCCGGGGGAGATCGAGCTGCTCCGGGCGGCGTGCGCGATCGGGGATGCGGCCCTGGCGCAAATCATCGCGGACGGCGTCCTGCGGGCCGGGACGACCGAACGCGAGGTCGCGCGGGCCCTCGAATGGGAGATGTACCGCCTCGGGGCCGACGGGATCGCGTTCGAGACCATCGTGGCGGCCGGCGCCCACTCCGCGATCCCGCATCACCGGCCGACGCACACCGCGCTGGCCGACGGCGACCTCGTCAAGATCGACTTCGGCTCCGTCGTCGGCGGGTACCACTCGGACATGACCAGGACCTTCGTCCTGCGGCGCGCCGCGTCGTGGCAGCGTGACCTCTACCAGCTCGTCGAGACCGCGCAGGCCGCCGGCCGGGCGGCGCTGACCCCCGGCGCCGACCTCCGTTCGGTCGACGCGGCGGCGCGCGACGTGATCGACCGCGCCGGGCACGGGGAGCACTACGTGCACGGCCTGGGCCACGGGGTGGGGCTGGAGATCCACGAAGCGCCGGGAATCGGCAAACTCGCGGCGGGTACACTGCCATGCGGTGCAGCGGTCACCGTGGAGCCCGGTGTGTACCTGCCCGGATGGGGCGGGGTCCGGATCGAGGACACACTGGTGGTCACCGACGGCGACCCCGACCTGCTGACCGCCACCGACAAGACATTCACCGTCATCTGACTGCAAGGGAACACAAACCACATGGCATCCACCGCCGACTTCAAGAACGGCCTCGTGCTGCGCATGGACGACCAGCTCTGGCAGATCCAGGAGTTCCAGCACGTGAAGCCGGGCAAGGGTCCCGCGTTCGTGCGCACCAAGATCAAGAACGTGCTGAGCGGCAAGACCGTGGACAAGACCTTCAACGCGGGCGTGAAGGTCGAGACCGCGACCGTCGACCGTCGTGACATGACCTTCCTCTACAACGACGGCACCGACTACGTGTTCATGGACGCGCAGGACTACGAGCAGTTCTCGCTGCCGCCGGCCACCGTCGGCGACGGCGCGCGCTTCCTGCTGGAGAACATGACCGTGCAGGTCTCGCTGAACGAGGGCAATCCGCTGTTCGTCGAGTTGCCGGTCACCGTCGAGCTGATCGTCGCCCAGACCGATCCCGGCCTGCAGGGCGATCGTTCCACCGGCGGGACCAAGCCCGCCACGCTGGAGACCGGAGCCGAGATCCAGGTGCCGCTGTTCATCAACACCGGGGACAAGCTCAAGGTCGATTCGCGCGACGGCAGCTATCTCGGCCGCGTCAACTCCTGACCTGTGAAACAACCCGGAACCCGACACAAGGCCCGACGCCGCGCGGTGGACCTCCTCTTCGAGGCGGAGGCCAAGGGCGTCAGTCCCGCCCAGCTGGTCACCGAACGACGCGAGTACGTCCGATCGGACGAGAGCGTCGGCTCCATCCACGACTACACCGCGACCGTGATCCAGGGACTGGCCGACGATCAGTCCCAGATCGACGCGGTCATCTCGTCGTATCTGCGTGACTGGACCCTCGAACGGCTCCCTGCCGTCGACCGCGCCATCATGCGCCTGGCGACCTGGGAGCTGTTCAACTCGCTCGACGTCGACACGATCGTGGTCGTCGACGAGGCGGTCGAGCTCGCCAAGGAACTCTCCACCGACGACTCGCCTGCCTTCGTCAACGGGGTGCTGGCCAAGATCGCCGAACTCGCTCCCCAGGTCCGGGCGGCCGCGTCCGCCGAACCCGCACCCGGACGGCCGGAGCAGAACTGATCCGCACCGGGTGTGGCGTACGTCGCGGGAATTCGTCGGCGTCGCCGCCCGGTGTAGAGTGTCGCGAGACAGACATCCTTTAACGATCCGTCCTGCGAGGCGGAGAAGGAGGTCGGCTTTGGCCAGCCCCGCTCCCAGGGTGCTGCTCGATGCCGCCGACGTGTCGCGCACGATTGCTCGTGTCGCGCACCAGGTCATCGAGAAGACTGCTCTGGACTCGCCCGACGCACCCCGCGTCGTTCTCATCGGAATCCCCACTCGCGGAACATCTCTCGCCACCCGGCTGGGTGCCAAGATCGGTGAGTTCGCGGGTGTCGACGTGCCGGTGGGTTACCTCGACATCACGCTGTACCGCGACGATCTGCGCGGCAAGCCGCACCGTCCGTTGGAGCGGACGATGGTGCCCGCGGGTGGCGTCGACAACGCCATCGTGATCCTGGTCGACGATGTCCTCTACTCGGGCCGGACGGTGCGCGCCGCGCTCGACGCCCTGCGCGATCTCGGTCGTCCCGCGGCCGTCCAGCTCGCGGTCCTCGTCGACCGCGGTCATCGCGAACTCCCGTTGCGCGCAGACTATGTCGGCAAGAACATCCCGACGGCCCGGGACGAGCAGGTCTCGGTCCATCTCGTCGAGCACGACGGCATCGACGAGGTCGTCCTTGCGTCGGCATCGAGTTCGGCTGCGGCGGAGAGTGATTCGTGATGCGGCATCTGCTGTCGACGCAGGACCTCAGCCGCGACGATGCCACCGCTCTCCTCGACGACGCCGAGCGCTTCGAGCAGGCGCTCACCGGGCGCGAGGTGCGCAAGCTGCCGACACTGCGCGGGCGCACGGTGATGACCGTGTTCTACGAGAACTCGACCCGTACCCGGGTCTCCTTCGAGGTCGCGGGCAAGTGGATGAGCGCCGACGTCATCAACGTCAGCGCCTCGAGTTCCTCTGCGGGCAAAGGGGAGTCGCTGCGCGACACGGCCAAGACCCTGCACGCCGCGGGCGCCGACGCGCTGATCGTCCGGCACCCGGCCTCGGGTGCTCCGGCCCAGATCGCCGACTGGACGACGACTCCCGACGGTGACGGCCCTGCGGTCATCAACGCCGGGGACGGCACGCACGAGCATCCCACGCAGGCACTCCTCGACGCGCTGACCCTGCGCCAGCGCCTCGGATCACTCGACGGTCGGCGCATCGCCATCGTCGGCGACATCATCCATTCCCGTGTCGCCCGGTCCAATGCGCATCTGCTCTCGACACTCGGAGCCGAGGTCGTGCTGGTCGCACCGCCGACCCTGCTGCCGGTCGGGGTCGAGCAGTGGCCGGTGAGCGTCTCCGGCAGCCTCGACGCCGAACTCCCCGCCGTCGACGCCGTCATGATTCTCCGGGTCCAGGCCGAGCGCATGAACGGCGGGTTCTTCCCGAGTGCCCGCGAGTACTCGGTCCGGTTCGGGCTGAACGACCGCCGACTGTCTCTGCTGCACGATGACGCGGTCGTCCTGCATCCGGGACCGATGCTGCGCGGCATGGAGATCGGCTACTCGGTGGCCGATTCGCCCAAGGCCACCGTGCTCGAACAGGTCCGCAACGGCGTGCACGTCCGGATGGCGGTCCTGTTCCGTCTGCTCGTGGGTTCCGATTCCGCGGGAGCCCACCTATGACCCCCCTCACAACCATTGCAGGAGTTGGACAGTGAGCGCCACAACCGGATCCGTACCGCCGACCGGGTCCGTTCTCATCAGAGCCGTCCGCCCGTACGGCGAGGGAGACCCGATCGACGTCCTCGTCGTCGACGGTGTCATCAGCGAGCTGGGCTCGGCGGTCACCGCACCCGAGGGGACCGAGGTGATCGACGGCAAGGGCGGAGTGCTCCTGCCCGGCTTCGTCGACCTGCACACCCACCTGCGTGAGCCGGGCCGCGAGGACACCGAGACGATCCGCTCGGGTTCGGCAGCCGCGGCGCTCGGCGGCTACACCGCCGTCTTCGCGATGGCCAACACCAGCCCGGTGGCCGACAACTCGACCGTCACCGACAACGTGTGGCGGTCGGGGCGCGAGGTCGGGCTCGTCGACGTCTACCCGGTCGGCGCGGTGACCGTCGGTCTCGGCGGCAAGCAGCTCGCCGAGATGGGCATGATGGCGGCCGGCGCCGCGGGCGTGCGGATGTTCAGCGACGACGGCAAGTGCGTCGACGATCCGCTGCTGATGCGTCGTGCTCTGGAATACGCCACCGGGCTCGGGGTCCTCATCGCCCAGCACGCCGAAGAACCGCGGCTGACCGTCGGTGCGGTCGCCAACGAAGGGCCGACGGCCTCGCGTCTCGGCCTGGCGGGCTGGCCGCGCGCCGCCGAGGAGTCCATCGTCATCCGCGACGCCCTCCTCGCGCGCGATGCCGGGGCGCGTATCCACATCTGCCACGCCTCCACGGAGGGCACCGTCGAACTGTTGCGGTGGGCGAAGGAACAGGGGATCGCGATCACCGCCGAGGTGACCCCGCACCACCTGCTCCTCGACGACTCGGTCCTGCACACCTACGACCCGGTGAACAAGGTGAATCCGCCGTTGCGCGAGGTCCGCGACAAGCAGGCGTTGCGGCAGGCGCTCGCCGAGGGGATCGTCGACTGTGTGGCCACCGACCACGCCCCGCACGCCGCGCAGGAGAAATGCTGCGAATTCGCCCAGGCCAGGCCCGGTATGCTCGGCCTGCAGACGGCACTGCCGATCATCGTGGAGACCCTGGTGAAGCCCGGCCTGCTGGACTGGCGCGGCGTCGCGCGGGTCATGAGCGAGCGACCGGCGCAGATCGTCGAACTCACCGATCAGGGCCGTCCGATCGAGGTGGGTGAACCCGCGAACCTCGCCGTTGTCGATCCGGACACGTCCTGGGTGGTCCATGGTCCCGACCTGGCGAGCCTGTCGGACAACACCCCGTTCGAAGCGATGACCATGCCCGCCACGATCACCGCGACCGTGCTGCGCGGTGTGGTGACCGCTCGCGACGGGCAGGTGACCCGATGACCCCGGCGCCGGGAGCGAAGCGAGCGGGCCGAACCAGACCCGCGAGGACAAGGCGCGGACTGATCCCGGGGATTCTCGCGGTCCTGGTCGTCGCCTCGGTGATCGCCTCGCTGCTCGGATACGGCAAGATCGTCTTCAACGCATGGTTCATCGGCGTCGTCGCACTGCTCGCCATCGGGATCCTCTCGGTGTTCTACCTGCTGGTGACGGGGAACCGGAAGAAGACCGCGGCGCAGGCCGACCTCATCGGCGCCCTCCCGACGATCCCCGCCGACCCGGGCACAGTGCTCCGAGGCCCGGACACCGGCCTCTACCTCGGCAGCACCGTCGCGCCGAGCTGGCAGAACCGGGTGACAGTCGGTGACATCGGTGATCGTGCGTCGTCGGTGCTGACCGAATTCGAGACAGGCGTCCTCATCGCGCGCCAGGGTGCGAGTGACATCTGGATTCCGCGCGAGTCGGTCACCGCGGTCCGGACGGAGCGCGGCATCGCGGGCAAGGTGATGACCGCCGACGGCGTCCTCGCCATCCGCTGGGTCCTGCCCAGCGGAACCGAGATCGACTCCGGGGTGCGCGCCGACGACAAATCGATCTACCCCGGCTGGGTGAACGCCTTCGCGGGGACGCATGACAGTGGACACGGTCCACAGGGACAAGGGGCACAGGAATGAACACAGCGGTCTTGGTGCTGGAGAACGGTCAGGTGTTCACCGGCCGGAGCTACGGCGCAGTCGGCGAGACCCTTGGCGAGGCGGTGTTCTGCACCGCGATGACCGGCTATCAGGAGACCCTGACCGATCCGAGCTACCACCGGCAGATCGTGGTGGCCACCGCGCCGCAGATCGGTAACACCGGTTGGAACACCGAGGACGGCGAGAGCACCGGTAGCGCCGGGAGCACCGGCGTCGACGGTGACTCGGGGAAGATCTGGGTCGCCGGTTATGCCGTGCGCAACCCCACCCGACGCGTCTCCAACTGGCGTGCGACGACCTCCCTGGAGGAGGAGCTGGACCGCCAGGGCGTCGTCGGCATCGGCGGCATCGACACCCGCACCGTCGTCCGCATCCTCCGCGACCACGGCTCGATGAAGGCCGGTATCTTCTCCGGTCCGGCCCTGGCCGACACCGACGAACTCGTCGCCCGGGTCCGCAATCAGCCGGACATGAAGGGCGCCCGGCTGGCCGACGAGGTCACCACCAGCGACGGCTACGTCGTCGAACCCCTCGATCAGCACCGTTTCACGGTGGCCGCCATCGATCTGGGGATCAAGACGAACACGCCGCGGATGTTCGCCGAACGCGGAGTGCGGACCCATGTGCTGCCCGCGACGGTCGCGCTCGACGCGATCGCCGACCTCGAGCCCGACGGCGTATTCCTCTCGAACGGTCCCGGCGACCCGGCCACCGCCGACGACATCGTCGAACTCACCCGCGGGGTTCTCGGCCGGGACATCCCGCTGTTCGGCATCTGCTTCGGCAACCAGATCCTGGGCCGCGCGCTCGGCCGTTCGACCTACAAGATGAAGTTCGGACACCGCGGCATCAACATCCCGGTCGTCGACCACGCCACCGGCAAGGTCTCGATCACCTCGCAGAACCATGGCTTCGCACTAGAAGGTGAGGCGGGGGAGGAGTTCGACTCCGACTTCGGCCGCGCCCGCGTCAGCCATGTCTGCGCCAACGACGGCACCGTGGAGGGCGTCGAACTGCTCTCCGGTCGCGCCTTCTCCGTGCAGTACCACCCGGAAGCGGCGGCCGGCCCCCACGATGCCGCGTATCTGTTCGACAAGTTCGTCACCCTGCTCGAGGGCGACCGTGAGTCCCGCAAGACCAAGAACCAAGGAGCGAGTGCCTGATGCCGCGCCGCGAAGACATCAACCACGTCCTGGTCATCGGGTCCGGGCCGATCGTCATCGGTCAGGCCTGCGAGTTCGACTACTCCGGGACCCAGGCGTGCCGTGTGCTCAAGGCCGAAGGCCTGCGCGTGTCCCTGGTGAACTCCAACCCGGCGACGATCATGACCGACCCGGAATTCGCCGACGCGACCTACATCGAGCCGATCACGGCCGAGTATGTGGAGAAGGTCATCGAGGCCGAACGCGACGCCGGACATCCCATCGACGCGGTGCTGGCCACCCTCGGCGGGCAGACAGCGCTGAACACCGCTGTCGCACTGCATGATCGGGGTTCGCTGGAGAAGTACGACATCGAACTGATCGGTGCCGACTTCGACGCGATCCAGCGTGGTGAGGACCGCCAGATGTTCAAGGACATCGTGGAGAAGGTCGGCGGTGAGAGCGCCCGGTCGCGGGTCTGCCACACCATGGACGAGGTGCGCGACACCGTCGCCGAACTCGGCTTCCCGGTGGTCGTCCGACCCTCGTTCACCATGGGCGGCCTCGGTTCCGGCATGGCCTACGACGACGCGGACCTCGACCGCATCGCCGGCGGCGGCCTGGCCGCGTCGCCGACGGCCAACGTCCTCATCGAGGAGTCGATCCTCGGGTGGAAGGAATACGAACTCGAGCTCATGCGCGACAACCGCGACAACGTCGTGGTCGTCTGCTCGATCGAGAATCTCGACCCGGTCGGCGTACACACCGGCGACTCGGTGACGGTCGCCCCGGCGATGACGCTGACCGATCGCGAGTACCAGATCATGCGTGACCTCTCCATCGACATCCTCCGCGAGGTCGGCGTCGACACAGGCGGTTGCAACATCCAGTTCGCGCAGGACCCGCGCGACGGCCGGCTCGTCGTCATCGAGATGAACCCGCGCGTGTCGCGGTCGTCGGCACTGGCGTCGAAGGCCACCGGCTTCCCGATCGCGAAGATCGCCGCCAAGCTGGCCATCGGCTACAGCCTCGACGAGATCGTCAACGACATCACCAAGGAGACCCCGGCCTGCTTCGAGCCGACGCTCGACTACGTGGTGGTGAAGGCTCCGCGGTTCGCGTTCGAGAAGTTCCCGGGCGCGGACGACACGCTCACCACCACCATGAAGTCGGTGGGTGAGGCGATGAGCCTCGGCCGCAGCTTCGCCGAGGCGCTCGGCAAGGTCATGCGCTCGCTCGAGACGAAGGCCGGTGGATTCTGGGCCGAGCCGAACCGCCCGGACCCGGCCACGGTCGACCTGCCCGCGCTGCTGGAGGACATCAGGACCCCGAAGGACGGTCGGCTGTACAAGCTGATGCTGGCCTTCGACGCGGGCGCGACGATCGAGGACCTCTACGAGGCCACCGCGATCGACCCGTGGTTCCTCGCCGAGATCGGGGGCATCGCCGCTCTGGGAGCAGAGCTGCGCGATGCCGACACCCTCGACGAGGCTTTGCTCCGCGAGGCGAAGTCGACCGGCTTCTCGGACCGTCAGATCGCCGCGCTGCGCACGGATTTCGCCGACGAGGCGGCCGTGCGCGCGCATCGGATCGAGCTGGGCGTGCGTCCGGTCTACAAGACCGTGGACACCTGCGCGGCCGAGTTCGAGGCGAAGACGCCGTACCACTACTCCAGCTACGAGCTCGATCCGGCGGCGACCAGCGAGATCGCACCGCAGACCGATCGGGAGAAGGTCCTGATCCTGGGGTCGGGCCCCAACCGCATCGGACAGGGCATCGAGTTCGACTACTCGTGTGTGCACGCCGCGCTCACGCTGTCGGAGGCCGGGTACGAGACCGTGATGGTCAACTGCAACCCGGAGACCGTGTCGACGGACTACGACACCGCCGATCGCCTGTACTTCGAGCCGCTGACCTTCGAAGACGTGCTCGAGGTGTACCACGCCGAGTCGCAGTCGGGGACGGTCGCCGGAGTCATCGTGCAGCTCGGCGGACAGACCCCGCTCGGACTGGCGCATCGGCTCGAGGAGGCCGGCGTACCGATCGTCGGCACCAGTCCGGCCGCCATCGACCTGGCCGAGGACCGCGGTGAGTTCGGCAAGGTCCTCACCGCTGCCGGGCTACCGGCACCGGCGTTCGGCACCGCGACGAGCTTCGCCGAGGCGCGCGACACGGCCGCACGGATCGGTTATCCGGTGCTCGTCCGGCCGTCGTACGTTCTCGGTGGACGCGGCATGGAGATCGTCTACGACGAGAAGTCCCTGGAGGACTACATCTCTCGGGCGACCGAGCTGACCCCGGATCACCCGGTGCTGGTCGACCGGTTCCTCGAGGATGCGGTGGAGATCGATGTCGACGCCCTGTGCGACGGTGACGAGGTCTACATCGGCGGCGTGATGGAGCACATCGAGGAGGCCGGTATCCACTCCGGTGACTCCGCCTGTGCGTTGCCGCCGGTGACTCTCGGGCGCGCCGATCTGGAGATGGTGCGTTCCTCGACCGAGGCGCTCGCCAAGGGCATCGGCGTGAAGGGGCTGCTCAACGTCCAGTACGCGCTGAAGGACGACATCCTCTACGTGCTCGAGGCGAATCCGCGTGCGAGCCGGACGGTTCCGTTCGTCTCCAAGGCGACCGCGGTGCCGCTGGCCAAGGCATGTGCCCGGGTCATGCTCGGCGCGTCGATCGCCGACCTGCGCGAGCAGGGCATCCTGCCGGCCACCGGCGACGGGGGCGAGGCCCCGGCCACCGCACCCATCTCGGTGAAAGAAGCGGTCCTGCCGTTCAACCGGTTCCGGCGACACGACGGAAGCGGCGTCGACAACCTGCTCAGCCCCGAGATGAAGTCGACCGGTGAGGTCATGGGCATCGACGCCGACTTCGGGCGCGCCTTCGCCAAGTCGCAGACCGCCGCCTACGGGTCTCTGCCCACCAGCGGCAAGATCTTCGTGTCGGTGGCCAACAAGGACAAGCGGGCGCTGATCTTCCCGGTCAAGCACCTCGCCGACCTCGGATTCGAGATCCTGGCCACCGAGGGCACCGCGGACGTGTTGCGGCGCAACGGGATCAAGTGTGAGACGGTGCGCAAGCACTTCGAGGCCGCCGAGGGGCAGCGCACGATCGTCGACATCATCCGGGGCGGCGAGGTGACGATGGTCATCAACACCCCGTACGGCAACTCCGGTCCGCGCGTCGACGGCTACGAGATCCGCAGCGCGGCGGTGTCGGTCAACATCCCGTGTATCACCACCGTGCAGGGGGCCTCCGCCGCCGTGCAGGGCATCGAGGCCGCGATGACCGGAGACATCGGGGTGCGGTCACTGCAGAATCGGCACGCCGACCTGGCCGGCCGGTCGTGATCGACGCGTCCGGGTTCGGAGACCGCTACGCACGTGTGGTCGCCGAGCGCGGGCGTCTGTGTGCGGGGATCGATCCGCACGGGGCGCTGCTCGAGGAGTGGGGGCTGCCGGTCACCGTCGACGGCCTGTCCCGCTTCGCCGACATCTGCGTCGATTCGCTCGGGCCGGTGGCCGCGGTGATCAAACCTCAGGTCGCGTTCTTCGAGCCGTTCGGCGCGGCCGGTTTCGCGGTGCTCGAGCGGGTCATCGCGGGTTGCCGGGATGCGGGTGCGCTGGTGATCGCCGACGCCAAACGCGGTGACATCGGATCGACGATGGCGGCCTACGCGCAGGCGTGGTTGTCGGAGTCGTCGCCGCTGTGCGCCGACTCGGTGACCGCGTCGCCGTACCTCGGCTACGAGTCCCTCCGCCCCGCGCTCGACCTCGCTCGCGAGGGCTCCCGGGGAGTGTTCGTGTTGGCGCGGACCTCCAACCCCGAGGGCGGCGACATCCAGCGGGCGCGAGCGGGGGAGCAGACGGTCGCTCAGTCGATCGTCGATGCCGCCGCCGCCGAGAACACTGACGGCACCGCGACGGTCGGTCTGGTCGTCGGAGCCACCCGCGAGCACGGCCTGGATCTGGCGGATCTACGCGGCCCGATCCTGGCGCCCGGTCTGGGCGCCCAGGGTGCCACGGCCGCCGATCTGCCCGTGGTGTTCGACGGCGCCGATCCGGCCTGGGTGCTGCCTGCCAGTTCTCGCGGGGTTCTTCGCGCCGGGCCGGACCCGACCTCGTTGCGCGACGCGTTCGTCAGGACTCGCGACGAGGTCGAGGCCGCGCTGGGCTGAGACACCGGTGGCGGGCCTGCCCGTCACCCGCACGTCCGCCGGCCCCCCGGACGGCGCGACACGCGCGACCCCCCACCTCAATCGCAGAAATTCAGGTCACACCACTCGTGTCACACGCGTATCAGCGCGTCCGGGGTCCGGACGCGGGTCTTTCGCGTTGCTAGCGAACCGCTGGCTGCGCGATGCCGCGCTGACCTGCGGTGATGATGCAAAACACGTAGTCAGGGCGATGGCACGAACAGTGAATCGGCGCTGTGCCCGCGTGAACGCACCGAGAGCCCTACAACATGAGAAAAGATCGCGAAAACGGGGGGTCGCACTCGCAAATGCCTGCTCACGTCGGTACGGTCGCATTCGCCGCCAACATTTGATGGCGTCGGCCGGGTGCACACCCGGCTGACAGGCCGGCGATGGCGATCCAGCCGCGGTCGCACGGCAACAGCGCCTCGGACGCCCTTCTGGGCGAACGATGCAGTCCCACTCGAGAACGAAAGACGGAGGAACCCCGTGGCCCTTCCCCAGTTGACCGATGAGCAGCGCGCCGCTGCGTTGGAGAAGGCAGCTGCCGCTCGTCGTGTCCGCGCGGAGCTCAAGGAGCGCCTCAAGCGCGGTGGCACCGATCTCCAGCAGGTGCTCAAGGATGCCGAGAACGACGAGATCCTGGGCAAGATGAAGGTCTCGGCCCTGCTCGAGGCCCTGCCCAAGGTCGGCAAGGTCAAGGCGCAGGAGATCATGACCGAGCTCGAGATCGCCCCGACCCGCCGCCTGCGCGGTCTCGGCGACCGTCAGCGCAAGGCTCTGCTCGAGAAGTTCAGCTCCTGAGCGTGAGCAAGCGAACCGAATACGGCAGCGGGACGAACCCGTGGTCCGGACGGTGAACAACCGCCCGGACCGCGAGGGAACCGGACGCACGAGGGGTCGACTGATCGTTTTGGTCGGCCCCTCGGCCGTCGGCAAGTCCACCGTGGTCGCCAAGGTCTGCGCCGCGATGCCCGATGTCTACTTCAGCGTGTCGGCGACGACCCGCGATCCGCGGCCCGGCGAGGTCGACGGCCGCGACTACCACTTCGTCTCCGCCGCCGACTTCGACAAGATGATCGCCGCCGACGAGCTCCTGGAGTGGGCCGAGATCCACGGCGGCCTGCAGCGTTCGGGCACCCCGATCGCCCCGGTCCTGGCCGCACTGGAGGCCGGCAAGCCGGTTCTGGTCGAGGTCGACCTGGTCGGCGCACGCAATGTCGTCGCTCGACTCCCCGAGGCGGTCACCGTGTTCCTCGCACCGCCGAGCTGGGACGAACTCGTGTCCCGACTGACCGGCCGGGCCACCGAGACGCCCGAGGCCATCGAGCGCCGACTGGCCACCGCACGCACCGAGATGGCCGCTCAGGACGAGTTCGACCACGTCATCGTGAACAGCGAAGTCGACCGAGCAGCCGATCAGTTGGTATCCTTGCTGGTCGGACCTGAACAGCCGGCCGCATCCGCGACCTGACCGGCCCTTTCCGACACCCAGACCTCGACGCAGGAGTTCGTGTGAGCACCCCGACCAATTTCGACATCACCGAGATCGCCGACGCACCGGCCTACGACACGCCGTTGGGCATCACGAATCCGCCGATCGACGACCTGCTCGATCGCGCGTCGTCGAAGTACGCGCTCGTGATCTACGCGGCCAAGCGTGCACGCCAGATCAATGACTACTACAACCAGCTCGGCGACGGCATCCTCGAATACGTCGGCCCGCTGGTCGAGCCCGGCCTCCAGGAGAAGCCGCTCTCGATCGCCATGCGCGAGATCCACTCCGACCTGCTCGAGCACACCGAGGGCGAATAGTCCCGGCCCCCTGATGACGACAGCGACCGGAACCCGGCGTCGCGTCCTGATCGGCGTCGGCGGCGGGATCGCGGCCTACAAGGTCTGTTCGGTGATCCGGCACTTCACCGAGGCCGGCAACGACGTCCGTGTCGTGCCGACGCCGGCAGCACTCGAGTTCGTCGGCAAGGCGACCTTCGAGGCGCTGAGCGGTAATCCCGTCTCCACGACCGTGTTCGACGATGTCGACGAGGTCGCCCACGTCCGCCTCGGGCAGGGTGCCGACCTGGTCCTCATCGCCCCGGCCACCGCCGACCTCATGGCCCGCGCCGCCCAGGGACGCGCCGACGATCTGCTGACCGCGTCGCTGCTGACCGTCCGCTGTCCGGTGCTGTTCGTCCCGGCCATGCACACCGAGATGTGGGAGCACCCCGCCACGCAGGCCAATGTGGCGACGCTCCGGTCCCACGGCTCGGTCGTGATGACCCCGGCGTCGGGGCGCCTGACGGGTACCGACTCCGGCCGCGGCCGCCTCCCGGACCCGCAGGAGATCGCACTGATCGGTGAACTGCTCCTCGCCCGGTCCGATGCACTCCCATACGACCTCGCCGGGGTCCGGGTGCTCATCAGTGCCGGCGGCACCCGAGAACCACTCGATCCGGTCCGCTACCTCGGCAATCACAGCTCCGGCAAGCAGGGCTTCGCGCTTGCCCGCGCCGCTGCGCAACGCGGTGCGAGCGTCACCGTCGTCGCCGGGTCCACCGCCGACCCGGGCGACCCGGCCGGTGTGTCGATCGTGCGGATCTCGACCGCCGAACAACTCGCCGACGAGATGACCAAGCGCGCGGCCGACGCCGACGTCGTCATCATGGCCGCCGCGGTCGCGGACTTCCGCCCGATCGCCGTCGCCGACGCCAAGATCAAGAAGGGCGACACGGGCCCGGCGCCCATCGAACTCACCACCAACCCCGACATCCTGCGCGGGCTGGTCACCGCCCGCGACGAGGGCCGGATCCCCCGCGAGACGGTGATCGTCGGCTTCGCCGCCGAGACCGGCGACGAGACGGGCGGAGTCCTCGACCACGGTCGCGCAAAACTCGCTCGCAAGGGCTGTGACCTGCTCGTCGTCAACGCCGTCGGCGACGGCAAGGCCTTCGGGACCGAGGACAACACCGGTTGGTTGCTCGCCGCCACCGGCGACGAGACCGCATTGCCCTTCGGGTCGAAAACACTCATGTCGAGCCGGATACTTGACGAAGTGCGCCAACTGGTGCCTGATGGTCGAGGAGCTCGACCGACCGATTAGGTTGGATGTATTCACCCGGCCAGTCGGACCTGGCCGACACTGCCAGCGGCGCGTCGACCACCGACGCGCGTAGATCTCGAGAGGATCTGATGACCACCTCGTCACGCCTGTTCACGAGCGAATCCGTCACCGAGGGACACCCCGACAAGATCTGTGACGCGATCAGCGACTCGATTCTCGACGCCATCCTCACCGACGATCCGAAGGCGCGTGTCGCGGTCGAGACCCTCGTGACCACCGGGCAGGTGCACGTCGCCGGCGAGGTCACCACCACCGCCTACGCCGACATCCCCAAGATCGTGCGCGACAAGGTCCTCGAGATCGGCTACGACTCCTCGACGAAGGGATTCGACGGTGCGTCATGCGGCGTGAACGTCGCCATCGGTGCGCAGTCCCCGGACATCGCCGGCGGCGTCTTCAACTCGCACGAGAGCCGCAGCGGCATCTCGGAGGACGAGATCGACAGCCAGGGCGCCGGTGACCAGGGCCTCATGTTCGGCTACGCCACCAACGAGACCCCCGAGCTCATGCCGGTGCCGATCGCGCTGGCCCACCGCCTGTCGCGCCGCCTCACCGAGGTGCGCAAGAACGGCACGCTGCCGTACCTGCGCCCGGACGGCAAGACACAGGTCACCATCGAGTACGACGGTGACACGCCGGTTCGTCTGGACACCGTGGTCCTGTCGACGCAGCACGCGGCCGACATCGACCTCGACAACCTCCTCACCCCGGACATCAAGAAGCAGGTCGTCGACGCGGTACTCGCCGAGATCGACCTGCCGACGCTCGACACCACCGACTACCGCCTCCTGGTGAACCCGACCGGCAAGTTCGTCCTCGGCGGCCCGATGGGTGACGCCGGGCTGACCGGTCGCAAGATCATCGTCGACACCTACGGCGGCATGGCCCGCCACGGTGGTGGCGCGTTCTCCGGCAAGGATCCGTCGAAGGTCGACCGCAGCGCCGCCTACGCGATGCGCTGGGTCGCCAAGAACGCCGTGGCGGCGGGGCTCGCCAACCGCATCGAGGTCCAGGTCGCCTATGCCATCGGCAAGGCCGCACCGGTCGGGTTGTTCGTCGAGACCTTCGGCACCGAGAAGGTCGATCCGGCCGTCATCGAGCGCGTCATCAAGGAGAACTTCGACCTGCGTCCGCTCGCGATCATCCGCGACCTGGACCTGTTGCGCCCGATCTACGCGCCGACCGCTGCCTACGGCCACTTCGGCCGCACCGACGTCGACCTGCCGTGGGAGCGGACCGACCGCGCGGAGAAGCTGCGGGCCGCCGCGGGTCTGTAGACCCTCTGCGGAAGTACTCTCACTGACACCCAAAGGAGCACGGGTCCCGGCCGCTGAGCTGCCGGTGGCCCGTGTTCTGCCTGTTCTGGGACTCGCGCATCTCGACCGGCCGTTCGACTACCTGATCGACGCCGACCAGGACGAGGCCGCGCAGCCCGGCGTGCGCGTCCGCGTGCGATTCTCCGGCCGGCTCGTCGACGGTTACCTTCTCGATCGCATCGAGAAGAGCGATCACCCCGGCAAGCTGGGATGGCTCGACCGTGTCGTGTCCGCGGAACCGGTGCTGACCCCGCAACTGGCGACGCTGTGTCGCGCCGTGGCCGATCGGTATGCGGGGACCATGGGCGACGTCGTGCGTCTGGCGATCCCGCCGCGGCACGCGCGCACCGAGAAGGAGACGACTCCAGAGCCGACTTCCGTCGTGGAGACGCCCGAGCTCGCCGACTGGCATCGGTATCCGCTCGCCGATTCCTACGTCGAGAATCTCGTCGACGGCCATCCGCGCGCCGTCTGGCAGGCCCTGCCGGGGGAGGACTGGCCACGTCGTCTCGCCGAGCTCGCCGCGGCGACGCTCGCGTCCGGGCGCGGGTGCATTCTCATCGTCCCCGATCAGCGGGATCTCGATCGCGTATGGGCGGAGTGTGAGCCGCTGATCGGCGATCGTGGTGTCGCGCTGTCGGCCGGTCTCGGACCCACCGCGCGCTATCGCAGGTGGCTGGCCGTGCGGCGGGGCGCCGCGCAACTGGTGATCGGCACCCGCAGCGCGGTGTTCGCGCCGGTCGCCGATCTCGGCCTCGTCGTCGTGTGGGATGACGGCGACGACAGCATGTCGGACCCGCGGGCGCCGTATCCGCACCCCCGCGAGGTTGCGGTGCTGCGCTCGCACCACGAGCGATGCGGCCTGCTGCTCGGCGGTTTCGCCCGGACCGCCGAGGCCCAGGCGCTGGTCGCGTCGGGCTGGGCGCACGATCTCGTCGCCGATCGCGCGACCGTCCGTGGCCGCAGCCCACGCGTCCAGGCCATCTCCGACGACGACCGCCAGATCGCACGCGACCCCATGGCGAGGTCGGCACGTATCCCCGAAGTCGCGTTCGACGCGGCACGCTCGGCGTTCGCGGCCGATCGTCCGGTGGTGTTCAGCGTCCCGCGGCGCGGGTATGTGCCGTCGCTGGCGTGCACGCGCTGCCGGGAACACGCGCGCTGCCGCGCCTGTCACGGTCCCCTCCAACTCGACGCCGACCAGCGGCTGAGCTGCCGATGGTGTGGGCGCCCCGAACGATCCTTCCGCTGCCCGGAGTGCGGCAACACCTCGGTGCGGGCGACGGTGACCGGTGCCCGCCGGACGGCCGAGGAGCTGGGTCGCGCGTTCGCCGGTGTGCCCGTCCTGACCAGCGGGGGCGACACGATCCTCGACGAGATCGAACCCGGTGCGCGGCTCGTGGTCGCGACACCGGGCGCCGAACCAGTGGCTCCGGGCGGGTACGGCGCGGCGGTCGTCGTCGACACCTGGGCGCAGCTCGACCGTGCCGACCTGCGCGCCGAGGAGCACGCGGTCCGGCGCTGGATGGCGCTCGCCGCGATGGTCACGCCGCACGGCGATGGCGGTCGGGTGGTGATCGTCGCCGACTCGTCACTCGCTCCCGTGCAAGCGCTGATCCGTTGGGACCCGGTGGGATTCGCGTCGATCCAGTTGCGGCAGCGGGTGGAACTCGGCTTTCCGCCGGCCGTCACGATGGCCTCGGTCGACGGGCCGACCGGGGTGATCACGGACTTCGTCGAGCATCTCGAATTGCCCACTGACGCGGACGTTCTCGGACCCGTGCCCCTACCTCCAGGAGTGCGACCCCCCGCCGGAAGCGCTGACTGGGAGGCCGCGGCAGATGACGAGATGGATCGAATTCTGGTGCGGTTGCCGCGTAAGGACGGACGGTTCCTCGCGGAGGCGCTCGTCGCGGGCCAGGTCCGCCGGAACACGCATCGGCAGACCGGGCCGATCCGGGTGCAGATCGACCCGCCTACGATCGGATGAATGCGCATCGTTTTCGCCGGGACCCCCGAGGTCGCCGTGCCGTCGTTGCAGGCCCTCATCGACTCGCCGTCTCATGAGGTCGTCGGGGTCATCACCCGTCCCGATGCGGTGTCCGGCCGCGGCCGCAAGGTGATGCGGTCTCCCGTCGGCCTGCTCGCCGACGAGCACTCGCTCGAGGTGATCACCCCGCGTCGGCTGTCCGAGCCGGAGGTCGACGACGTGCTCCGGCGCTGGGCTCCCGACTGCGGCGCCGTCGTGGCCTACGGCGGGCTCGTACCACCCGGACTGCTCGACCTCCCGCGACACGGCTGGATCAATCTGCACTTCTCGGTGCTGCCCGCCTGGCGCGGTGCGGCTCCGGTCCAGGCCGCCATCGCGGCCGGCGACGAGGTGACGGGCGCCAGCACGTTCCGGCTCGAGAAGGGCCTCGACACCGGCCCGGTCTTCGGCGTGCTGACCGAGACCATCCGGCCCACCGACACCAGCGGCGACCTCCTGGCACGGCTGGCCGATGCCGGCTCCGGGTTGTTGCTGTCCACCCTCGACGGCCTGGAGGCCGGCGAACTCGCCCCCGAACCACAGCCCACGGCCGGCGTGAGCCACGCGCCCAAGATCGAGGTCGACGACGCCAAGGTCCGATGGGACCTGCCGGCGCACATCATCGATCGACTGATCCGCGCGTACACCCCCGCCCCCGGACCGTGGACGAGTCTCGACGACGCGCGGATCAAGGTGGGGCCGGTGTCGATCGTGTCGTCGACCGATGATCCCGGCCTGCCCGAGGCGGTGCGGGACGGTTCACTCGCGCCCGGTGCTCTCGCGGTCAGCAAGAAGGCGGTGTTCGTCGGAACGGGCTCGCAGCCGGTGACACTGGGCACCGTGCAACCGCCCGGAAAGAAGCCGATGCCCGCGCCCGACTGGGCCCGCGGCGCGCGTCTGACCGACGGGACGGTACTGGGATGAGCGGGAAGTTCCGGCAGAAGGATCTCGATCCCGCCCGCGTGGCGGCCCGCGACACCTTGCGCGCAGTGCGCGAACGCGACGCCTACGCCAACCTCGTTCTTCCGAAGATGCTGCGGGACAGAAGAATCGAAGGACGCGACGCTGCCTTCGCCACGGAACTGGCCTACGGTGCGGCGCGAGCACAGGGTTTGCTGGACGCGGTGATCTCGGCCGCCGCGAAACGGCCCGCCGCCGACATCGACGGCACGGTTCTCGACGTCTTGCGCCTGGGTACCTATCAGCTGTTGCGGACGAGGGTCGGTGCGCACGCCGCGGTGTCCACGTCGGTCGATCTGGTGCGTTCCGAGAACGGAATGGGGCCGTCGGGTTTCGCGAATGCCGTGCTGCGCAAGGTATCGCAGAAGGACGAGGACATGTGGGTGGAGGAGCTCGCTCCGTCACCTGCCGACGATCTCGTCGGCTATCTCGCCTTCCAGTACGCGCATCCGCGATGGATCGCGGAGGTGTTCCGCGATGCGCTCGGCGGTTCGGCGGGACAACTGCAGGCTGCGCTGGCCGCCGATGACGAGCGACCGCCGGTGCATCTCGTGGCGCGTCCCGGTCTCATCACCGCCGAGGAACTCGCTCTGACCAGCGAGGGCGAGGTCGGCGACTTCTCCCCGTACTGCGTCTACCTGCCGGGCGGCGATCCCGGCGACGTCGCCGCGATTCGCGAGGGGTACGCGGGCGTGCAGGACGAGGGCAGTCAGCTGATCGCTCGTGCGGTGACCGTGGCGGAGGTCGCCGACGACGGCGGTCGATGGCTCGACATGTGCGCCGGCCCCGGCGGAAAGGCCGCGCTCATCGGTTCGCTCGCCGAGATCGACGGTGCCCGACTCGATGCGGTCGAGGTGTCCGAGCATCGTGCCGGCCTGATCCGCAAGGTCGTGTCCGACCTGCCGGTGACCATCCATGTCGCCGACGCCCGGTCCAGTGGGCTCGATGCTGGTTACGACCGGATCCTGCTCGACGCCCCGTGCTCGGGGCTGGGGTCGCTGCGCCGACGCCCCGAATCCCGGTGGCGCCGGACCGCTGCCGACGTCGACGAACTCGTCGTCCTCCAGCAGCAACTGCTGACCGAAGCCCTGCGGTTGGTCAAGCCCGGTGGTGTGGTGGTCTATTCGACGTGTTCGCCACACCCGGCCGAGACGACCGCGGTGGTGGCCGACGTGGTGGCATCGGTCGACGGCGTGCGCCAACTCGATGCCCGCCCGTTGGTGACGGTGGGCAAGCTGGGTCCAGACCTGTTGGGCGACGGCCCCCACGTACAGCTCTGGCCACATGTCCACGGCACCGACGCCATGTTCCTGGCGGCGTTGACGCGGGACTAGGTGCCCATCACGGAACGGGCCCCCGCGTAGTCCGCGACCGCGGCCGGACCCACCGGCTCGTACTCCAGGATCAACAGCCCCCGGCAGTGGCATCGTGCCGAATCAGCCGGAATCCGAGTCCGATCTCGTTGCGTCCGAACAGCGATCGCCCGCAGCCGAGTGCGGTCGGAGCCACGACGAGACGGAGAACGTCCACGACGCCGGCCTCGAGCAGTGCGGCCGCCAGCGTCGCGCTCCCGTGCACCTGCGGTTCTCGATCGGAGTCCGCGCGCAGGTCCCGGATCGCGTCGATGGGGTCGTCGGACAGCAGGGTAGCCGGTTGCCACGCCAGTTCCGTATCGGTGAGCGACGTGCTCACCACGTACTTCGGCAGCCCGTTCATCCGAGCGGTGAACGGGTCGTCGGGATCGGTGATCGCGGGCCAATCGCGGGCGAATGCCTCGTAGGTGCGCCGCCCGAGAAGCAGTCCGTCGGCCAGATCGAGCCACTCCGACGCCTGGCGGATGAAGTACTCGTCCATGTGAGGTACCAGCCACCCGCCCGCGTGAAATCCGTTGGAGGTGTCTTCGTCGGCGGCGCCGGGACCCTGGGTGACCCCGTCGAGCGTGATGAACTCGGTGACGGTGATCTTCACTGCACGACTTCGTTTTCCACGATGGCCGCGAGCGCAGCGGTGACCGAACCCCAGCCGTCGTAGAACCCCAGCTCGTCGTGTCGGTCACGGTCGGACGGGCTGCGATGGCGCACCACGACGTTGTATTCGGTCCCGTCCTCGTGTTCGCCGAGGGTGATCTCCGCGGTCATGGGAACCGGCGATGGATCGGCGGGACGCCATGAGCTGTCGACGGCATTGGTGAACACCAGGCGCTCGTGGGCGTCCGCGACCAGGAAGACAGCGTCCATGTGTGGGACGAAAGTGGTTCCGTCCTCGCTCATCCGGGTCACGAGCGCGCCGCCGGGCTTGGCTTCGAGTCGGTCGACGCGGGTGCCCGTCGGAGCCGGCGTCCACCACTTGGCGAACAGCTCCGGTCGGGTCCAGGCATCCCAGATCCGTTGTCGCGGAGCGCGGATCACCCGGTGCAGCGTGAGGTCGAGTTCGGGGTCGATCATGGTGTCTCCTCGGTGTCGGTGACGAAGTCTTCGAGACGGTCGGTGCGTTCGGTCCACACGGTGCGTTGGTGTTCGAGCCACGTGGACAGACGGCGCATACGGCGCCTGTCGAGGGTGCACATCCGCGTGCGTCCGACCTTCTTGGTCAAGACGAGCCCGCTGTCCTCCAGAACGCGGAGATGCTTCATGAACGACGGCAGGGTGATGGGGAAGGGGTCGGCGAGTTCGCCGACACTCGCCGGCCCATGACCCAGTCGTTCGACGACTGCGCGGCGCGTTGGATCCGACAGAGCGCCGAAGATGTCGTCCAGAGGTGCCGAACCATGTGCCATGTGGCTAAGTGTTGCAGGATTGTTCACTGAACTCAACGGCTAAATGAAAGAGACTGCTCGGAGATGCGTAAACTTGCTCCCAAACAGCGCATATTCAGGTACTATCGAATGTATGTACGAGGCATCTCCGGACATAAAATCCTTCTTGGGTACCGACTATCTGCGGGCCATCGTGGATGGCTTGTCAGCGATGCCGGTCGGCCTCGACGAGTCGGAATCGGTGGGCAGGCTCACCCTTCTCGAGGAGATCAAGTCGGCCTGCACCGCGGCTCAGGTGCGTGAGACTGCGAATCTCGATGACCTACGCGCGGCTGACGAGGCCGCGCGCAACGTCCCTCAACGGCGGCGCGGGCGCGGCCTGGCTGCCGAAGTGGGTCTGGCACGGAAGGTGTCGCCTCGCAAGGGGAGTCAGTGCCTCGGGTTCGCCCGCGCCCTGGCGCACGAGATGCCGCATACTCTGGCGGCGCTCACCGCAGGAGTCCTCACCGAGTGGCGCGCGACGATCCTGGTTCGTGAGACCGCCTTCCTGATACGTGAATCGCGTGAGGAGGTCGACCGTCGCATCTGCGGTGATCCAGCGGCGCTGGTGGGTATGTCCGACCGCGAGATCGAGGCGCTCGCCAAGTCTCATGCCTATGAGTTGGAACCCGAAGCAGTGGTGGCTCGGAAGGCCAAGGCGGAAAAGGATCGTCACGTGAGCGTCCGGCCGGCACCCGACCTGATGACGCAGTTCTCGGCACTTCTGCCGATGACGGACGGCATCGCGGTGTACGCGGCGCTCAAGAAACACGCCGACTCGGTGCGCGGGTCCGATGGCCGCTCGCACGCAGAAGTCATGGCCGACACCCTGGTTGAACGCGTCACCGGTCGTTCCGTCGCCGAGCCGACGCCGGTGGCGCTGAATCTCGTCCTTTCCGAGCAGTCCTTGCTGGGGTTCGACGATTCGGCTGCGGACGTCCTCGGGTATGGACCGATCCCGGCGACCGTCGCCCGACACCTGGTCGCTGATTCGGTGACACCGGAGGGTGAGACCGCGTCGACGCTCCGCCGCCTGTATGCCCGACCGTCGAACGGGGCGCTGGTGACGATGGAATCGCGATCGCGCGGCTTTCCGACCGCACTCGCCGGATACATCCGTCTACGAGATCAACGGTGCCGCGCCCCTTATTGCGGTGCGCCGGTCGCTGAGATCGACCACGCCACACCGCATCGCCGCCACGGCCCGACCAGCGCCGTCAACGCCGACGGAACCTGCGTCGTGCACAACCGCGCGAAGGAGGCCCGCGGTTGGTACTACGACGTGAAGGTCGTCGACGGCGTGCGCGTGATCGACGTGATCACACCGACCAGGGCCCGACATCGGAGCGCGCCTCCACCTGCGGTCGGGCACCGGCCGAGGACACGGAGTGGCGTCGAAACGCGCCTGATCCAGATTCTCGCCGCGTCCTGAGTGTGGATAGAGGACGCGTGGCGGGGTGATGTCGTACTAGGTTGTTCGTCGTGGCGGTGTGCCATGTCGTAGATTGCTGCAAACTCGGGGGTTTGTATGGCTGAGCGGTTCGGGGTCGAGGAGCTGGGAATCATCACCGGCGTCGGCGACACACTGGCTCGATGCTCGTCGGAGACGCGAGCGTTGTGGTCGGGGAAGTCTGCGTTCGATGATGCGTCGGCCGCGATGCCGGCGTCGGTGATCGGCGCGGCGTGCGCAGGCAAAGACGGCACTGTTCGTTCGTTGTTGGGTCGCGCGGCGGCGAGGATGGACCAGGTGTCGCAGACCTGCTACCAGGCAGCCGGAGACGTTGCCGACACGGAGGAGTCACTGGCCAGCGGCTTCCGCGCGATCAGCGAGTTCTGATGTCACGACCATCGAGGTCCATTGTCAATGGGTGGGACGTGATGTCGCTGGATGCTGCGGCGAACGCGCTCGACGCCGGGGTGGATGGTCTACGGAAACAGACGCAGGCGATGGCGGACGCGCCGATGAGGGCCGGTGACTCGAAGGGGTGGGTCGGCGCCTCACAGCTCGGATGTGAAGCCCGCGCCGGCTCTGATCGGGTCGAGATCAACAAGCTCGGCGCCGACCTCACCCACGCTGCCAACGTCCTACGAATACCTCGTCAGCGATCGGCCCGAATCGCACCACGGCGCTGCTTCGCGCGCTCGGACTGGAACGGGACAAATTCAGCGTTGCCGACGACTGGACTGTACGAGACACCCGGGACTATGCGGCCGAGCTCAAGGGCGTGGAGGCGGGGAGCGCGACCGAAAGTGCGATTCTCGCCGACCAGGCGTCGCGTTCTGAAGAAGCCAAAACGGCCACCCTCTCGCTTCAGTCACTGGCAGACCAGATGGGTGAGGACGATCGCAATGGGGCGCGAGTGCTCGCGACGGCCTTCGGGGACGCGGAGGGCAATGCGCCGATGGCGTCGAGCTACTCACCGGGCCAGGCCAGTATCGATGTCCAAGCCATCATGAGTGGGACCGCCACGAGGGAGCAGAAGGATCGGTTCTTCAGCGCGACCAGCCTGACCCCGGAACAGCGTGCAGCGCTGGCCCGCGGAGATTCTGCGGTCATTCCCAAGGAACAGTTCGATTACCTGAAAGCGATCTACACGCCGAACTGGGGCGGCGGACCCGAGGGGCAGCCCCTCTCGCTCGACGCACTGAAGTCGTTCGGCGACAAGTACACCGGCGCTGAGCGAGAAACTCTGAAGCAGAGTCTCGCTGACGGTGTGTACATGCTCGGGAACCGCAACCTGCGGACCGGGCAGACCGACTCGAATGTGTTTGCCGAGATCTGGGGGACTCAAGCACCATTCGTGACCGGCGGCATGAGTCAACTTCCGGCGCCGATCCGGGACGCGCTGACCGAATCTGCTGCGAGTAAGGGCCGACTGACGGTTCCGGACTCGGGCGCGCACTCCGGCGGCCACAGGTCGGTCACCGATCTGAAGACCTTCGACGACCTCAAGTCGGTGATGGACATCTTGGAACATCGCTCGGTCGATCCGGCAGGTGGAGTGTACGGTTCGGAGTCCGTACAGTTGGGAAGCGACGTCGACCGGGCATTGATCGCGAGAGCCAGTGAGATCGCAGGTGCAGGTGCCACTGAATATGCCTCCAATCCGGGCCTGTTGGATCACAATCTCGTCGGTAAGGGCGAAGTCGAAAGTCTCCTGGTTCACATGCTCGGGGTCGCGGGCAGTGATCACATCGCGGTACACGACGCAGTGATGTCGGCAACCGGCAATCCGTCCAGCAGCACGATGCCGACCACGTTCGATATGGACGGCACCGAGCGGTCATTCAAGGATGCCGAAGCCCTCAAGCATCTACTGACGTTCGATTGGACCGATGAGGCGGGGCGTGAGAGCGACGGCATCAACAAACTCTTCAACTGGATGCCAGGCGCGGCATATGCGCCGGACGGCAGTTCTCCGGAGGCAATACTCGAAAGCCAGCGAGCCGGCAATATTTCGACTGCGCTCACGCAGTACTTCGGCGACAACAAAGATGCGCTGATCGATATCGGAGATCGGAAACCGGCGCTGGGCGAACTCAACCCCGAGCTCACTCGCACGCTGGCCTCCGCGATCGGCTCGCACACTGCTGTTCTGGCAGGCGCCGATCCACAGCTCTTTCACACGCATGGAGTGTCAGAAGTCGACGCGAGCGACTTGAAGTCGACCCTCGAAATACTGAACTCGGATGCAGCCGCAGGAAGGATTGTCAACTCCTTGACCGCCCTGCAGATCGATGTGATGCAACAGGAGTTCGGCAAGAACCCGCACGACTACGGGCTCGGAGAGGTCACCGGACGCCTCGAAGGAGCCATGATCGGCGGACTGGATGCACACATCGAGGAAACGAAGATCGACGGCAGACACCTGGCCGCCCACGACGCGGCGGTCGCCGGCGCCATGTTCGACAGCGCGAAGGCGCTTCTCACCGCGGTTCCAGGTCTTGATCCAGCCGTCAAGCTACTCGTCGACGCCGCGGCGCCCCAGGTCAAGCTGGATTTGTCCGGGCTACCGACCGATCCGGACATGATCAAGGCCGACCCGGAAATCCAGCAGCTGCGCAACGACATGTTCGACGACGATGTCAATCCCAACGCGAAATACGTGCAGATTCTCGCGGGATACTTCGAGACCCATCCGGAACTCGCGGATGATCCCGACTTTCGTGATCTGTTCTTGGGTGACAGCAGCGCAGATTTCGCCGAAATGAAGCGCTCCGGTGTGATGTCGAACGTTACTGACGAAAGCGAAGCTGCTTCGTTCATCCAAAGAAAGATGCGAGTAGACATCAGTCTTTTCGCTGATCGCCACAATGAAAACCTAGAAGATGCTTACAAACGTTAGAGGCGGCAACTTTGGCCGCTCGCCAGGTGTCTTTGTCGCGGCGATGCTTAGTATGGCCCTGTTCATCGCTGGTTGTGGTGTAACACCGTCGCCCTCCGAGCAAACGACGACTAGCTCTTCGGTAGTACCCGCTGGGAAGCGGCTACCACCTGATTTGGATATTTCTTTCCGGTGGATTCCGACAGACATCCTCGACCTGTCTAGCGCTGAAGCAACTTTTGTGCGTGCGTACACGGAGTCGTTCGAACTTGCCTTTGAGGGGCAGTCGATGGAGTGGGGATATCCGGGTTTCGCGGCGGCATCGCCGCCAGGTACCGACGAGCGAATCCGTCTGGTGGCGAGCAATAGCCTGACAAGCCGGGTGGTGAACACATTGTTTATGCGGCCTCTGCGCCGAGAGGACGCCGGTGATCGCAGTCGGTTCACGCTATGCCGCAGTGAGTTGCTGTCCATCGAGCAACGATCGGATTCTGGCGTCGAGTGGCGCAATATCGGGAAACGTTGGGCGTATCCGATCACGATCGAGTTCATACGCACAGGGGAGAGGTTGCCGCCTGCTGATCGCCATGGACATCAGATCACGCCTTCAACTCCGGTTTTCGGTAGCTGGCAGGTATCGTTCTTCGACCGCTTGGGAATGGGTCCGGAGAATCGGGCCGACCACATCGCGTGCAACGCATTGCCGCCGAACCCCGACCTTCCGAGAGTCGGGGTCGAGACGGGACCCGAGCCGTGGCCGGTGCTGCCACCCACACCCGGCTGGCCGGCCAACGGCCTCTGAGACCCCGGAGCGCTTTCGTCCGCGGAGTGGGTCGCGCCCTACACTTGTCGACCATGTGCACCGCTGGTACCGCGCCCATGATCGCCCCGTCCATCCTCTCCGCGGACTTCGCGAACCTCGCGGCCGAGGCCGCTGCCGTGGCGCGGCCGGGCGAGACCCGCGCCGATTGGTTGCACGTCGATGTCATGGACGCGCACTTCGTGCCGAACCTGACCCTGGGACTCCCCATCGTCGAGAGCCTGCTGAAGGCCACCGACATCCCGCTCGACTGCCATCTGATGATCGAGAACCCGGAGCGCTGGGCGCCGCCGTATGCCGAGGCCGGCGCGCACAACGTCACCTTCCACGCCGAGGCCACCGAGAACCCGATCGGCGTCGCCCGTGACATCCGCGCGGCGGGGGCGAAGGCGGGGCTCTCGATCAAGCCGGGAACCGCGCTGGAGCCGTACCTGGAGATCCTGCGCGACTTCGACACCCTGCTGATCATGAGCGTCGAACCGGGCTTCGGTGGTCAGAAGTTCATTCCCGAGGTTCTCGAGAAGGCCCGCGCCATCCGGAAATTCATCGACTCCGAGGATCTGCGGCTGCTCGTCGAAATCGACGGTGGGATCAACGCGGACACGATCGAAGAGGCCGCCGAGGCCGGCATCGACTGCTTCGTCGCCGGATCGGCCGTCTACGGTGCGGACGACCCCGGACAGGCCGTCGCTGCGCTCCGCGAATCGGCCGCCACCGCTCGGGCTCAGAGCCAGGGCTGACCCGATGGACATCGCCGCCGCCATGGAACGCGCGATCAGCGCGTCCCGGGAGGCGATGGGGATCAGCTCACCGAATCCGCCCGTCGGCGCGATCATCCTCGACGCCGACGGCTCTGTCGCCGGCGTCGGGTCGACCCAACCACCCGGCGGACCGCATGCCGAGGTGATGGCACTACGAGCCGCGGGCGACGCCGCGCGCGGTGGCACCGCGATCGTCACCCTCGAACCGTGCAACCACACCGGTCGGACCGGCCCGTGCGCGCAGGCCCTCGTCGAGGCGGGCATCGCCGAGGTCCACTACGCGGTGAGCGACCCCAACCCGGTCGCCGCCGGCGGCGCCGACACACTGCGGGCCGCCGGGGTGCGCGTCACCGGGGGAGTCGGCGCCGCCGACGTCGAGAACGGTCCGCTCCGCCCCTGGCTCACCCGGCAGCGTCTCGGCCGCCCGCACGTCACCGCGAAGATCGCCGCCGGAATCGACGGCCGGATCGCCGCGCCCGACGGCACCAGCCAGTGGATCACCGGTCCGGCGGCCCGCGATCACGCGCACGCACAGCGCGCCCGGATCGACGCCATCGTCATCGGTACCGGCACCGCGCTGGCCGACAACCCCACGCTCACCGCGCGCACGGCCGACGGCATGCTGTATCCGCACCAGCCGGCGCGGGTCGTTCTCGGCCATCGCGACCTCCCGGCCGACGCCCGCCTCCGCGAGCCCGCCGGCGGCCCGCTGATCCAGGTCGACTCCCACGATCCCGCCGACGTCCTCACAGCACTGCCCGACGCGTTGTGGGTGCTGGTCGAGGGCGGGCCACACATCCTGGGGGCGTTCTTCGCGGCCGGACTCGTCGACGAGGTACACACCTACGTCGCCCCGCTGGTGCTGGGCGCCGGACGCAGCTCGGTCGAGATCCCGGGGGTGACCACCCTCGCCGACGGCCTGCGCTTCCGCACGAGCTCGGTGACCCGGCTCGGCGAGGACGTCCTCGTCACCCTGGCGCGACCGTCGACAACCTCGCGCGACATCTGAGCGACGCGACATGTCGGCGACGCTTTTCACTCACCGGAATCGCAATGCGACTGACATCGCGGACCGTGCTAGCGTCGATGTCACCAGTTCTCGGGGCGGGGTGAGATTCCCCACCGGCGGTGATGAGGGTGCGGTGGATCCGCATCGTCCAGCCCGCGAGCGCCTGCCACCAGGCAGGGACAGCAGATTCGGTGCGAATCCGAAGCCGACGGTCACAGTCCGGATGCGAGAGAACAGGCGACACGAGGCCGCCCTGTCTGCTCCGAGCGAGCAGGAGGAGTGCGTGTTCACCGGAATCGTGGAAGAACTCGGCGTCATCGCCGACCGCGAGGATCTCTCCGACGCCGCCCGATTCACCGTGCGCGGCCCAGTGGTCACCGCCGACGCCGGTCATGGCGACTCGATCGCCGTCAACGGCGTGTGTCTGACCGTCGTCGACCTCCGTCCCGGTGAGTTCACCGTCGACGTGATGGGCGAGACGCTGCGCCGCAGTTCGCTGTCCGACCTCGCCGCCGGAAGCACCGTCAACCTCGAGCGCGCCATGCCCGCGAACGGTCGTTTCGGCGGCCACATCGTGCAGGGACACGTCGACGGCACGGGAACGATCGCTGCGGTCGACCCGTCGGAGAACTGGACGGTCGTGCGGATCGCCGTTCCCGCGACGCTCACGCGCTACCTCGTCGAGAAGGGATCGATCACCGTCGACGGTGTCTCCCTCACCGTGTCGGCGGTCGGCGGATCGGGCGACGACTCCTGGTTCGAGATCTCCCTGATCCCGACGACCCTCAACGAGACCAATCTCGGCGCCGCCCGGCCCGGCACCGTGGTCAACCTCGAGGTCGACGTCATCGCCAAATACGTCGAGCGCCTTCATCTGGGTTCGGACACGACTGGTACTCCTGATGTTGCGGGGACGAAATGAGCACAACGAGTGAGGTTCTGATGAGCGAGTCGCCAAATGACGGTGATGACGTGACCGCAGCCGGGCAGACCGGCGTCGCGTTCGACACGATCGAACGCGCCATCGCCGACATCGCGGCGGGCAAGGCCGTCGTCGTGGTCGACGACGAGGACCGCGAGAACGAGGGCGATCTGATCTTCGCGGCCGAGAAGGCGACCCCCGAACTGGTGGCCTTCATGGTGCGCTACACCTCCGGCTACCTGTGCGTCCCGCTCGACGGCGACGCCTGCGACCGACTCGGTCTGCCGCCGATGTACTCGATGAACCAGGACAAGCACGGCACGGCCTACACCGTGACCGTCGACGCCCGCGAGGGCATCGGGACCGGCATCAGTGCCGCCGACCGTGCCACGACGATGCGCCTGCTGGCCGATCCCGACGCCGCCGCGGCGGACTTCACCCGCCCCGGCCACGTGGTCCCGTTGCGGGCGAAGGAAGGCGGCGTGCTGCGCCGTCCCGGGCACACCGAGGCAGCGGTCGACCTCGCCCGCCTCGCCGATCTGGCGCCGGCCGGGGTGATCTGCGAGATCGTCAGCCAGAAGGACGTCGGCTCGATGGCGCAGACCGACGAGCTGCGTGTGTTCGCCGACGAACACGACCTGGCGCTGATCTCGATCGCCGACCTCATCGCCTGGCGTCGTCGTCACGAAAAGCATGTGGTGCGTGTCGCCGACGCCCGGATCCCCACGCGCCACGGCGATTTCCGCGCGGTCGGGTACTCCAGCGTCTACGACGACGTCGAACATGTCGCGCTCGTGAAGGGCGACATCGCCGGCGGTGACGCCGACGGACACGACGTGCTGGTGCGCGTGCACTCGGAGTGCCTGACGGGTGACGTCTTCGGTTCGCTCCGCTGCGACTGCGGTCCGCAACTCGACGCGGCGATGGAGATGGTGGCCGCCGAGGGCCGGGGCATCATCCTGTACATGCGGGGCCACGAGGGCCGCGGCATCGGCCTGCTGCACAAGCTGCAGGCCTACCAGCTGCAGGACGCCGGCTCCGACACCGTCGACGCCAACCTCGAACTCGGTCTGCCCGCGGATTCGCGCGACTACGGACTCGGCGCCCAGATCCTGGTCGACCTCGGGGTGCGGTCCATGCGACTGCTGACCAACAACCCGGCGAAGCGCGTCGGGCTCGACGGATACGGCCTGCACATCGTCGACCGCGTCCCGATGCCGGTGCGCGCCAACGCCGAGAACCTGCGCTACCTGCGCACCAAGCGGGATCGGATGGGCCACGACCTCGTCGGCCTCGACGATCACGCACAGCCCACCGACGGCGCATCCGAAGGAGCACCTGCATGAGCGGCCACGGAGAGCCGACCCTCGAACTCGCCGACGCCGGGGCCCTGCGTCTCGCCATCGTGTCGTCGCAGTGGCACGAGACCGTCTGTGGCGCACTGCTCGACGGGGCCATCCGGGCCGCGCGCGACAACGGCGTGACCGAACCGACGATCGTGCAGGTCGCGGGCGCCATCGAACTGCCCGTGATCGTGCAGGCGCTGGCCCGCACCCACGACGCGGTGGTCGCCCTCGGTGTCGTGATCAAAGGCGAGACACCGCATTTCGACTACGTGTGTGACGCCGTCACCGCGGGTCTCACGCGGGTGTCGCTGGACGAGTCGACACCGGTCGGCAACGGCGTGCTCACGGTGCTCACCGAGGACCAGGCGATCGCGCGTGCCGGCCTCCCGGGCTCGACGGAGGACAAGGGCGCCCAGGCAACCGTCGCCGCGCTGGCGTCGGCGCTGACCCTGCGCGCACTGCAGCGCGGCGAGAGCCTCCCGGCGGCCGTCGGAGGAGCATCGGCGTGAGTCCTGCGGACACCCCGCCGACCGGATCCGACGCGGCCGGGTGGGACCTGGTCTACCGGCCCCGCAACCTGCCCCGGTGGGCCATCGCGGCGGCCGTGGTGGTGCTCGCGATCCACATCACGTTCGGTCTGCTGCTGACGATCGACGACGTCGGCGTCCGCAACCTCGGCGGTTCCGACCAGGTCGCGATCATCCTCATCGGGGTGCTGGTCTCGGCGGCCATCCTGCTGTTCACCCGGCCGCGGCTGCGCGTCGGCGCCGCCGGTGTCGAGGTCCGCAATCTCGCGACGGTCCGACTCTTCGAGTGGGATCGTGTTCTCGGTCTCACGTACCCGGAGAAGGGTTTCGGCGCGTGGCTGTTGTTCCCCGCCGACGAACACATCACCGTCCTGGCTGTTCAGGCCGGTGACGGTCAGCGCGCCATCGACGCGATGGGCCGGTTCCGCGAGCTGGAGGAGCGCTACCGCGGGACTGTCCGGCCCGGCCACTAGCCTGGAACACGTGGCCGACCCGACTACCTACCGCCCCGCGCCGGGGTCCATCCCGACCGATCCCGGGGTGTACAAGTTCCGCGACGAGCATCGTCGCGTCATCTACGTGGGCAAGGCCAAGAACCTCCGGTCGAGGTTGACGTCGTACTTCGCCGACATCACCTCGCTGCACCCCCGCACCCGCCAGATGGTGACGACGGCCGCGTCGGTCGAGTGGACCGTCGTCGGCACCGAGGTGGAGGCGCTCCAGCTCGAATACAACTGGATCAAGGAATTCGATCCGCGCTTCAACGTCCGGTATCGCGACGACAAGAGCTATCCGATGCTCGCGGTCACGCTGAACGAGGAGTACCCGCGCCTGTTCGTGTACCGGGGGCCGCGTCGGCGCGGCGTGCGGTACTTCGGCCCGTACGCTCACGCCTGGGCGATCCGCGAGACGGTCGACCTGCTGACCCGGGTGTTCCCGGCCCGCACCTGTTCGGCCGGGGTGTTCAAACGGCACCGGCAGATCGACCGGCCGTGCCTGCTCGGTTACATCGACAAGTGTTCGGCTCCCTGTGTGGGACGGGTGGACGCCGAGGAACATCGCGAGATAGTCGAGGACTTCTGCGACTTCCTCGCCGGCCGCACCGACCTGATGATCCGCAGGATGGAACGAGACATGTCCGCCGCGGCCGAGGACCTCGACTTCGAGCGTGCCGCCCGGCTGCGTGACGACATCGGTGCGATGCGACGCGCGATGGAGAAGCAGGCCGTCGTGCTCGGCGACGGCACCACCGCCGACGTCATCGCGCTCGCCGGCGACCAGCTCGAGGTGTCGGTCCAGGTCTTCCACGTCCGCGACGGACGGGTGCGCGGTCAGCGCGGATGGGTCGTCGAGCGCAGCGACAACGGCACCGACGGCGATGTGGTGGGGGAGTTCGTCACCCAGTTCTACGGCGCCCAGGTCGATTTCGACGCCACGGTCGACGTCGGAACCGACCGTGCACACGGCGAGTCGATCCCGCGCGAGGTGCTGGTCCCGGAGTTGCCGTCCGACGCCGGGGAACTCGAGGAGTGGCTGTCCGGTCTCCGGGGCAGTCGGGTGCGGCTGCGGGTGCCGCAGCGCGGCGACAAGAAGGCGCTGTTCGAGACCGTCGCCCGGAACGCGGGCGAAGCCCTTGCGCAGCACAAGCTCCGGCGCGCGGGCGACCTCACGACCCGCTCGGCGGCCCTCACCGAGCTACAGGAGTCCCTGCTGCTCGACCAGGCGCCGCTGCGCATCGAGTGTGTCGACATCTCGCACGTCCAGGGCACCGACGTGGTCGCCTCGCTCGTCGTCTTCGAAGACGGTCTGCCGCGCAAGTCCGACTATCGGCACTACTCGATCCGGCATGCGGCCGGCGAGGGGCACTCCGACGACGTCGCGTCCATCGCCGAGGTCACGCGACGCCGGTTCCTCCGGCACCGCACCGACTCCGACGCGCCGCCTCCGGTGTCCGGGGAGATCAGCGCCGCCGCCGACACGCCGGCCCAGCCCCGGAAGTTCGCCTACCCGCCGAACCTCTTCGTCGTCGACGGTGGCGCGCCCCAGGTGCACGCCGCGGCGGCGGTGCTCGACGAGCTCGGCATCACCGATGTCTCGGTGATCGGACTCGCCAAACGCCTCGAGGAGGTGTGGGTGCCCGGCGACGACGACCCGATGATCCTGCCGCGCAACAGCCAGGCCCTGTTCCTGCTGCAGCGCGTCCGCGACGAGGCGCATCGCTTCGCCATCACGTTCCACCGCAGCAAGCGCAGCAAGCGGATGACCGAGTCGGTGCTCGACGGCGTCCCCGGTCTGGGCCGGACCCGCCGCACCGCGCTCGTGACCCACTTCGGGTCGGTGGCGCGCCTCCGTGAGGCATCCTTGGACGAGATATCCCAGGTGCCCGGAATCGGTCTCACCACGGCGCGTGCGGTCAAGACCGCGCTCTCCGACGAGACCCCGGCGCCCGAACAGACCCCGACCCCGGCCCCGGCGGGAGCCGAGAAGGAGATGACGGTGGCGACCGGTGACGCGGGACGTGGTGGCGATGAGTGACCACACCGAAGGGGAGAGCACGGTGACCGCGACGCAGACCGGAACCGATTTCACGGTGCTGTTCGTGACGGGGATGTCCGGTGCGGGGCGATCCACCGCGGCGAACGTGCTGGAGGACGACGGCTGGTACGTCGCCGACAACGTGCCCCCGTCACTGATCTCGACGATGGTCGGGATGGTCCGGGCGGACGATCCCGCCATCACCCGGCTCGCCATGGTGCTCCGCGCCTCCGACGACAACCTCGCCCACCAGCTCGAACAACTGCGGGACAGCCTGGAGCAGTCCGGGATTCGCACCCGGCTGCTGTACCTCGACGCCAGTGACCAGGTGCTGGTCCGGCGCTTCGAACAGGTACGCCGGCGGCACCCGTTGCAGGGCAAGGAGACCCTCGTCGAAGGGATCGCCCGCGAGCGCGCGATCCTGGCCCCGATCAAGAACGTCGCCGACCTGGTCGTGGAGACCTCCGCGCTGACCGCGGCCAAACTCCGCGCGATCGTCGAGGGCGTCGCGCCCGGTGACACCGAACCCCGGCTCTCGATCGCGGTGCAGTCGTTCGGCTTCAAATACGGGCTGCCCATCGATTCCGATCTCGTCGCCGACGTCCGGTTCCTGCCCAACCCGCACTGGATCGACGAGTTGCGCGATCACAACGGCCGGGAGGCGCCGGTCCGCGACTACGTCCTCGGTCAGCCGGACGCGGACGGATTCCTCGACCTCTACACCGGGCTGGTGTCGATCGTCGGACGCGGCTATCTCCGGGAAGGCAAGCGCTACATGACGATCAGCGTCGGGTGCACCGGCGGAAAACACCGCAGTGTGGCCATCGCCGAGGAACTGTCGGCTCGTCTGCGCCGCGCCGTCGACGACGCCGGGACCGCGTCCTACGACGTCCGGGTGATGCACCGCGACCTGGGGCGCGAATGAGTGCCCGGGAGCCCCGCATCGTCGCCCTCGGCGGCGGACACGGCCTCTACGCCACGCTGACCGCGATGCGCTACCTCAGCGCCGACATCACCGCGGTGGTCACCGTCGCCGACGACGGCGGATCGTCCGGGCGCCTGCGTGCCGAGCTCGGACTCATCCCGCCCGGCGACCTGCGAATGGCGCTCGCCGCGTTGATGAGTACCCCCACGGGGCTCGAGGACTCGCCGACCGCCGATCCGCTCGCCCGCCGTCGACAGGAGCTGTGGGCCGAGGTCCTGCAGCACCGATTCGGCGGCCGCGGGGCACTGGCCGGACATCCCATCGGCAACCTCCTCCTCGCCGGGCTCACCGAGGTCCTCGGCGACACGGTCGGGGCGCTCGCCGAGTTGCGGGCCATCTTCGGCATCACGGGGCACGTGCTGCCGATGTCGACCGTGCCGCTCGACATCGAGGCCGACGTCTCCGGACTCGAGGCGGACCCGCGGATCAGTCGCGAGATCCGCGGCCAGGTGGCCGTGGCCACCACACCCGGCAAGGTTCGCCGCGTCCGGCTGCTGCCGAACGATCCGCCGGCCTGCGAATCAGCCCTCGCGGCAATCGAATCGGCCGATCTCGTGATGTTGGGGCCGGGTTCCTGGTTCTCCAGTGTGATCCCGCATGTGCTGGTGCCCGAGCAGCTGAAGGCACTGCAGCGCAGCCACGCTCGCAAGGTGCTGGTGGTCAATCTGGCACCCGAGCCGGGGGAGACGCCGGGGTTCTCGGTCGAGCGGCACCTCCATGTGCTGCACGCGCACGCGAACACGTTCCGGGTCGACCACGTCCTCGTGGACGCGTCGTCGGTCCCCGCCGGGCGGGAACGTGACCACCTGGTGCGGGCGGCCGGATTGTTCGGCGCCGAGCTGAATGTCGGGGACGTCGCAGTGCCCGGCCGACAGGTCCATGACCCGGCGAAAGTCGCCGCCGTGGTGAACGAACTGTGCGAAGGTGAACTGACCCGTTACTCTGGCCGAGCGGACGCCTGACCCAGGCGAAGTCTCCGCGATTCTTCGAGGGACGTGTGGTCTGTTGACAGGAGGACAGGTACCGGTGGCGATGACGGCGGCGGTGAAGGACGAACTCAGTCGCCTGTCGGTGACTCAGGTGAGTTGCCGGAGAGCCGAGGTGTCGGCGTTGCTTCGATTCGCCGGTGGCCTGCACATCGTCGCGGGCCGCGTGGTGGTGGAGGCCGAGGTCGACATGGGCAACGTGGCCCGCCGGCTGCGACGGGAGATCCACGACCTGTACGGCTACGCCTCCGACGTCCACGTCCTGCGGGGCGGCGGACTGCGCAAGTCGGCGCGCTACATCGTGCGGATCACCAAGGACGGCGAAGGCCTGGCCCGGCAGACCGGACTCCTCGACCTGCGTGGCCGGCCGGTGCGCGGCCTGCCCGCACAGGTCGTCGGCGGCAGTGTCGCCGACGCCGAGGCCGCTTGGCGCGGAGCGTTTCTCGCCCACGGCTCGCTCACCGAACCGGGCCGGTCGTCGGCCCTGGAGGTCAGTTGCCCCGGACCGGAGGCGGCGCTCGCCCTGGTCGGCGCGGCGCGGCGACTCGGTGTCACGGCCAAGGCGCGTGAGGTCCGCGGCGCCGATCGGGTCGTCATCCGCGACGGCGAGGCCATCGGGGCGCTGCTCACCCGCATGGGCGCCCACGACACGAGGCTCGTCTGGGAGGAACGCCGGATGCGGCGGGAGGTCCGCGCGACCGCCAACCGCCTGGCCAACTTCGACGACGCCAACCTGCGTCGCTCGGCGCGTGCGGCGGTCGCGGCCGCGGCCCGCGTCGAACGTGCGCTGGACATCCTCGGCGACGAGGTGCCCGACCATCTCATCGCCGCCGGGCAGCTCCGCATCACGCACCGGCAGGCGTCTCTGGAAGAGCTCGGCCAGCTCGCCGACCCGCCGATGACCAAGGACGCCGTCGCCGGTCGAATCCGGCGGCTGCTGTCGATGGCCGACAAGAAGGCGCGCCAGGACGGCATCCCCGACACCGAATCCGCGGTCACCTCCGAGCTGCTCGACGAGGCCTGAGTCACGCGCCGGAGGACCACCGGTGTGCCCGACCCGGACCTGCGGTGTGCCGAGCACAGGGTCGCCTACTAGGCTGGTGGCGACGTGCGCGGAGGCGTGACCACTCAGGTGTGCTTTCGCTGACCGCTCACGCGCGGCCAGACAGGGCTTGACCACCAGGCCCGACCATGAATACCGCTAAGGAGCACAACTGTGACTGTTCGGGTAGGCGTCAACGGATTCGGCCGGATCGGCCGCAACTTCTTCCGCGCCGTCGAAGCGCAAAAGGCTTTGGGCACCACCGACATCGAGATCGTCGCGGTCAACGACCTGACCGACAACGCGACCCTCGCACACCTGCTGAAGTTCGACTCCATCCTCGGTCGCCTCGCCGACGACGTCACCCTCGAGGGCGACGACACCATCGTCGTCGGTGAGCAGAAGATCAAGGCCCTGGAGGTCAAGGAAGGCCCGGCCGCGATCCCGTGGGGCGACCTGGGCGTCGACGTCGTCGTCGAGTCGACCGGCATCTTCACCGCTCGCGCCAAGGCGCAGGGACACCTCGACGCCGGCGCCAAGAAGGTCATCATCTCCGCTCCGGCGTCGGATGAGGACATCACGATCGTCATGGGCGTCAACGACGACAAGTACGACGGCAGCCAGAACATCATCTCCAACGCGTCGTGCACCACCAACTGCCTCGGCCCGCTGGCGAAGGTCCTCAACGACGAGTTCGGCATCGTCAAGGGCCTGATGACCACCATCCACGCCTACACCCAGGACCAGAACCTGCAGGACGGCCCGCACAAGGACCTGCGTCGCGCCCGCGCCGCGGCCATCAACATCGTGCCGACCTCGACCGGTGCCGCCAAGGCCATCGGCCTGGTGCTCCCGGAGCTGAAGGGCAAGCTCGACGGCTACGCCCTGCGCGTCCCGATCCCCACCGGTTCGGTCACCGACCTCACCGCGCAGCTGTCGAAGACCGCCACCGCCGACGAGATCAACGCGGCGCTCAAGGCGGCTGCCGACGGTCCGCTCAAGGGCATCCTCAAGTACTACGACGCGCCGATCGTCTCGTCCGACATCGTCACCGACCCGCACAGCTCGCTGTTCGACGCCGGCCTGACCAAGGTGATCGACGACCAGGCCAAGGTCGTGTCCTGGTACGACAACGAGTGGGGCTACTCCAACCGCCTCGTCGACCTCATCGGTCTCGTCGGCAAGTCGCTCTGACCCGCCCCCAACGACCTTAGGAGTCAACGCCTCATGGGTGTTCCCACTCTGAAAGACCTTCTGGACGAAGGTGTTTCGGGCAGGGGTGTGCTGGTCCGGTCGGATTTCAACGTCCCGCTCGACGGGTCGACGATCACCGATCCGGGTCGCATCCTCGCGTCCCTGCCGACGCTCAACGCACTCATCGACGCCGGTGCCAAGGTGATCATCACCGCGCACCTGGGTCGTCCGAAGGGTGAGCCGGATCCGGCGTTCTCGCTGGCGCCGGTCGCCGCCCGTCTCGGCGAGGAACTCGGCCGCAACGTGCAGCTGGCCGGTGATGTCGTCGGAACCGACGCGCTCGCCCGTGCGGAGGGTCTCACCGACGGTGACGTCCTGCTCCTGGAGAACATCCGCTTCGATCCGCGGGAGACCTCCAAGGACGACGCCGAACGCGAGAAGCTCGCCAAGGCGCTCGTCGAGCTCGTCGGCGACGACGGCGCGTTCGTCTCCGACGGTTTCGGGGTGGTGCACCGCAAGCAGGCGTCGGTCTACGACGTCGCCAAGCTGCTCCCGCACTACGCGGGGGAGCTGGTGGCCGCGGAGGTCGACGTCCTGTCGAAGCTCACCGACGAGGTGACCCGTCCCTACGCGGTCGTCCTCGGCGGGTCGAAGGTCTCGGACAAGCTCGGGGTCATCGAGGCCTTGGCTCCCAAGGTGGACACGCTGGTCATCGGCGGCGGCATGGCGTTCACATTCCTTGCCGCACAGGGCCATTCGGTCGGTACGTCGCTCCTGCAGGAAGATCAGATCGATGTCTGCAAGAGCCTGCTGGAGCGGTTCGGCGACGTGATCCACCTGCCCGTCGACGTCGTGGTGGCCGACAAGTTCGCCGCTGACGCCGAGTCGGACACGGTGGCCTCCGACGCCATTCCCGACGGCTGGATGGGTCTGGACGTCGGACCGGAGTCGGTGAAGCGATTCGCCGCGGTCCTCTCGGGTGCCAAGACCATCTTCTGGAACGGCCCGTCGGGCGTGTTCGAGTTCGAGAAGTTCTCGGCCGGTACCCGTGGTGTGGCCGAGGCCATCGCGGGCGCGACCGGAAACGGCGCGTTCACCGTGGTCGGCGGCGGCGACTCGGCGGCCGCGGTGCGCACCCTGGGTCTGCCCGACTCCGATTTCTCGCACATCTCCACCGGAGGTGGCGCATCGCTGGAGTACCTCGAGGGCAAGGAACTCCCCGGACTGAAGGTTCTGGAGAGCTGAACCATGGCAACTCGTAAACCGCTCATCGCGGGCAACTGGAAGATGAACCTCAACCACCTCGAGGCCATCGCGCTGGTTCAGAAGATCGCCTTCGCCCTTCCGGCGAAGTACTTCGACAAGGTCGACGTCACGGTGATCCCGCCGTTCACCGACATCCGCAGCGTGCAGACCGTCGTCGACGGTGACAAGCTCCTGCTCACCTACGGAGCGCAGGACCTGTCACAGCACGACTCGGGCGCCTACACCGGCGAGATCAGCGGAGCGTTCCTCGCCAAGCTGGGCTGCACGTTCGTGGTCGTCGGACACTCGGAGCGTCGCACGCTGCACGGCGAGACCGACGAGATCGTGCTCGCCAAGACCAAGGCGGCCCTCAAGCACGACCTCACCCCGATCGTCTGTATCGGAGAGGGACTCGACGTCCGCGAGGCCGGGGAGCACGTGGCCTACAACGTGGCGCAGCTCAAGGGCTCGCTCGCCGGTCTGTCCGCGGCCGAGATCGCCAAGACCGTCATCGCCTACGAGCCGGTCTGGGCGATCGGCACCGGCCGCGTGGCCGGCGCGGACGACGCCCAGGAGGTCTGCAAGGCCATTCGCGAGGCGCTGGTGGAGATCGCCGACGCCGAGACCGCGGCGTCGGTGCGCATCCTCTATGGCGGATCGGTCAACGCGAAGAACGTCGGCGACCTCGTCGGACGTCCGGACGTCGACGGCGCTCTGGTCGGCGGCGCATCGTTGAAGTCCGACGAGTTCGCGACGCTGTCGGCGATCGCCGCGGGTGGCCCCTTGCCCTGACGGGTCATACCCACGCGTACACTGTGGCAGGTTGGCCTCGAGTCGATTCACTTCGTCGATCGGGCCGGCCTGACACAGCTGTATGTAGGGGCTTTACGGAAGGGCGTTGCGACTCGTGACTGTGCAAGGTGCACTCGACATCGGATTGATCGTGACCAGCGTGTTGCTGATCGTGCTCATCCTGCTGCACCGCGGCAAGGGTGGCGGTCTGTCGTCGCTGTTCGGCGGCGGTGTCCAGTCCAGCCTGTCGGGCTCGAGCGTCGTCGAACGCAACCTCGACCGGCTGACCATCTTCGTCGGACTCATCTGGGTGATCTTCATCGTCGGCGTGGGCGTCGACATCAAACTGTCCGGATAGCATCTCGGGATGCCGCGCCCGGGCTGTCCCGGGATACTTGACGGCATGAGTGAAACCGCCCCCGCACGGGGAGTCCCGGACTGGCGCCCATCCATCTCCATCGTCGACCACATCGTCGTCGACGACGAGGGCCGGGCACTCACCGAACCGCTGCGCGAGGACATTCGCCTCCTCGGCGGAATCCTCGGCGACGTCGTCCGAGAACATTCGGGACGCGACGTGTTCGATCTCGTCGAATCCGCCCGTGTGGCCGCGTTCCGCGTGCGCCGCAACGAGATCGACCGGACCGAGCTCGCCGACATGTTCGTCGATCTCGACGTCTCCACTGCCGTCCCGGTCATCCGGGCGTTCAGTCACTTCGCGTTGCTGGCCAATCTGGCCGAGGACATCCACCGCGAGCGGCGCCGGGCCATTCACGTCCGAGCCGGCGATCCGCCCCAGGACAGTAGTCTCGCCGCCACCTACCGCAAACTCGCCGATGCCGGTCTCGGCGACGACGAGGTCGGTCGAGCCCTGACCGACGCCGCGGTGATCCCGGTCATCACCGCACACCCCACCGAGACTCGCCGCCGCACCGTCTTCGAGGCCCAGAACCGCATCACCGAGCTGATGCGATTCCGCGGCCGCACCGAGCTGATGCCGGACGAGGACGCGGAGGTCACCGAGTCCATCCGGCGTCAGATCCTGACGCTCTGGCAGACCGCCCTCATCCGCCTCGAACGTCTCACCATCCAGGACGAGATCCGTTCGGGTCTGCGGTATTACGACGCGTCGTTCTTCGAGGTCGTGCCGGCGATCAACACCGCGGTGCGCGCCGCGCTGCGCTCGACATACCCCGATGCCGGGCTCGCCGACGATCCGATGATCCGGATGGGGTCGTGGATCGGCGGCGACCGCGACGGCAATCCGTTCGTGAACTCCGACGTGGTGACCCTGGCCACGACCCTCGCGGCGCAGGCCGCCGTCGGACACCACCTGTCCGAACTCGAGAGTCTCGCACAGGAACTGAGCATGTCGGCGCGACTGATCGACGCCACGGACACCCTGTTCGACCTCGCCGGGGCCGACGCCGACGATCCGGGGGCCGACGAACCCTTCCGACTCGCTCTGCGCGCCATCCGCTCCCGTCTGCTGGCGACCGCGCGGGACATGTTCGACGGCGACTTCCTCACCTCGAGCGAGGAGAATCTGATCGATGGACGGCAACCGTACGGCGACGCGGCCGAACTGCTCGCCGACCTCGATGTGATCGACGGCGCACTCCGCGCCAACAACGACGACCCGATCGCCGACGATCGGCTGCTCGCACTCCGGGAAGCCGTGCGCACCTTCGGCTTTCACCTGTCCGGGCTGGACATGCGGCAGAACTCCGACACGCACGAGGAAGTGGTCGCCGAGCTGCTCGCGTGGGCGGGGGTGCATCCGGACTACGCGTCGCTCGAGGAGTCCGCGCGGGTGGAGATCCTCTCGGCCGAGCTGAGCGCGCGTCGTCCGTTGACCAGCCCCGACGCCGAACTCAGCGAGCTCGCGACCAAGGAGCTCGGTATAGTCCGGGCGGCCGCCAGAGCGGTTGCGACCTTCGGGCCGGCGGCGGTGCCCAACTACATCATCAGCATGTGCACCTCGGTGAGTGACATGCTCGAGGCGCTGATCCTCCTCAAGGAGGCCGGCCTCTACGACCCCGATGGCGGATCACCGCGCTGTACGGTCCGTGTGGTCCCGCTCTTCGAGACCATCGAGGATCTCCAGCAGGGTGCGCAGACGCTGCTCGCGGTCCTCGACGTCCCGTTCTACCGAGCGATGGTGGACTCCCAGAACGGGATCCAAGAGATCATGCTCGGTTATTCCGATTCCAACAAGGACGGCGGCTACATGGCCGCCAACTGGGCGCTCTACCGTGCCGAACTCGATCTGGTCGACGCGGCCTCGCAGTCGGGGATTCGGTTGCGGCTGTTCCACGGACGCGGGGGCACCGTCGGCCGTGGCGGCGGTCCCAGCTACGACGCCATCCTGGCCCAACCGCCGGGCGCGGTCCAGGGCTCGCTGCGCATCACCGAGCAGGGTGAGATCATCGCCGCGAAATACGCCGAGCCGGTCGCGGCGCGGCGCAATCTCGAGACCCTGCTCGCCGCGACCATCGAGTCCTCGCTCCTGGACACCGAGGGCCTCGGTGACGAATCCGACTCGGCCTACGAGATCATGGACGACATCGCGGCGAAGGCCCGCGCCGCCTACAGCCGCCTGGTGCACGAGACACCGGGTTTCGTCGAGTACTTCACCACCTCGACGCCGCTGTCGGAGATCGGCGCGCTCAACATCGGCAGCCGTCCGGCGTCGCGCAAGCAGACCGAGAAGATCTCCGATCTACGCGCGATCCCGTGGGTCCTGTCGTGGACGCAATCCCGTGTGATGCTGCCGGGTTGGTACGGGACGGGCTCGGCCTTCGAGGAGTGGGTCGGCGACGATCCCGAACGTCTCGAGACGCTGCGGCGGTACTACGAGAAGTGGCCGTTCTTCCGGACCGTCATGTCGAACATGGCGCAGGTGCTGGCGAAGTCGGACATGGGGTTGGCACACCGGTATGCACAGCTCGTTCCCGACGAGGAGTTGCGCGACAAGGTGTTCGGCATGATCGTCGCCGAACACGAACGCACGATAGCGATGTGCGCGAAGATCACCGGCACCGACGACCTGCTCCACGACAACGCCGCCCTCAAGCGGTCGGTGTACAACAGGTTCCCCTACCTCGAACCGCTGAACCTGCTGCAGGTCGAGTTGCTCCGTCGCTTCCGGGCGGGGGAGGACACCCCCATCGTCCGACGCGGAATCCAGCTCACCATGAACGGTCTCGCGACCGCGCTACGGAACTCGGGCTAGCCGGGGAATCAGGTCAGTTCGGCGGCGGCCGCGTCATCGAGGAACCAGATCGTCTCCTCGGTGCCGCGGGCGCCCGCGGCGGGCCAGTCGGCCGAATCCGCGCCGCGATGGGCGGCGCCGACGGCCTCGGACTTGTCGGCCCCGGCGACGAGGAACCACACCTGCCGCGAGCGGTTCACCACGGGCAGGGTCAGGGTGAGCCGGCGGGGCGGCGGCTTCGGTGAATCCTCGACGGCGACAACCGACTTCGTGGTCTCCGCGGTCGCGGCGGTGTGCGGGAACAATGAGTTGATGTGCCCCTCACCACCCATGCCGAGCAGGTGGAGGTCGAACTCGGGTGCCACGCCGTCGCTCGACCGCCCGGCGAGGATCGCGGCGTAGTCGGCGGCGGCCGCCTCGATGTCGTCGCCGAGCGGACCGTCGGACGGTGCCATCGGGAACACCCGCGACGGGTCGACGGGCACCTTGTCGAGGAGTGCCTCGCGTGCCTGACCGGAGTTGCGTTCCGGATCGTCGGCGGGGACGAATCGGTCGTCGCCCCAGTAGATGTCGACCTTGGACCAGTCGATGGTGCCGCTGTCGGCGGCCAGTGCCGTGAGGATCCCGATACCGTTGCTGCCACCGGTCAGCACGACGCTGGCGACGCCGCGTTCGGCCTGGGCGCGGGTGACGAGGTCCACGAACCGGGTGGCGGCGGTCTCGACCAGTTCCTGCTTGGAATCGAAGACGAGGGTCTCGGTGGTCATCGGGCGGCAACTCCTTCGGCGTCGTCTGCGAACTCGACCTCGGGCACTCCCTTGAGTGCCTCGACATACACCTCGTCGGTGTCGAGTCGTCGTAATTCTTCGGCGATACAGGCGGGCAGTTCGCGTCGGCCCATCGCCACGCGTCCGTCGGGTTTGCCCGGCATCGAGAGCACCGCGTTGTTCTCCTCGTCCACCGCGAGGATGGTCGGGCCGTCGTCACGGAGGAGCCGGATCTCGAAACTGCCGCGGCGTCGTCGCGTCGGAACCCGCAGGGTCGACCGCAACCACCCGGCGAGGAGATCCACCGACGGCGAGTTCTGCGCGCCCGTCACCTGGACCTCGGTGACCGGGGTGTGCGGCGGACGGTCGAATGCGGAGGCGAGGATCGCGCGCCAGTGCGTGACGTGCGTCCAGGCGAGGTCGGTGTCGCCGGGGGAGTAGGTCGCGAGCCGCTTGGCGAGTACCGCGACCGAGTCGTCGGCCTTGCCGGCGTCGACGATGCGCCGGTGTCCGAGCTTGCCGAGTGGATCGTCGGCGGGCCGCTCGGGACCTTTTCCGGGCCACCAGGTGACGACGGGGGTGTCGGGGAGGAGGAACGGGGTCACGACACTGTCCGGGTGGTCGGCGAGCTCACCCTGAAGCGACAGCACCACCACCTCCGAGGCCCCGGCATCCCCACCCACGCGGATCTGCGCGTCGAGCCGAGAGTCTCCCTCGCGCACACCGCGATACACGACGATCACGCGGCTGGGATGTTCGCGGCTGGCGCCCACCGCGGCCTCGATGGCACCTTCCATCGGTTCGCCGAGTTCGACGCACACGACCAGGGTGAGGACGCGCCCGAGGCTCAGTGCGCCACCCGCGGCGCGCACCTCGATGATCTTCTTCGCGACCTTTCCGGTCGACGTGTCGGGCAGTTCGACGATCATCGGGAGGCCTCCTGAACGGAACGGTCGGTGAGGGCGTGTGGACTTCTCGTCACGGTCGGCGCCACGCGCGACCGGTCCGGGCCATCATCTCGTCGGCCGAACGCGGACCCCACGTCCCGGACTCGTAGGTGTCGGGCGACCCCGACGCGGCCCAGTGTTCGAGCACCGGATCGAGGATGCGCCAGGACAACTCGACCTCTTCGTTCACGGGGAACAGCGAGGGTTCACCCAGCAGGACGTCCAGGATGAGCCGCTCGTAGGCCTCCGGGGAGGCCTCGGTGAAGGCGGTGCCGTAGCTGAAGTCCATGTTGACGTCCCGGACCTCCATGCTCGACCCGGGGACCTTGGAGCCGAAGCGAAGGGTGATGCCCTCATCCGGCTGGACCCGGATCACCAGCGCGTTCTGACTGAGCTCCTCGGTCATGGTCTGGTCGAACGGCAGGTGCGGCGCGCGTTTGAAGACGAGCGCGATCTCGGTGACCCGCCGCCCCAGCCGTTTGCCGGTGCGCAGGTAGAACGGCACGCCCGCCCAGCGGCGGGAGTCGACTTCCAGGGCGATGGCGGCGAAGGTCTCGGTGGTCGAGTCCTTCGCGAAACCCTCCTCCTCCTTGAGGCCCGGCACCTTCTCGCTGCCCTGCCAACCGGGGCCGTACTGGCCGCGGGCGGTGTTCTCGTCGATCGGCATGGCGTTGCGTGTCGCGGCGAGGACCTTGATCTTCTCGGCCTGTAACTGCTTGGGCTCGAAGGAGATCGGCTCCTCCATCGCGATCAGGGCCATCAGCTGGAGCAGGTGGTTCTGGATGACGTCGCGGGCCGCGCCGATGCCGTCGTAGTACCCGGCCCGACCGCCGAGGCCGATGTCCTCGGCCATGGTGATCTGGACGTGGTCGATGTAGTGCGAACTCCACAGCGGGTCGAACAGCTGATTGGCGAACCGCAGGGCCAGGATGTTCTGGACGGTCTCCTTGCCCAGGTAGTGGTCGATCCGGAACACCGACGACTCCGGGAAGACGTTGTTGACGATCGCGTTCAGCTCGCGGGCGGACTCGAGGTCGTGACCGAACGGCTTCTCGATCACCACCCGCCGCCAGCTGTCGCCGGTCGGGGCGGCGAGCCCGCTGCGCTCGAGCTGCTCGCAGACCTCGGGGAACGCCTTGGGCGGGATCGACAGGTAGAACGCATGATTGCCGTCGGTCCCGCGTTCGGCGTCGAGTGACTTGAGCGTGTCGCGCAGCCTGTCGAAGGCGGCGTCGTCGTCGAAAGCGCCTTGCACGAACCGGAATCCCTCGGCGAGCCGCTCCCACACCTCTTCGCGGAATCCGGTTCGCGCGTGGTCGCGGACGGCGTCGTGGACGACGGCGCTGAAGTCCTCGTCGGTCCAGTCGCGCCGGGCGAAACCGACCAGGGCGAACGAGGGTGGCAGGAGGCCCCGGTTGGCGAGGTCGTAGACCGCAGGCATCAACTTCTTGCGTGCCAGATCGCCGGTGACCCCGAAGATGACCAGGCTGCACGGTCCCGCGATGCGCGGCAGCCTCTTGTCCTGGGGGTCACGGAGCGGGTTGGTCCACGGACCGGTCCCGGTTGAGTCCTCGCCTCCCGCCACCTGGGTTCAGCCCTTGTTCGCCGCGGACAGTTGTTCGGCGGTCGCGCTGAGCAGGTCGTTCCAGGCGTCTTCGAACTTGCTGACGCCCTCGTCCTCGAGAACCTTGAAGACGTCGACGACGTCGACACCGATCGCGGCGATCTTGTCGAAGATCTCCTGCGACTCCGCGGCGAGACCGATGATGGAGTCGGTGTTGACCCAGCCGTGGTCGGCGAAGGCGTCCATCGTCTTGCCCGGCATCGTGTTGACCGTGTTGGGTGCGACGAGCTCGCTCACGTAGAGGGTGTCCGGGTAGTCGGGGTTCTTCACACCCGTCGACGCCCACAGGGCGCGCTGCGGCCGGGCGCCCTTGGCGAGCAGGTCGGGGAAGCGGGATTCGACCTCGAAGACCTGCTGGTACGCCGAGTATGCGAGGCGCGCGTTGGCCAGTGCCGCCTTGCCCTTCAGCTCGACGGCCTCCGGGGTGCCGATGGCGTCGAGCCGCTTGTCGATCTCGGTGTCGACCCGAGACACGAAGAACGATGCGACCGAGTGGATGCGCGAGAGGTCATGACCGGCCTGGGCCGCGGCGTCGAGTCCGTCGAGGTATGCCTCGATGACCTTCTCGTAGCGCTCGACCGAGAAGATCAGCGTGACGTTCACGCTGATGCCCTCGGCGATGACCTTGCTGATCGCGGGGAGCCCCGCCTCGGTGGCCGGGATCTTGATGAGCAGGTTCGGCCGGTCGACGATCTTCCACAGTTCGACGGCCTGTGCCACCGTCGCGTCGGTGTCGTGGGCCAGGCGGGGATCGACCTCGATCGACACGCGTCCGTCGACGCCATCGGTCGACTCGAAGGTCGGGGCGAGGACGTCACAGGCGTTGCGCACGTCGTCGGTGGTGACCGTCCGGATGGTCGCGTCGACGTCGGCGCCCCGTGCGGCCAGTTCGTTGACCTGGTCGTCGTAGGCATTGCCCTTCGAGAGCGCGGCCTGGAAGATCGACGGGTTGGTGGTCACCCCGACGACCGACTTGGTCGCGATGAGGTCCGCGAGATCGCCTGAGCTGATCAGGTCCCGGGACAGGTCGTCCAGCCACACCGAGACTCCGGCGGCGGACAGTTCGGCGAGCTTCTCGTTCTGGGTCACGATTCTCTCCTCTTGGGTTGTGGGCACTCAGCCTGCGACGGCGCGCTCGGCGGCCGCGGTCACGGCCTCGGCGGTGATGCCGAACTTGGTGAACAGCACCTTGTAGTCGGCGGAGGCCCCGAAGTGCTCGATCGAGACGATCTCGCCACCGGCGCCGACGATGCGGTACCAGGGCATGGCGATGCCGGCTTCGACCGCCACGCGCGGAACCGACGGCGGCAACACGTGGTCGCGGTAGCCCTGCGGCTGCTCGTCGAACCACTCGACACACGGCATCGAGACGACGCGCGCCTTGATTCCCTTCTCCGCCAGCGCCTTCTGCGCATCGACGGCCAGGTGGACCTCGGAGCCGGTGCCGATGAGCACGACGTGGGGGTCGCCCTCGGAGTCGCTCAGGACGTATCCGCCGTTGGCGACTCCCTGCGCGGAGGTGCCCTCGAGGATCGGGATGTTCTGGCGGGTGAGCGCCAGGCCGACCGGGTGGTTGCGGCGGGTCAGCAGGTGCTGCCACGCGTAGGCGGTCTCGTTGGCATCGGCGGGACGCACGACGTCGAGATTCGGGATCGCCCGCAGCGCGGCCAGGTGCTCGATCGGCTGGTGGGTCGGGCCGTCCTCGCCCAGACCGATCGAGTCGTGGGTCCAGACGTAGATCGGGTCGATCTCCATCAGTGCCGCGAGGCGGACCGCGGGACGCATGTAGTCGGCGAACTGCAGGAAGGTGCCGCCGTAGGCGCGGGTCGGACCGTGCAGGGCGATGCCCGACAGGATCGATCCCATCGCGTGCTCACGGACGCCGAAGTGCAGGGTGCGGCCGTACGGGTTCGCCGACCACTTCTTGGTGCTGATCGACGTCGGTCCGAACGACGGCTCGCCGTCCATCGTGGTGTTGTTCGAGCCGGCGAGGTCGGCCGAGCCGCCCCACAGCTCGGGCAGCACGGGCGCGAGGGCGCCGAGGACCTTGCCCGACGCGCTGCGGGTCGCGACGTCCTTGTCGCCCACGTTCCAGCTGGGCAGCACATCGGTCCAGCCCTCGGGCAGTTCGTGGGCGGTGAGCCGGTCGAACAGCTTCTTCGCGTCGGGGTTCTTCTCCGCCCAGGCGTCGAACGACGACGTCCACGCCGTGCGCTCCTCCGCGCCGCGGTCGACCAGCTTGCGGGTGTGGCCGATCACCTCGTCGGTGACCTCGAAGTTCTTCTCCGGGTCGAACCCGAGGACCTTCTTCGTCGCCGCGACCTCGTCTTCGCCGAGGGCCGCGCCGTGCGCCATGCCGGTGTTCATCATGTTCGGCGCGGGGTAGCCGATGATCGTGCGCAGACAGATGATCGACGGCCGGTCGATGACCTCCTGGGCTGCCTTGATCGCCGCCTCGATGGCGACGACGTCCTCGCCGCCCTCCACGGTCTGCACATGCCACCCGTAGGCCTCGTAGCGCTTGGCGACATCTTCCGAGAGCGCGATGTCGGTATCGTCCTCGATCGAGATCTGGTTCTGGTCGTAGAACACGATCAGGTTGCCGAGCTGCTGGGTGCCGGCCAGCGAGCTGGCCTCCGATGTCACGCCTTCTTCGATGTCGCCGTCCGAGGCGATGACGTAGATGTAGTGGTCGAACGGGCTCTTGCCGGGCGCGGCGTCGGGGTCGAAGAGGCCGCGTTCGCGACGGGCGGCCATCGCCATACCGACCGACGAGGCCAGACCCTGGCCCAGCGGTCCGGTGGTGATCTCGACGCCCCGCGTGTGGCGGAACTCGGGGTGACCGGGTGTGAGGGAGTCCCAGGTCCGCAGCGCCTCGATGTCGGAGAGTTCGAGCCCGAACCCACCGAGATAGAGCTGGATGTAGAGCGTGAGGCTCGAATGTCCACACGAGAGCACGAAGCGGTCGCGGCCGGCCCAGTCGGTGTCGGTCGGGTCGTGACGCATCACCCGCTGGAACAAGGTGTAGGCGAGCGGCGCGAGGCTCATCGCGGTGCCGGGGTGGCCGCTTCCGCACTTCTGCACTGCGTCGGCCGCCAGGATCCGGGCGGTGTCGACGGCGCGGGTGTCGAGGTCGGTCCAGTCGTCCGGGTGACGGGGGGTGGTCAATGCGCGGATCTCGTCTGTGTCGGCCACGATGCTGATTGTCTCCTGTGCCTGCTCGGTGCGATTCGTACTCGGTCCGTCTTGTACTGGGTGATCGGTACTCGGGGCGATCGGTACTGGGCTATCCGTATTCGGGCAACCGACGATCGTCGGCGCGTACGAGTCCAGAGTAATCGGCGCGGGGGACACGCTGCGCGGCGACCGATGGTTACCGGCGAGTTCGGGTGTCGTCGCCGGTCGTGGGCCCGCTCGCGCCGTCGCCCCGCCTCGATTCACGGTTCGCAAAGGCAAACGTCTACCATGCTCTGTAGTAGCCCGCGGGCGTCTGTGCGGGCGGACGAGGAGTGTTCGTGAGGATAGGGGAGCGTGTGAGCGGGGACAGTTCCGCCGCATCTCACTCGACCGACACCGCATCGAATCCGCAGGTATCGACCGATCCGGTCGCGCCGGCCGATCAGTCGTGGGCCGGGCGCGTGCGTGCGACGGTGCTCGCCTACATCGCACTGACCAAGCCGCGTGTCATCGAGTTGCTTCTCGTCGCGACGATCCCGGTCATGCTGCAGGCCGACCGGGGCCACGTCGACATCGCGGTCATCGCTTTCACGCTGATCGGCGGCTGGCTCGGAGCCGGGAGTGCCAACACACTCAACATGGTGGCCGACGCGGACATCGACAAGAAGATGAAGCGCACCGCCCGGCGTCCGCTGGCGCGTCGTGCCGTCGCGACCCGCAGCGCCCTCATCTTCGGACTCCTCCTGTGGGCGGCGTCGTTCGCGGTGCTGTACTTCGCCGCCAATCTGCTCTCGGCGTTGCTCGTCTCGGCGACGATCCTCTTCTACGTCGGCGTCTACACGCTCATCCTCAAGCGCCGCACCTGGCAGAACGTGGTCTGGGGCGGTGCCGCCGGATGCATGCCGACCCTGGTCGGCTGGGCCGCGGTCACCGGCTCGCTGAGCTGGCAGCCGATCGTGCTCTTCGCCGTCATCTTCTTCTGGACGCCGCCGCACACCTGGGCGCTCGCGATGCGCTACAAGGAGGACTACAAGGCCGCCGGCGTGCCGATGCTCCCGGTCATCGCGACCGAGGAACGCGTCACCCGGCAGATGCTGATCTACACGTGGCTCACCGTGGTGAGCTCGCTCCTGCTCATCCCGGCGACCAGCTGGATCTACACCGTGATCGCCCTGGCTGCCGGTGGCTGGTTCCTGGAGCGCGTGCACAAGCTCTACCGCGACACCAAGCGTGGTGCCGAGGTCGCTCCGCTGAAGGTGTTCCTGCAGTCCAACGAGTACCTCGCCATCGTGTTCTGCGGACTCGCGATCGACGCGGTCGTCGGACTGCAGACCATCTCGTCGTACTTCTGAGTCCGGCTCACACCCCGGCCGGCAGCAGCACCGTGGTGCCTGTCGTGACGCGAGCCTCCAGGTCGGCGTGCGCGACCGCCGCGTCGGCCAGTCGGTACCGCTGACCGACGCGCACCTCCACGCCGCCGTCGACGATCGCCTCGAAGTACTCACCGGCTCGCCAGTCGAGTTCCTCGGCCGTGTCGGTGAAGTGGGCCAGCGTCGGCCGGGTCACCGACAGTGATCCCGCCGGGTTGAGCCGCTGGAGATCGAACGGGGGCACCGGACCGCTCGCCGCCCCGAACAACACGACGATCCCCCGGATCGCCGTCGACGCCAACGACTGCTCGAAGGTGTCGGCGCCGACACCGTCGTAGACCACCGGCACGCCGCGCCCGTCGGTCAGTTCACGCACCCGGGAGCTGAGGTCGTCGCCGTAGCGCAGGACGTGGTCGGCGCCCGCCGCCCGGGAGAGTTCTTCCTTCTCGTCGGACGACACCGTCGTGATGACCGTCAGTCCGCGACGCTTGGCGAGCTGGGTGAGGATCAGTCCGACACCGCCGCCACCGGCGTGCACGAGAATCGGATCGCCGGCCTGTGGACGAGCACTCCCGTCCAGGAGGTAGTGCGCGGTGAGGCCGCGCAGCAGCGACGAGCCGGCCACCGCGTCGTCGACCGCGTCGGGCACCCGCACTGCCTTCGACGCCGGGACCGCGACGAGCTCGGCATAGGAACCGGGCGCCGCGCACCACGCCACGCGTTGCCCCTCCTGCAGCGAGGTCACCTCCGAGCCGGTCGCGACGACGACGCCGGCACCCTCGGTGCCGAGAATGTAGGGCGGCGTCGAGGGATACAGGCCGCGGCGCAGATACGTGTCGATGAAGTTGACGCCCACCGCGGCGGTCCGGACGATCACCTCGTCGGGAGCGGGGATGGGGTCGTCGACGCTGCCGAAGGTCAGGACGTCGGGTCCGCCGTGGCGGGTCACCTGGATAGCTCGCACGACACCGTTCTACACGCCGAAATCGTCCCGGTATGCTGACCCCCATGACGAACACCACCGCCGACGAGAACTCGAGCACGCAGCAGAAGGTCGAGGCACCCACCGAGGTCGTCGCCTCGGTACGCAAGTTCGTCGCACGCGAGGGTGGAAGCGCGAAGGTCGTCCTCCAGGCGATCGGCGACGCCGGCGTGCGTATCACGCTGGTCGGCGACGCGAACGGCATCCTCGGTGACCGGGTCGTTCCCGACCTCGCCACGGCGCAGGCAGTGGTCGACGCGGTCGACGGTCTCGAGATCGCCGAATGGGATCGTGACCTCACGTCGGAGACGACGGTGTCGACGTCGCACTACCGCAAGATGGCCGGTTGGGTCGCGCGGCAGAAGCGGTTCCCGCGCGCACGCAACCGCGCCATTCTCTGAGGTCGGCGTCGATCAGGCAGACTCGCGCAGCGGGTCTGCCTTTTTCGTGCCCGTGTCTCGCGCGACCAGGAGCTGCCAGGTGGCTCCGATGAGCAGGACCGCGCTGCCGAACATGTGCGCGATGACGAGCGCGATCGGCAGGTCGGTGGCGAACTGGACGAACCCGATCAGACCCTGCAGCAGCAGCAGCAGCATGAACACCACGGCCGACCGCTGCTGCGGACGCGCGAAGACGCGCGCGTAGACGAGTGCGGCGATTGCCAGCCCGACGAGAGCGAAGACGGCATCAGCGTGCAACTGTGTCGCATTGCCCGGGTCCAGACCGTTGCGCGGGGCGTCGGCGTCGCCGGCGTGGGGGCCGGAGCCGGTCACCACCGTGCCGAGGTAGATCGCCGCCCAGGTGACGACGTAGACGAGCCAGGCGAGATAGATGCCGAGGCGGCGGGTCGCGGTCGGCGGGGCGTCGGGGTCGGGCGAGTCCGGCGCGGCGGGAGTCGGATACGGGCGCATCCGGAAGACCAGGACGGTGGACGCGGACACCAAGGCCATGGAGAGCAGGAAGTGCAGCGCGACGACCCACGGGTTGAGCTGCGTGAGCACCGTGATGCCGCCGATGACACCCTGGAAGGGGATGCCGAGCGCGATCAGCGTGACCAGCCACTTGTCGCGTCGTGCGGACCCGGCGAGGCGCAGGACCGCCACCCAGGTCGCGATCGCGATGACGACCAACACGAAGGTGAGGAGGCGGTTGCCGAACTCGATCGCGCCGTGCAGACCCAGTTCACCGTGCGGCACGAACGACTCGTCGGTGCACCGTGGCCAGGTCGGACAACCCAGTCCCGAGCCGGTGAGGCGTACGGCGCCGCCGGTTGCGACGATGCCCACGTTCGAGATCAGCAGCGCGATGGCCCAACGGTGTACGAATCGGGCTGTCGGCCGGCCGAAGCCGGGGACGAACCGCCACGGACCGGTCAGCGGGCGCGGTGCGTCGTCGGTGGACGTGGGTCGCGCGCCGGACCGGGACCCGGCCGGTGCGTTCGAAGTATCGGATGTCATCGGAATCGGAACCACCTCACGGCCAAGGTGCCGGCCACTGCGGCCCACACCAGCAAGACACCCACCCCGAAGGCGTCGAACGAACCCTCGGAGGCCATCTCGAGTGCCTCGCTCAGGGCCCCCGACGGGATGCACCGCGCGATCCAGTGCACGGCGTCGGGGATGTTGGAGTCGACGACGACCAGGCTGCCGAGGCCGATGAACGCGAACCACAACAGGTTCGCGAGCGCCAGGACGACTTCCGCTTTGAGCGTGCCGCCGAGCAACAAGCCGAGCGCCGCGAAGCACGCGGTGCCGACCGCCAGGACCACCGCGCCGATGAGCAGGCCGACGGGACTCGGGCGCCATCCGAACGCGGCACCGATCGCGCCCAGGATCACCGACTGCAACGCGACCACCAGGAGCACGGCGATCGATTTGCCCACGATGATCCCCCAGCGCGGGATCGGCGTGGCGCCAAGGCGTTTGAGGGCGCCGTAGCGACGGTCGAAGCCCACGGCGATGGCCTGTCCGGTGAACGCGGTCGACATCACGGCGACGGTCAGGATCGCCGGGACGAACATCGCCGCCCGCTCTGCCGGACCGTCCCCGAAGCCGGTGTCGATCGGCAGCAGGCACAACCCGATGAGCAGCGTGATCGGGATGAACATCGTGAGCAGCAGTTGCTCGCCGTTGCGGAGCAGGAGCTTGAGTTCGAGGGTGGATTGCGCGGCGATCATCGCGGGGAGGGAGGCCGGGCGTGGGGCCGGGCGGAACAGGCCGTCGGGGAATGTGCCGGAACGCTGCGCGTCGGTGGGAACGGAGGAGGTCACGGTCGTAGGGCCCGTCCGGTGAGGTCGAGGAACACGTCTTCGAGGCTGCGGGTCTCGACCCGGAGATCGGTGGCGAGGACATTGATCTTCGCGCACCACGCCGTCACGGTGGCCAGCACCTGCGGCGTCATCGGACCGATCACGAGATACGAACCGGGGGTGGCCTCGGTGCAGTGGTAATCCTCCGGCAGCGCCAGGACCAGCATCGACAGATCGAGACCACGCGGTGCGGTGAAACGCAGTTCGTTCTCCGCGCCGGTGCTGGTGAGGTCGGCGGGTGTGCCGTCGGCGACGACCCGCCCGTGGTCGATGATCGCGACGTGGTCGGCGAGTTCTTCCGCCTCGTCCATCAGGTGCGTGGTCAGCAGCACCGACGCACCGTCGGCCCGCAGGCGGTCGATGAGCTCCCACACGACGAGTCGGGCGTGGGCGTCGAGGCCGGCGGTCGGCTCGTCGAGGAAGACCAGTTCGGGCCGATTGACGACCGCGCAGGCCAGCGCGAGGCGCTGCTGTTGGCCGCCGGACAGACGGCGGTAGGAGGTGCGACGCACCTCGGTCAGGCCGAGCGCGTCGAGGAGTAACTCTGGGTCGATGGGGTCTGCCGCGTACGCCGCGACGAGGCGCAGCATCTCCTCGGCACGCGCACCCGGGTAGGCGCCGCCGCCCTGCAGCATGACGCCGATGCGGCGCCGGAGCGCGTCGTTGTCGGCGACCGGGTCGAGTCCGAGGACGCGGACGGTGCCGGCGTCGGGCGTGGTGAATCCTTCGCAGATCTCGACGGTGGTCGTCTTGCCCGCACCGTTGGGCCCCAGCAGGGCCAGGATCTCGCCGCGACGGAGGGTGAGGTCGAGCCGGTCGACGGCGGTGCGGTCGCCGAAGCGTTTGACCAGGCCGCTGATCTCGACCGCGGGACCGGCCGACGCGGGCCGATCCGCGGCGACCTCACCGGATGATGACCCGGGATCGCGGAGCCGACGATCGTTCACCCGATCGTCGTCGCTGATCTGCCGAGAGGTCGTGCTTCGCACACAGGTCAGACTAGGCGCTCGGAGCCCAGGGACGAAAAACGGTGACCCGGCCCACCACGCAGGTGCTCAACGTCGTGTCGACGGCGGGTCGGCGGGTGCCCGGTCGACGGTCGGGGCCTCGTCACGACGACGCCGGCGGCCGGGCGCGCGGTCCTCGAAGAACAGCGCGGTGAGGACCGCGACCATGATCACGCCTGCCAGAAGTCCCTGTGCCAGCACCACTCCGCTGGTGTTGGAACTGGTGGGCATCACCACGATGGCGATGATCGCCGACGCGGCGATGGTGGAGATCCGGAACCAGGCGCCGGTCGCCCACGCGGCCAGTGGGATGACGGCCCAGAGGAGATACCAGGCCTGGACGAACGGGAAGAACAGCACGACTGTGGCCATCGACACACCGAGGGCGCCGAGCGGGTGGAGCCGGCCGCCGAGGGTGGCGAGCATCCACCGGACGATGAACAGTGCGGCGACGAGCTGACCGATCGGTCGGGCCACCTCGAGGATCGCCTGGGTGTGCTCGCCGAGACCGAGGGTCACGCCGATCCGTCCGGTGGTCACCGACAGCAGCGTCGGCATCGACATCCACGAGCGGACGATCTCGCCCGTCGACAGCGTGCCGGTCCAGCCGAACCCGAGTCCGGTGCCCAGCGAGATGCCCATCATCACGATGCCGAGGACCACCACGTAGAACGCCGCGGAGGCACTCAGCATGTAGATCGACCAGCGCGACCGGCCCCACCACTCGCGGATCGGCGCATGCCGCAGGGCGGGCAGCGTGGCGCCCCAACGCATGGCCAGGGCGATGCCGACGAAGCCGAGGGCGAGCATCGAGGTGACCTTGATCATCGCCGACGCCGCGAGCACCGCGCCCCCGGCGATGAGCAACCAGCCCGCGCGGGTGGGCACGAGCGTTCCGGGTCGGCGTAATCGTTCGGCGCCGTAGATCGCACGGAAGCTCAACTCGAGGCCGACGAGCATCAGCCCGAGCATCAGGGCCTCGTTGTGGATACCGCCGACGAGATGAAGGATGACCAGCGGATTCATCGCGCCGAGCCAGAGTGCAGCCACCGAGGACACCCCGCATCGGCGTGCCAACCGGGGGAGTGCCCAGACGATGAGGGCCACACCGATCAGCGCGACGATGCGGTGCAGGAAGATCGCGGCGGTGATGTTGTCGCCGGTGACCTTGGTGATGCCCTCGCCGATCCACAGGAAAAAGGGACCGTAGGGCGCCGGGGTGTCCCGCCACAGATTGGGGACCGACCTGGTCAGGATGTGGTCGACCCCGAGCCCGCGGACGGGGCTCACCGAATAGGGGTCCATGCCGCGGAACGCGATCGCGCTCTGCGCGAGGTAGGAGTAGATGTCCTTGCTGAGCAGTGGGGGCGCCACGATGATCGGCGCGATCCACAGCATGAGGGTCCGGTCGGCCTGGCGGCGGCTCATGCGGCGCTCCGGGCTCCGGCCGTGTCGGACCTCGACGCTGAACCGGCCGACCGCGAACCGGCCGAGAAGCAGCCACGCGACGACCAGCGTGATCGCACCGCCGATCGACAGTGCGAGGGCGGTACCGAACATGCGCGACGGCAGCGACAGCACCCGCATCCCGGCCACCGGGTTCTGCAGCACGGGCACCGCCCCGGTACCGAGGGCGCCGATGAGGATGAGGACCGAACCGGTGGCGCCGAACAGCTTGATACGGCGCAGCCGGCGGGTCTCCTCGGCGTTGAGCGGTCCGACCTCGCGCTCGTCGTCGTGGTGGAGGCGGGCGACGGTCTTGCCGTAGTCGCCGCGATCGGTGTCGGTGGGAACGGCGTCGGCGGGGCGCTGTTTGCGCAGCCCGAGATAGGTCAGCACGCCGAGCAGTCGGGTCCACACGAGTCCGAAGTAGTCCGGCACGCGGCGCGGAGCTGTGGTTTCGGGCACACGACGACTGTAATCGCCGGACGTGGTGGCCTCACGACCCCCCGCGATAAGGGCACCCTTGCTGGCAGGCGGGAAGCAATTACGTCACACTCGTGTTGTGAAAACCATGCGGAACGATGTTGTGCTGCCTTCGGGCGGCGTCGGCGCCGTGCCATCCGCTGGTACGGGCGCCACGGGAACGGCCGGTGGTGCCGACGCGCACCACGACGGTCAGACACGCGAGGCCGTGGTCACCCTTCTGGTCGAGGACGGCCCGCTCACCGCGGGTGACATCGGCGAACGTCTCGGGATCTCGGCGGCCGGTGTCCGTCGTCACCTCGACGCCCTCGAGGGCGCCGGCGACATCGAGGTCGCCTCGCCGGGCTTCGGCCAGCGCGGCCGCGGACGTCCCGCCAAATACTTCCAGCTGACGGCGTCCGGTCGTGGCAAGATGCGGCACGCGTACGACGACCTGGCCGGCGCGGCGATGCGCAAGCTCCGCGATCTCGGCGGTTCCGATGCGGTTGCCGAATTCGCCCGGGAGCGCGTCGAACGCATCGTCGCCGATGTGCGTCCCAGCACGAACCCGGTGACGGTGGCCGACACCGTCGAGGAGATCGCCGACGCGCTGACCAGCGCCGGGTACTCCACCAACACCCGTCAGGTCGGGACCGGCCTGCAGATCTGTCAGCACCACTGCCCGGTGGCACATGTCGCCACCGAGTTCCCGGAGCTGTGTGAGGCGGAGACCGCGGTCTTCACCGAACTCCTCGGCACGCACGTGCAGCGTCTGGCGACCATCGCCAACGGTGACTGCGCCTGCACCACCCATGTGCCGATCCACCCGCCGCCGGGCGGGACGCACGAGGCCAGACCCGACCCGCCCGGGGCCGGCGCGGATTCCGATACCCAGCCCGTATCGCGCCGCGCGACCCCTGCTCCGACACCGACTGCCACGACAACCCGAAAGGCCACGCGATGACTGTCACCGATCCGGCCACCCCGACCCCAGCGGCGCCCCTCTCGCAAGAGGAGACGATCGCCGCCCTCGGCAAGTACGGCTACGGCTGGGCCGACTCCGACGTCGCGGGCGCGAGCGCCAAGCGCGGACTCTCCCCGGCGGTCGTCGCCGACATCTCGTCGAAGAAGAGCGAGCCCGAGTGGATGCTCGAGCAGCGCCTCAAGGCGCTCAAGATCTTCGACAAGAAGCCGATGCCGGGCTGGGGCGCGGGGCTCGAGGGCATCGACTTCGACAACATCAAGTACTTCGTGCGCTCGAGCGAGAAGCAGGCCGCCACGTGGGACGACCTGCCCGAGGACATCAAGAACACCTACGACAAGCTCGGCATCCCCGAGGCGGAGAAGCAGCGTCTGGTCTCCGGCGTCGCGGCGCAGTACGAGTCCGAGGTCGTCTACCACTCGATCCGCGAGGACCTCGAGAAGCAGGGCGTGATCTTCCTCGACACCGACACCGCGCTCAAGGAGCACCCGGAGATCTTCCAGCAGTACTTCGGGACCGTCATCCCGGCCGGTGACAACAAGTTCTCCGCGCTCAACACCGCGGTGTGGTCGGGCGGTTCGTTCATCTACGTGCCGCCGGGAGTCCATGTCGACATCCCGCTGCAGGCCTACTTCCGGATCAACACCGAGAACATGGGCCAGTTCGAGCGCACGCTGATCATCGTCGACGAGGGTGCCTACGTTCACTACGTCGAGGGTTGTACCGCGCCGATCTACAAGACCGACTCGCTGCACTCCGCGGTCGTCGAGATCATCGTGAAGAAGGGTGGCCGCTGCCGCTACACGACCATCCAGAACTGGTCGAACAACGTCTACAACCTGGTGACCAAGCGCGCCAAGGCCGAGGCCGGCGCCACGATGGAGTGGGTCGACGGCAACATCGGCTCCAAGGTCACCATGAAGTACCCGGCGGTCTGGCTGACCGGTGAGCACGCCAAGGGCGAGGTCCTCTCGGTCGCGTTCGCAGGTCCCGGCCAGCACCAGGACACCGGATCGAAGATGGTCCACCTGGCGCCGAACACCTCGAGCAACATCGTCTCCAAGTCGGTGGCGCGGGGCGGTGGCCGCGCGTCCTACCGCGGCCTGATCAAGATCAACAACGGTGCTCACGGCAGCCGGTCGACGGTGAAATGTGATGCGCTGCTGGTGGACACGATCTCCCGCAGTGACACCTACCCCTACGTCGACATCCGCGAGGACGACGTGACGATGGGTCACGAGGCGACCGTCTCGAAGGTCAGCGACGATCAGCTCTTCTATCTGATGAGTCGTGGCCTGACCGAGGACGAGGCGATGGCCATGGTCGTTCGCGGCTTCGTCGAACCGATCGCCAAAGAACTCCCCATGGAATACGCGCTCGAGCTCAACCGCCTGATCGAGCTCCAGATGGAAGGAGCTGTCGGCTGATGGCCGATCCCACACTCCCCGTGTCCACCCCCGGCTCCCAGGCGCCCGTCGTCAACAAGGGGGAGCTGTTCACCTCGTTCGACGTGAACGCCTTCGAGGTGCCGAGTCCCCGCGAGGAGGCCTGGCGGTTCACCCCGTTCCGTCGTCTCCGAGGTCTGCACGACGGTTCCGCGGTACGGACCGCGGAGGCGAACGTGGAGGTGACCGGGCTTGCCGACGGTGTGACCGTCGAGACCGTCGGTCGCGACGACAAGCGACTCGGCGATGGCGGTGTGCCGTTCGATCGTGTCGCCGCGCAGGCCTACTCGTCGTTCACGCAGGCGACCGTGGTGACCGTCGGCCGCGAGGTCGAACTCGCCGACCCGGTCACCATCACGGTCACCGGCCCCGGTGAGGGCGAAACCGGGTTCGGCCACACCCAGGTCCGTCTCGAGGCGTTCGCCCGCGCAGTCGTCGTCCTCGACCAGAGGGGCAGTGGAACTTACGCGGAGAACGTCGAGTTCGTCGTCGGCGACAGCGCGGCCCTGACCGTCGTGAACATCCACGACTGGGCAGACGACGCCGTCCATGTCGCGACACACCACGTGCGCGCGGGTCGCGATTCCGTGGTCCGGCACTTCGCGATCAGCTTCGGCGGCAACCTGGTTCGCCTGTCGCCGATCGTGCACTACGACGCACCCGGCGGCGACGTCGAGATGTGGGGTCTGTACTTCGCCGATGCGGGCCAGCATCTCGAGCAGCGCCTGCTCGTCGATCACAGCCAGCCGCACTGCCGCTCCAACGTCGTCTACAAGGGCGCACTACAGGGCGACGTCTCGGGTGACCGGACCCGCGAGGCCCACACCGTGTGGATCGGTGACGTGTTGATCCGCGCCGAGGCCGAGGGCACCGACACCTTCGAGCTCAACCGCAACCTGGTGCTCACCGACAACGCGCGCGCCGACTCGGTGCCCAACCTCGAGATCGAGACCGGCGAGATCGTCGGCGCCGGACACGCCAGTGCCACCGGACGTTTCGACGACGAGCAGCTGTTCTACCTGCAGGCCCGCGGTATCCCGGAGGATCAGGCCCGCCGCCTGGTCATCCGCGGCTTCTTCGGCGAGGTGATCGCGAAGATCGGTGTGCCCGAACTGCGCGAGCGTCTGTCCGCCGCGGTCGAGCAAGAACTCGAACTCGCCGGCGCCTGACCGCCGGACATCAGCCACACGAACTTCCCCAGCCCGGAGAAAGAATCCTGAGACTATGACCACACTGGAAATCCGCGATCTGCACGTCGACGTCGCGCAGACCGACACCGACGCCGAGCCCATCCACATCCTCAAGGGTGTCAACCTGACCGTGAAGTCGGGGGAGACCCACGCGATCATGGGCCCGAACGGTTCCGGCAAGTCGACGCTGTCGTACGCCATCGCCGGCCACCCCAAATACGAGGTGACCTCGGGCTCGATCACCCTCGACGGTGAGGACGTCCTGGAGATGAGTGTCGACGAGCGCGCTCGCGCCGGCCTGTTCCTGGCGATGCAGTACCCCGTCGAGGTGCCCGGCGTCTCGATGTCGAACTTCCTGCGGACCGCCGCGACCGCCGTGCGCGGTGAGGCGCCGAAGCTGCGCCACTGGGTCAAGGAGACCAAGGAGGCGATGACCTCGCTCGACATCGATCCGTCGTTCTCCGAGCGCAGCGTCAACGAGGGCTTCTCCGGCGGCGAGAAGAAGCGTCACGAGATCCTGCAGCTCGACCTGCTCAAGCCGCGCATCGCGATCCTCGACGAGACCGACTCCGGTCTCGACGTCGACGCCCTGCGCGTGGTCAGCGAGGGCGTGAACCGCTACAAGGACCGCGACAACGGCGGCATCCTACTGATCACGCACTACACGCGCATCCTCCGCTACATCAAGCCGGACTTCGTGCACGTCTTCGTCAACGGACGCGTCGTCGAATCCGCCGGTCCCGAGCTCGCCGACGAGCTCGAGGAGAAGGGCTACGAGCGCTTCACCTCGGCCGCCAAGGCCGGCTGAGCTCCCTGACCGGTCCGAGTCCCTCAGCACAGGAGGTGTACCAGGTGACACTCTCGACCGAGGCAACGTCAGAGGCTCCCGCAGCACTGGACGTCGCCGCGTTGCGGGCCGACTTCCCGATCCTGTCGCGGACTGTTCGCGACGGGAAACCGTTGGTGTACCTGGATTCCGGCGCCACTTCGCAGCGTCCGGTCCAGGTGCTCGACGCCGAGCGGTATTTCCTCACGCATCACAACGCCGCGGTGCACCGCGGTGCGCATCAGCTCGCCGAGGAGGCGACCGACGCCTATGAGGACGCCCGCGAGGTCATCGCGGCGTTCGTGGGCGCCTCGGCGGACGAACTCGTGTTCACCAAGAACGCGACCGAGGCGCTCAACCTCGTGACCTACACCCTCGGCGACCCGCGGTCGGCAGACGTCCTCGGCGGGTCGGCTCTCGGACCCGGCGACACCGTCGTGATCACCGAGCTGGAGCACCACGCCAACCTCGTTCCGTGGCAAGAACTGTGCCGCCGCACGGGCGCGACCCTGCGCTGGTACGGCGTGACGGACGACGGTCGGATCGACCTGGACTCGCTGACCCTCGACGAGTCGGTGAAGGTCGTCGCCTTCACCCACCAGTCGAATGTGACCGGCGCGGTCGCCGATGTGGCCGAACTCGTCTCGCGCGCCCGCGCGGTGGGGGCGCTGGTCGTGCTCGACGCGTGCCAGTCGGTGCCCCACATGTCGGTCGACTTCGGCGCTCTCGGCGTCGATTTCGCCGCCTTCTCGGGGCACAAGATGTTCGGGCCCAGCGGTGTCGGTGCCCTGTACGGCCGCGCTGAACTGCTGACTGCGTTGCCGCCGTTCATCACCGGCGGATCGATGATCGAGACCGTGACGATGGAGGGGTCGACCTACGCCCCGCCGCCCCAACGTTTCGAGGCCGGCGTGCCGATGACCTCACAGGTCGTCGGACTCGGTGCCGCGGTGCGGTATCTCACCGATCTCGGCATGGACGCCGTTGCCGCGCATGAGCACGCGCTCACCGCGCGAACGCTGGACCAGCTGAGTGACATCGACGGTCTGCGCATCATCGGCCCGTCGACCGCGGAGGATCGCGGTGGGGCCGTGGCCTTCCTCGTCGACGGCATCCACGCGCATGATCTCGGCCAGATCCTCGACGACGAGGGCGTGGCCATCCGGGTGGGTCACCACTGCACCTGGCCGCTGCATCGGCGCTTCGGTGTCGCGGCGACCGCACGAGCATCGTTCGCCGCGTACAACACGTTCGCCGAGGTCGACGCGCTCGCCGCCGCCATCGTCAAGGCGCAGAAGTTCTTCGGGACGGTCTGAGCCATGCGGATGGAACAGATGTACCAGGAAGTGATCCTCGATCACTACAAACACCCGCACGGCCGCGGACTCCGCGAGCCGTTCGGCGCCGAGGTCCATCACGTCAACCCGACCTGCGGTGACGAGGTGACGTTGCGCGTCGCGGTGTCCGATGACGGCTCCAGCATCGACGACGTGTCCTACGACGGACAGGGATGTTCGATCTCCCAGGCCTCGACATCGGTGCTGCACGACCTGATCGTCGGCCTGCCGGTCGGGGAAGCGCTGGCCACCGTCGAGTCGTTCAACTCGATGATGACCTCGCGCGGTAAGGACGCCGGAGACGAGGACGTGATCGGCGACGGGATCGCCTTCGCCGGGGTGAGCAAGTACCCGGCACGCGTCAAATGCGCACTTCTGGGCTGGATGGCGTTCAAGGACGCACTCGCACAGACGATGGACAGTCACGAGACACGAGCGGAGACAGCATGAGTGACGACACAGCGACGACCACCACCCCGACCGACACCGGTGTGACGGGCACACCTCCGGCACCCGCGACCTCGCTGCCTGCCATCGAGGACGTCGAAGAGGCCATGCGCGACGTCGTGGATCCCGAACTGGGCATCAACGTCGTCGATCTCGGCCTGGTCTACGGCATCGAGGTGACCGATGACGCGGTCGCCAAGATCGACATGACCCTCACCTCGGCGGCCTGTCCGCTGACCGACGTGATCGAGGACCAGTCCCGTGGGGCACTGGTCAGCAGCGGACTGTGCACCGAGCTGGAGATCAATTGGGTCTGGCTGCCGCCGTGGGGCCCCGACAAGATCACCGACGACGGCCGCGAGCAGCTGCGCGCCCTCGGCTTCACCGTCTAGTAGACGCCGCAGGCACCCCGAGCGCCGGCTTCGGTCACGATCGATGACCGGGTCCGGCGCTCGTCGGTTCCACAGCACCTTCCGTGCGAGGAGTAGATCGCATGAGACGCTTCGAATCACGAGTCGAGCGGATGATCCGTGAGGCGACCGAACGCGGCGAGTTCGACGATCTCCCGGGTGCGGGCAAGCCCCTCGATCTCACCGACAGCGACGACCCCGACTGGTGGGTGAAACGGAAGATCCGCGACGAGAATCTGGACTCGTCGGCGTTGCTCCCGGCGCCGCTGCAACTGCGCCGGGAGGCGCAGGACTTCCCGGAATCGCTGCGCGACATCGCCGACGAGGACGCGGTCCGCGATATCCTCGTCGACTTCAATCGCCGTGTGCGCGAAGCACATCTGGCGTCGCGTCAGATGGCGCTGCCGCACAGTGTCGTCGCGCACACCGTTGACGTCGACGACGTGATCCGGCGGTGGCGGGCGTTGCGGAGCTGATCAGTCGGTGTCGCCGGCCCACGCCGGTGTCGACATGGCGCCACGTGCCACCACTGCGCGGGTGCGCATGTCCACCGCTGTGATGACCCGCGTCATCGCGCCCATCGTGCCGGTGAGGTCGTCGCGCCCGCTGAGGTAACTGCGTTGGGCGGCAACGGGCATCGCGAAGAACGCCTCGAAGAAGGCGATGGTCTGCGACGGGCTCAGCCGCAGCAGCGCGCTGAGCCCGCGTAGACGCAGATTGTGGACCGCGCGTGCAGACGACGGCCACAGGTCGACGGCGGGGTCGCGACCCGCGGCGAGCGCGTCCACCACTGCGTCGGTGCACATGAGGGACGTTGCGACGCTGTAGCCCGTCGTCGGGTTCTTGAAGCCGCCCGCGGCGCCGAATCGGAACGTGCGGTCGCGCCACGGTTGTGGCGACGAACCGGTCAGCGGGAAGTCGACGTGTTCGACCCGCAGAACCTCGGTCGGCATCCCGCCCAGACGGGCGGCGAGTCGGCGTTCGAGTTCGTCGAGGCCCAGGGCGGGATACCCGGCGAGGCAGGTCTCCTCGAGGAGGTACTCGCCTCCCCCGAGGGGCACGACGTACAGGAACGACGGCAGCGACCGGCGGTCCGCGGCGCCGCCCCGCCAATCCATCAACATCGCCTCGTGTCCGGCCAGGATCGGTTCGGCGGTCCGCGCCCCGACGACGATCCCGTATGCGGTCTGCCGGGGCGCGTCGTGGGGGAGCGCGCCGCGGGAGTCGACCACCGCGTCCCCGGTCAGGACCGTTCCATTGTCGAGATGCACACGCGCACCGTCGATCTCGACCACGCGGGCGGCCACGGTCGCAACCCCGTCCAGGGACAGTGACCGTTGCAGGCCCGGAGTGTCGAAGACGGTGTACCCGCGGGCGACCTCCTCGAGGTCGCGGCCCGCAACGCCGACGCGCTCGGTGCGGGCGGCGATCGCGGACGGATCGATCCAGTCGGGCAACTCGTCGGACCAGCAGGCGAACGTCGACCGCCAGACCCGATCGGGAGACGGGTCGACCAGCGTGACGGCAACACCGGCACCGACCAGCCGGTGTGCGAGGGCACGGCCGGCCGGTCCGGCCCCCGCGACGATGACTCCGGAATTCACACCCCGTCCTTCGTCACGGGCGGCGATCCGGACGGGGTGTGGCGTCGGACGACGATGTCATGAACCGCCGGTCGCCAACATGCCGCCGTCGACGGCGAGGGTCTCGCCGGTGATCCACGCCGACTCGTCGCTCGCCAGGAAGGCGACCGCGCGGGCCACGTCCTCGGGCTCGCCGATCCGCTTCATGGGGTACGAGGCCGCCGCACGCGCCTCGTTGTCACCTTCGGTGAACACCGATGCGAACTTGGTCCGCACGATCGAGGGGGCGATCGCGTTGACCCGGATGTTCGGCCCGAGTTCCCAGGCGAGTTCGGCGGTGAGCCGGATCAGCGCCGCCTTCGATGTTCCGTACGCCGCGATGACGCCGGTCGACCGCAGGCCCGCGACGGACGAGATGTTGACGACCGAACCACCGGTGTCCTTCATGCCCGCCCGGTAGGCCTCCTGGACGAATCCCAGCGCGGCGACCACATTGGTGTCGAACGTCTTGCGGTAGGCAGACAGGTCGGCATCCATCAGGGGGCCGGCCAGCGGTGCGATGCCGGTGTTGTTGACGAGGATGTGGATGCCGCCGCCCTGGGCGACGGCGGCGGCCACCGCGGCCGCCCGATCGTCGGCGTCGCCGGTGTTTCCCGCGCACGCGGAGACCGTCGCGCCGGGCACCGACTCCCGAATCCGGCCGGCGGCCTCCTCGAGGGGCTCGGCCTTGCGGCTCGTGATGACGACCGACGCCCCACGTCGGGCCAGCTCGGTCGCGATCGCCTCGCCGATGCCGCGACTGGCACCGGTGACCAGTGCGGAGCGGCCGGTCAGGTCGGAGGTCTGCGGAAAATTCTGCGGAATCGTTGTGGAGTGCGTCACGCCCCACACCGTATCGGGCCACCATGTCACCGCGGGCCGACTCGCGCATGCGGTGCGCCGGCCCGTGCGTGGACAAACCAGTGGCGCGGCACCGGTAGAATCGACCGTCGTGATCACCGCGACCGACCTGGAAGTGCGAGCGGGTGCTCGGACCCTGTTGTCGGCGCCCGGCGACGCCCTACGCATTCAGCCCGGCGACCGGATCGGCCTCGTGGGCCGTAACGGTGCCGGCAAGACCACCACGCTGCGCATCCTGGCCGGCGAGACCGAACCCTATGCGGGGTCGATCCGCCGGTCCGGCGAACTCGGCTACCTCCCGCAGGACCCCAAGGAGGGCGACCTCGACGTCCTGGCCAAGGATCGGGTGCTCTCCGCCCGCGGTCTCGACCAGATCCTGCGCGACATGGAGAAGCAGCAGGCGCAGATGGCCGAGGCCGCCGACGACAAGCTGCGTGACAAGGCCGTGGCGCGCTACGGCCGACTCGAGGAGCGGTTCGCGTCGCTCGGCGGGTACGTCGCGGAGTCCGAGGCGGCGCGGATCTGCAACAGCCTGGGGCTGCCCGATCGGGTGCTGAACCAGCCGCTTCGGACACTGTCCGGCGGGCAGCGGCGCCGCATCGAACTCGCGCGGATCCTGTTCGCGGCGTCGGACGGTTCGGGGAAGTCCGACACCACGCTGCTGCTGGACGAGCCGACCAACCACCTCGACGCCGATTCGATCGCCTGGCTCCGCAGCTTCCTGCAGAACCACGACGGCGGTCTCGTCGTGATCAGCCACGATGTGGATCTGCTGGCCGACGTGGTGAACCGGGTGTGGTTCCTCGACGCGGTGCGCGGTGAGGCCGACATCTACAACATGAGCTGGAAGCGATACCTGGATGCCCGGGCGACCGACGAGCAACGCCGTCGCCGGGAACGCGCCAATGCCGAGAAGAAGGCGTCCGCGCTGCGTGCGCAGGCCGCGAAGCTGGGTGCCAAGGCCACCAAGGCGACGGCCGCGCAGAACATGCTGAAGCGCGCCGAGCGGATGATCGATGCCCTCGACGACGAGCGGGTGGCCGACCGCACCGCGCGGATCCGGTTCCCCGAACCCGCGACATGCGGCAAGACCCCGCTGATGACGTCCGGTCTGTCGAAGAGCTATGGCTCGCTGGAGATCTTCACCGGCGTCGACCTCGCGATCGACAAGGGCAGCCGGGTCGTCGTCCTCGGTCTCAACGGTGCGGGCAAGACCACGCTGCTGAGAATGCTTGCCGGAGTGGAGAAGCCGGACACCGGACAGATCGAGCCCGGCTTCGGTTTGAAGATCGGTTACTTCGCGCAGGAACACGACACCCTGGACGATCAGGCCTCGGTGTGGGAGAACATCCGGCACGCCGCCCCCGACGCCGGGGAGCAGGATCTCCGAGGTCTGTTGGGCGCGTTCATGTTCAGCGGCGCCCAGCTCGATCAGCCGGCCGGCACGCTGTCGGGTGGTGAGAAGACCCGTCTCACTCTGGCCGGGCTGGTGTCGTCGGCCGCGAATGTGCTGCTCCTCGACGAGCCGACCAACAACCTCGATCCGATCTCGCGTGAACAGGTCCTCGACGCCTTGCGCAGCTACACCGGTGCCGTCGTCCTGGTGACGCACGACCCGGGCGCCGCGGCCGCGCTCGATCCGCAGCGCGTGATCCTGCTGCCCGACGGCACCGAGGACCACTGGAGCGAGGAGTATCAGGAGCTCATCGAGCTCGCCTGATCGCCTCGACGACCCGGTCGGTACCGGCCCGGTCGGGCACCGTCAGTCGGTGGCCGTGACCGTCGAATTCCCGTCCGACGACTCCGGCCGCCCGGAGCCGCCGGCCGAACTCGATGCCGTCGGCGCCCGGCACGAACAGGAAGTTCGCCTCGCTCGGCAGCGCGGGATGGCCCGCCCGCCGCAAGGCGTCGGCGAGTCGGTCGCGTTCGCGGCGCATCGCCGTGACCCGCCCGGCCAGTTCGTCGGACGCGCCGAGCGCCAGCGCGGCGGCCTGTTCGGCGGCCGCGGTGATCGCGAACGGGATCTCGAGGCGCCGGGCGCCGCGCACCGAGGTCGCCGACCCGAACGCGTATCCGACGCGCAGCCCTGCCAGGCCGTGGGCCTTGGAGAACGTCCGGACGACGATCAGGTTGGGGTGCTCGTCGAGCAACATCCGGACATCGGGCGTGTCCCGGCTGTACTCGACATACGCCTGGTCGAGGACCACCGGAATGGACGGATCGACAGGCGCCAGCAGCGCGCGCACCTCGTCATCGGTCAGGACCGCTCCGGTCGGGTTGTGCGGGCTGCACACGACGAGGGCCGCGGTCTCGGGACCCGCGGCGGCCGCGAGCGCAGCCAGGTCGGGACGCCCGTCGTCGAGCAGCGGCGTCGTGTCGAGCACCAGGCCGATCATGTCGGCGAGCAGCGCGAAACCCTCGAAAGTCGGTGCCGGGGTGGCGATCCGAGGGACGAAGTGGCCCGCCGCCCGGCGTGGCGTCGCCGAGTCGTGCAGGATCGCCGCGAGTACGGCGGTCGCACCGGCGCCGACGGTGATGTGGTCGATGTCCGACCCGGTGTGCTCGGCGATGGCCCTGCGCAGATGGTCGGGACGGAACGACGGGTAGTGGTGCGCTGCGGTCGTGTGACGGCGGAGCGCGGACACGACCGCGGGTAGGGGTGGGTACGCCGACTCGTTCCGGTCGCACCACACGGTATCCGTCGAGTGCGTGATCGAGTCGTCGACGCGTGCACCCGCCGGGCCGGGGAGGAGGACGGTCACGAACGTCCGCTCCACCGGATCGCACCGGCCGCGGCGAAGTCGCCGGCGTGGGCGAACGCCGACATCATCACGACATCTCCGGGACGGACCCGTCCGTCGTCGACAGCCGCGTCCAAGGTCATCGGGATTCCGACCGCGAACAGGTTCCCGCACTCGTCGAAGGTGTCGGGATGCCGCGACTCGGGCAGCTCGAGGGCCTCGCGCCAGTTGCGCAGGAAGATCCGGTTGGGCTGATTCGTGACGAGCACATCCAGGTCGGCGGGTCGCACGCCGATTCGGTCGGCCAGTGCCGCAGCCACTTCCGGAACCATCCGGTTCCCGCGGGCCAGGACCTTGGCGATCTTCGCCTCGGTGAAGCCGACGTGGATCTGTCCCGGACCCGCCTCCCAGTACTTGCGCTCCGGTTGCGCGACGGCGGTCATGTCCGCCGAGAACTGGCCGAAGGACCGCGACTCGGTGCCCAGCACCGGGTTCCCGGAGTCGCCGAGCGTCAGGGTCGCGACCGCCGCCCCGTCGCCGGGGATCGCGGCCTGGGCCTTCACCCGGACCTGCTCCTGGGTGAAGATCTGTCCGGCGCTGTTCTGCGCCAACCCGATCAGGGCCTTGCGACCTCCGCCCGCGCGCAGCAGTGCGCCGGCGATCTCGATCAGGTGGACGAATGCGGCACAGCCGCCGTTGTGCACGTCGAGTACGGTCCGCGGCGCGAGTCCGAGTCGATGGGCGACCTCGCCCACACACCCGCGGACGGGGACCTCCGGCAGCTGACTGTGGGTGAGGACGACGTCCACGTCGTCGAGATAGGTGTCGCCGTGCCGATCGAGCAGACGGCGTGCGGCGGCGACGATCATGTCCGCGGAGGTCTCATCGTCGGCCGCATGATGCCGGAAGGCCGGTGCCCGGAACATCACGTTGTCGGCGAGTTCGTCGTCCTCGGCGTACTGCGCGAAGAACTCCGCAGGGACCCGCGCGGCCGGCCGGTAGGTGGCGAGATCGGCGAGGGAGATCGACGGGGCGGGGGCGGCGGTCATGAGCGCATCCATTCGGGGGTCAGCGGAAGGCCGTGGCGATGGCGGTGTTCGGCGATGGCCGTGAGGTTGTCGAGTTCGATCTGGTGTCCGGCACCGAACATGTCCCACAGGTCGCCGACCCACTCCTCGCGACCGGCCGGTGCGGTGTCGGGGTAGGGGTTCTCGTCGTAGAACGGGTGGTGGCAGTTGTTCCACAGGACCACCGAACCGGGGCGGTTCAGGACGAGCTGCGCGTCGACGACCCGCATCAGATAGATCATCCAGAGGTGCTCTCCCTGGTCCCAGGCGCAGTGGTAGTCGACGGTCATGGACTCGGCGTTGGCCACAGTCCGGACATAGATCTTGGTGTCCTCGTTCAGTCGGTCGTATCCGACCCAGAGGTTCGGCTCCCCGGCCGGCTCGAAACCTCGTGTGCTGTAGGTCCATTCCTCGAGTGAGCGGGTGTCGGCCAGCCATTGGTACAGTTCGCGCGGGGGTGCGTCGACGTAACCCTGCACGGGGCAGAAGTCGCCGAACACCTGGTGATGGGGATACACCGAGCGGACCTTGTCGACGACGAGTGCGTGTTGGCGGACCGGGGGTGGGTCTCCACCCGGACCACGCCGTCGAGCGTGGCCGCGGTGCCCCCGAGGTCGGACAGGGCCGGGGAGTGCGTGGTCATGGGGTACCTCTCGCGATCAATGGGGCGAACGGGGGTGTCTCGTCGGGATCGACATCCACGACGATGCAGTTGGGTCCGGGACGTGCCAACAGCTCGTCGCACGCCGAACGCAGGGACTCCAGGTCGGGAGCGGAGCGCACCGGCAGACCGGCGAACATCGCGGCCAGCCCACCCGCGATGTCGGTGTGGCGGAACCGGTTGACGCTCGGCGCGTCGGGAAAGAAGCGCGCCTCCCGCGTGACGCACATGCCGTGTGCGTCGTTGTTGAGCACGATGAGGGTGACCGGCGCATCGTGTTCGATCGCGGTGTGGATCTCCATGCCGTGCATGAGGAACGAGCCGTCGCCGGCGATGACGACGACCCGGCCGTCGGCATCGGGGGCTAGGGCGATCGCGGAGCCGATCCCCGCTGCGATGGCCCATCCCATCCCGCCCATGCCCAGAGCGACGACGAACCGCCCGTCGCGGAACGGGAGGTGATGGATCGCCGCCGCACCGGTGTTCCCGGCGTCGGCGAACACCGCGCTTCGCTCGGGGAGGGCGTCGCCGATGGTGTTAAGAACCTCGCGCATCCCGACGGCCCTCGACGGCGGGTCCACGGGCAGATGGTCGATCGGATGGGCCCGCGGCGACCGGCGGTGGCCGACTCGGTCGGCGAGCGAGTTGCGGAGCGCGTCGACGGTGTCGGCGAGGTGCGGGGTTCGGATGTGTTCGGCGGCAGCGGGTGTGCGCGGCGGCGCGCTGCCGAGATGGACGATCGGGATCGTGGCGAGCGCGTCGTCGAGGCCCGCGCGATCCGTCATCGACATCCGGCAGCCGAGCACCAGGAGCAACTGCGCATCCCGCACGGCGCGGTGCGCCGACGGGTGTCCCATCACCCCGGTGACCCCGGAACATGTGGAGCGCCCGACGTCGCGCCCACCGGGGGACACCACGACCGCGGCGCCGAGAAGGTGAGCGAGATCGTCCACCGCAACCGACATCTCGAGACGGGACGCCTCCTCGCCGGCCCAGATGCACACGGTCCCGCCGTCGCGCACGACGTCCGCGAGCCGGCCGGCGAGTCCGTCGACCACGGCCGCGGGCACCGTGCCGGTGTCTTTCGGCCGGTCTGCGTTCGCATCTGCGCCCGTCCAGGGCGAGCACTGGACGTCCTTCGGCACGATCACCGCGGCCGGCAGACCGCGCGCCATGGTGGCGAACGCAGCGTCGAGGACCAGGTCGAGACCAGACGGCTCGTCGACGAGTTCGCAGAAGCCGGTCACACCGGACAAGACCGCGCGCAGATCCACGGTGTCGGGCGGATCGAGCATGTCCTGGAAACCGCCGCGTCCCACCGAGGGGGTCGGCGCCGAACCGATCAGGGCGATCACCGGGACGCGGCTGTCGTAGGCCTCGCCCAGCGCCGGTACGACATTCAGCGCCCCGCCGCCCGACGTCGTCAGGACCGCGGTCGGCTCACCGGTGAGCCGCATGTGCCCGTCGGCCATCGCGCCGGCCCCGAACTCGTGCTTGGCGATGACCGGGCGCAATCGAGGATGTTTAAGGGCCGCGTCGAAGACGTCTTCGATGTTGGCGCCGTGAACGCCGAATGCGGTCCGCACACCGGCGTCGACGAGTCGCCCGGCGACCCGGTCGGCCACCGTTGCGCGGCCGACCGGTGCGGGTGAGTGCCCCACGCGTGTGTCCACAACCCTGCACTCCCAGCCCCGAACATCGTGCGGCACCGGTCGATTCGCCGGAGTCCGACTCACACGGACAACTCAGTTCGAGTTAGCTTAGCGTAAGCTAATGTCCGAGGCAGGGGGTATGGTCTGGACGAGTGGTCGGGTCACCAGGTGGCTTCGACTCGGCTCCTCGCTCCGCTCGGTGTCGGCTCGACCAGCGGTGGGGCGGCTCAACCAGCTGAGGGGCTTGGTGTCTCCGGCCAGTACCGCTTGCGCAGGTCGCCCTTCACGAGCTTGCCGGTGGGCGTGCGCGGCAGCTCGTCGACGAAGTCGACCGATCGGGGCGCCTTGTACGCCGCGATGCTGTCGGTGGTGAACGAGATCAGCTCCTCGGCGAGCTGATCGGTGGGTTCGTGACCGTCCGCGAGCTGGACACATGCCTTCGCCACCTCGCCGAGGTCGGCGTCGGGGACGCCGATCACCGCGACATCGAACACCGCGGGGTGATTGATGAGGACGTTCTCGGCCTCCTGCGGATAGATGTTGACGCCGCCGGAAATGATCATGAACGCCTTGCGGTCGGTCAGGTACAGGTAACCCTCCGCGTCGACGTACCCGACATCGCCTGTGGTGGACCAATTCTCGTGTTCGGGATGCTGGGCCTTGCGGGTCTTGTCCGGATCGTTGTGGTACTGGAAGGCCACGTCCTCGCGTTCGAAGAACACCTGCCCGACCTCGCCGGTCGGGAGTTCCTTGCCGTCCTCGTCGCAGATGTGGACGACGCCGAGCAGTGGCTTGCCCACCGAACCGGGATGGTCCAGTGCCTCCTGGGGGCCGATGAACGTGGCCCCCGCGGCCTCGGTCGACGCGTAGTACTCGTGGATCACCGGGCCCCACCACTCGATCATCGCGCGCTTGACCTCGACCGGACACGGCGCGGCCGCGTGGACGGCGACCTTCAGGCTGCTGACGTCGTACTTGGTGCGGACGTCCGCCGGGAGCTTGAGCATCCGGATGAACATGGTGGGGACCCACTGGCTGTGGGTCACCTTGTACTTCTCGATGGCCGCGAGGGCTGCTTCCGGATCGAAACGATCCATCATCACGACCGTGCCGCCGACGGAATTCGTCATGCCGCAATAGCGCAGTGGCGCAGCGTGATACAGCGGTGCGGGGGAGAGGTAGACGGCGGTGTCGTCGTAGCCGTACATCGGCGCGAAGATCGCGGTGTAGGCGTCGGGGACCTCGTCGACCTGTCCTTCGGGCATCGGTGTCTTGATGCCCTTCGGGCGGCCGGTGGTACCCGAGGAATAGAGCATGTCGGTGCCGCGCGGTTGATCGGTACGGGGTTCGGATGAGGCATTGGCCAGTACCTCGTCGAAGCTGTCGAAGCCGTCGATGTCGCCGCCCCAGACGACGCGCCGTCCCGGGCCCGCCAGTGCCTCGATCTCGCCGGACGCCGACACGGCATCGACGACCGATGCGCCGGCGAACAGGACCTGGGCATTGCAGTCGGCGAGGATGTAGTTGGTCTCGGCTGCGGTGAGGTGGTGGTTCACGGCGGTCACGTACAGGCCGCTGCGCAGGGCCGCCCAGTAGACCTCGAACACGTGGAAGTCGTTGGCCGAGACCACTGCGATGCTGTCGCCGCGGCGAAGGCCGAGGGACTCGAGGTAGTTGGCGAGGCGGGTCGAGTTCTCGTCCAGCTGCCGGTACGTCAGTCCCTCACCGGTCGCGGCACGGACGACGGCCGGCTTGTCGGGAGTGGATTTCGCGAAGACTCCAGGAAACAAGGGAGGCGCTCCTCGTGACGAAGGGATGGACACCCCGAACGGCCGTATCTAACGATCGTTCGGGGTGGTGCGAGTCACATTACCCTAGCGTCGTGTCCGATTTCTCAGACCCTCACCGCGTCGCGAGAAACCTGTCCATGGTGCGTTCCGCGAGAGCGGTGATGGTGAGCGCGGGGTTCACCAGGCCCACGGCGCCCGGGACGAAGGAGCCGTCGACGACCCACAGGTTGTCGTAGCCGCGCACGCCGCCGTCCATGTCGGCAGCGGCACCCATCACCACGCCGCCGAGTCCGTGATAGGTGCTCGCGGAACCGAATCCGAGCGCCCGCGACGACACATGGGTACCGTTCGCGCCGAACCCGAACCGGCCCTCGGTGCGTTCGTGGAACCGCCTGATGAATGCGTTGCTGCGACGGTCGAGGTCGTTGCGGTCGGCCGGGTGGGGGTAGTTCAACTGCGCCCGACGCGTGCGATGGTCGTAGTCGATCGTGCCCCGCTCGTCGGTGTGGGCCTGGACGAGGTGGGTGGTCGCCGCCTTGCCGAGCGGCGCGGGCAGCGGGGTGGCCTGGTAGACCATCGAGACCGGCCCACCGGGCAGGTTGTCCTCATAGATCCGGGCATAACCCGGTCCGCCCTGGACGGCGCCGAAGTCCTCACGCGGGTTCGCGCGGATGGTGAGGAAGTCGCCGTTGACGCCGAAGCCGTCACCGATGCGCGGCGACAACCGCGGGAGGCGCCCCTGGGCGCGCGCCTGGACGAGCAAGCGAGTGGTGTGGAACGACCCCGCGGCCATGAAGAGGTGATCGGCCTCGGCGGTGACGGTACGCACCGAGCGTCCCTGCTCGTCGAGAACCCGTGCGGTGACGACGAATCCGGCGCGCCGTGACCGGGGCCGGATGTCGAAGACCTCGTGCATCGGCATGACGGACACGTTGCCGGTCCGTTCGGCGGCGAGGAGATAGCTGCGGTCGAGCGACTTCTTGGCGCCGCTGTTGACGCCGTAGCTCAGTTCGCCCGCGGTGACCGACGGGGTTGCCCGGCCGGCCAGTTCGTCGCGGACGATGTCCCAGTCGATCGCGAAGTCGAAGAAGTGTGGGGACGCTCCGTAGCGCTCGATGACCTTCAGCCACGACCGCGCGCCGACGTACTTCGGGTGCGCGAGGATGTCCGCGGGCAGCGGCGAGACGCCGAGCCCGGCCTTGGCGCGCGGAAAGTAGGTCTGGGCGAGCTGCGCGTAGTCGGCGGCCGCCGGGAAGATGTGGTCGAAGTCCTGGCGGCGGGGGACGGGAGTGAAAGAACCGAACACGAGGGATCCGCCGCCGACGCCCGCGCCGTACACGGCCTCGACACCGTTGCCCATCACATGGTCGAGGACACCGGGGTAGGGCTCGACCGGCAGTCCACTCGCCGCACTCGCGCCGGCCGGGCTGCCGAACCACGCCGCGCGCTTGTCGGGATTGGTGGTCGTGGCGAAGGTGTTGCCGTCCGGCCGAATCGGCCAGCGGCGGCCACGCTCGAAAACTGTTGTGCGATAACCGGCCTCGCCGAGCCGGCGGGCGGCCACCGCGCCGCCGAAGCCGGTGCCGATGACGATCGCGGTCTGCCCCGGCGCCGCCTGCGCCGGAGTGACAGTCGCGCCGAGCGCGACGAGTGCTCCGGCGCCGGCCGCCGAGCGCATGAGGGTCCGGCGAGAGACGGCCGGACCGGAGATGTCGTGGTTCACCTGGGCACCTTAGCGTGAGCTAAGTAAGGTTAGGAACTCCTTAACGTAGGTGAGAATGTGGGATGGATCACCGTTCGGGCCGGTTCTTTCCCATGACGTCACGGGATGTCTCGACGAGCCGGTGGGCGCGCCCGGACGATAGGCTCCGGGCGTGACGGCTTCGCTGGTGATCGGGGTGGACCGCGACAGTGTGTCGATGGGGGATGATGTCTCGCCACACGGGTATTCGCTCGCGGTGCAACCGGGTACGGCGCTGAGTGTCGTGCTCGAGTCGGCGGCGCCCGAGATCCGTGCCCGGGGGTGGTCCTGGGTGGCCGACGTCGACGGCCGGGTCGCCGCCGTCTGGTCGGTGGACCACGGCGTGCAGATGCTCGTCGAGGACGCTCCGGTGTCCGCCTCGGACGGGCCGCGACGGATCCACTACCGGTACTTCCTGCAGATCGACCCGGCGTGGCTGCATCGGCGGCTCGCCGACGGTACGGCCGCGAACCGGCCCGCACTGGAACGGGAGTACCGCCCCATCGGCGACCGGCGACGTGAGGAGGAAGAGCGGCGCCGGGAGAGCGACTCGTCGGCTCGGTATCTGACCGACGACTGCACCGCGGCGTTGCGTGGGTTCGGCGCGGAGTTCGATCTGCACAACGACCGGCTGGCACGCTTCACGCTGTTCGGATCGCCCATACGGGTACAGCGCGCCGACACCATGACCATGACCTTCGACGGCACGCATGGGGTCATGTCATCGATCCGGCCCGTTGCGGTCGCCGAGTGCTGGTTGGTCGCCGTCGCCGGACAGCGGGCGAGGCAGGCACGGGGACTGGCCCCGGTCATCGACGCCTCCCGGATGCCGGCGCCGGAGCTGTGGCCGATGGGGTCGGGGGTCGCTGGAACGGAGCGCTGGACGACGAGAGGCGATCCCGTCGTCCAGCTGACGGGCGACGAGGCGGTCCGGGCCTACCGGTTGTCGGCGAACCGTTCCATCAGTGAGGTCGTCACCATCCTGAATGCGCGGTGAGCGTCACTCGTGAGCGCGCACCGACGCCTCGACCAGGTCGAGCACCGCGTGCAGGTCGTCGGTGGGCTGGCCGGTGGCCAACCGGGTGATCAGGCCGTCGAGGACGAGGTCGAGATAGTTCAGCAGCACGTCTGTCGGCACGTCGTCGCGCAGGCGTCCCGCCTGGCGGCCCCGTTCCAGCCGACTCAGGGTCGCCTGCTCGACCTCGGCCGAGTAAGAGACCCACTCCGTCCGGAAACCGTTGTCCGTCCGTAGTTTTCGGGCGATCTCCAACCGGGTGCCGAGCCAGTCGAAATCCTGCGGCCGGGTGAGCATGTCGCGCATCACCTGCACCAGACCCTGTTCGGCCGCCACATCGGCCATGCGCTCGGCATCTTCCCGGGCAAGCGCGAGGAACAGCGCTTCCTTGTCCCGATAGTGGTGGAAGATCGCTCCGCGGGACAGGCCCGTGGACTCCTCGATGCGCTTGACGGTGGCGCCGTCGTATCCGTACTCCGCGAAGCAATGCCGCGCGCCGTCGAGAATCTCCCGACGACGCGCGGCAAGCCGGTCATCGCTGACCTTGGGCACGTCGAGTGCCTCCTGTCAGCTCTTGATCATGTTGCGCAGCACGTACTGCAGGATGCCTCCGTTGCGGTAGTAGTCGGCTTCGCCGGGGGTGTCGATGCGGACCTTCGCATCGAACTCCACCGTCGAACCGTCCTCCTTGGTGGCGGTGACGTGCACGGTCGACGGCGTGGTGCCGTTGTTCAGCTCCTCGATCCCGGCGATGTCGAAGGTCTCGGTGCCGTCGAGGCCCAGCGACTTGTGCGACTCACCCTCGGGGAACTGCAGCGGGATCACGCCCATGCCGATCAGGTTCGAGCGGTGGATGCGCTCGAAGCTCTCGGTGATGACGGCCTTGACGCCGAGCAGGCTGGTGCCCTTGGCGGCCCAGTCACGCGACGACCCGGTGCCGTACTCCTTGCCGCCGAGCACGACGAGCGGGATGTTCTGCTCGGCGTAGTTCTGCGCGGCGTCGTAGATGAACGACTGCGGTGCACCCTCCTGGGTGAAGTCGCGGGTGTAGCCGCCGGTGACACCGTCGAGCAGCTGGTTCTGCAGACGGATGTTGCCGAAGGTCGACCGGATCATCACCTCGTGGTTGCCGCGGCGGGCGCCCAGCGAGTTGTAGTCCTTGCGGGCCACACCGTTCGCGTCGAGGTACTGCGCGGCGGGGGTGCCGGGCTTGATCGTCGACGCGGGGGAGATGTGGTCGGTGGTCACCGAGTCGCCGAGCTTCGCGAGCACGCGTGCGCCCTTGATGTCGGAGACCGGCGACGGCTCACGCTGCATGCCCTCGAAGTACGGAGGCTTGCGCACGTAGGTGGACTCGTCGTCCCACTCGAAGGTCTTGCCCGACGGGGTCGGCAGGTTCTGCCAGCGCTCGTCGCCCTTGAAGACGTCGGCGTAATCCGAGGCGTACTGCTCCGGCGAGATCGACGAGGCGATGGTCGCCTCGATCTCCTCGTTGGACGGCCAGATGTCCTTGAGGAACACGTCGTTGCCGTCGGTGTCCTGGCCGAGGGCGTCGGTCTCGAAGTCGAAGTCCATCGTTCCGGCCAGTGCATAGGCGATGACCAGCGGCGGCGACGCGAGGTAGTTCATCTTCACGTCGGGGTTGATGCGACCCTCGAAGTTGCGGTTGCCCGAGAGCACCGCGGTGGCGGTCAGGTCGTTGTCGTTGATCGCCTTGGAGATCTCCTCCGGCAGCGGGCCCGAGTTGCCGATGCAGGTGGTGCAGCCGTAGCCGACGAGGTAGAAGCCGAGCTTCTCCAGGTACGGCCACAGGCCGGACTTGTCGTAGTAGCCGGTGACGACCTGCGAACCGGGTGCCATCGAGGTCTTGACCCACGGCTTGGAGCTCAGGCCCTTCTCAACGGCCTTCTTGGCGAGCAGCGCCGCACCGAGCATGACCGACGGGTTGGACGTGTTGGTGCAGCTGGTGATCGACGCGATGGTCACGATGCCGTGGTCGAGGATCATCGAGCCGCGCTCCTCGGAGTCGACCCGGACCGGGTTGGTCGGCCGACCCTCGGCGCCGTTGGCGGCCGAGTGCAGTGGCTCGGCGTCGTCGTCGGCGAAGGACAGCGTCGCGGGATCGGACGCCGGGAAGGTCTCCTCGACGGCCTCGTCGAGCTTCGTCTGCGGGGCGGAGTTGCCGTTCTCGACGTAGTTGTGGATGTCCTTGCGGAACGCGTTCTTGGCGTCCCACAGCTCGATCCGGTCCTGCGGGCGCTTCGGGCCGGCGATCGAGGGCACGACGTCGGCGAGATCGAGTTCGAGGTACTCGGAGTAGACGGCCTCCTCGGCGTCCTTCTCCAGCCACATGCCCTGTTCCTTGGCGTACGCCTCGACGAGCGCGAGCGTCTCCTCGCTGCGGCCGGTGAGCCGCAGGTACTTCACGGTCTCCTCGTCGATGGGGAACATCGCACAGGTGGAACCGAACTCGGGGCTCATGTTGCCGATGGTGGCGCGGTTGGCCAGCGGGACCTCGCCGACGCCGTTGCCGTAGAACTCGACGAACTTGCCGACGACGCCGTGCTTGCGGAGCATCTCGGTGATGGTGAGGACCACGTCGGTGGCGGTCACGCCGGGCTTGGCCGAGCCGGTCAGCTTGAAGCCGACGACACGCGGGATCAGCATCGAGACCGGCTGGCCGAGCATCGCGGCCTCGGCCTCGATGCCGCCGACGCCCCAGCCCAGGACGCCGAGACCGTTCTCCATGGTGGTGTGCGAGTCGGTGCCGATACAGGTGTCGGGGTAGGCCACGCCGTCGCGGACCATGATCGAGCGCGCGAGGTGCTCGATGTTGACCTGGTGGACGATGCCGGTGCCCGGCGGCACGACGCGGAAGTCGTCGAAGGCGCCCTGGCCCCAGCGGAGGAACTTGTAGCGCTCTTCGTTGCGCTGGTACTCGATCTCGACGTTGCGCTCGAAGGCCTGCGCGTTGCCGAAGGCCTCGATGATGACCGAGTGGTCGATGACCATCTCGGCGGGCGCGAGGGGGTTCACCTTGTCCGGGTCGCCGCCGAGTTCCTTGACCGCGTCACGCATCGTGGTGAGGTCGACGATGCAGGGCACGCCGGTGAAGTCCTGCATGATCACGCGCGCGGGGGTGAACTGGATCTCGATGCTGGGGTCCGCGTTCGGATCCCAGTTCGCGATCGCCTCGATGTGTTCCTTCGTGATGTTGACGCCGTCTTCGGTGCGCAGCAGGTTCTCCGCCAGGACCTTCAGCGAGTAGGGGAGTTTGCCGGTGCCCTCGACCGCGTTCAGACGGTAGATCTCGTAGCTGTTGTCGCCGACGTCCAGCGTGCCGCGGGCGTCGAAGGAATTGATACTCACGTCTAAATCCACTCTCCTCATGTACCGGCGGGCTGCGCCGGCGATACTCGATGATCCACTTGCGGTCGGGCGTGACCGGCGGGCGGGCGTCGCTCCCGTTCCGTCGGTGTGTGCGCCGTCTGACGTTCTGCACCGGCGGGCTGCGCCGGCGCCATCGGATGTCCGCGAGGGCCACCCGCGACAACATCGTCCAGTCTAACAGTACGAGCGTACTGTTACCAAGCTCGTGCCCGGGACGCGCCGGGCGGACGTGCCGCCACCGGAGTACCCAGACGACTCCATTGTGTCGTACGGTGCAGGGCGGGGTTCGGCGAGTGGACACTCGACGTCGGCGCGATACCGGCCGTCCACGTCTGCGCAACCCCGGTGATCTCGAGAGGACAGGGGTGGCGGATGGGTCCGCAGGCGACGACGTTGGTGCTGGCAGCTCCTGCGGAGAACAACGAACTCACCGGACTCGTCGGGGTCGAGATGGGCGAGCTGTCCCGGGACATCGCCGATGACGGTGTCGCCGGTGCGACACCCGAGCAGTTGCCCCGGATGCTCGAGGTCGTCGAGTACGCCCACTCCAAGGGTCACGACGTGAGCTTCGTGGTCATCGATCAGGTGCAGCCGCGCTTCACGCTCTACCGCGACATCGCGAACCAGTTGCAGGAGCAGGTCGGCGGAACCGTCATCGTGCTGGGCCCCAACTCGGTCGGTAGCTCGTCTCCGGATTTCAGCCGCGTGGTGCAGGAGCAGGCCACCGACGGCCTCACGCTGACGGACCCGGCCGGGGCGGCTCGCCAGATGATCGACACGATGACCGGTCCGAATGTGGACTGGACGATCGTCGGCGTCCTGCTGGTCCTCGTCGTCGCGATCGGTGCGGTGCTCGCCAGGCTGCGTCGGATCCGCACCCGCAAGAACCTGGCCGCCGGTCCGCTGGGACCCGTGCAGCCCGCCGGCACGACATCGGACGAACCGTCGTCGCGCCACCGCGAGTCGTCTTCTTCCGGCAGGTAGTCGCGAGGCTCCGGCGCCGCTCGACGCGACAGCCGGGGCGCCCGATCTCGACCCCCTGACACCCGTCTCGTCCCTCCCTGCGGACCATGGCCGGCGTGTCGTCCGGTCTGTTGCCAATTCGAGACCTCGACAACTGCTCGAGCTTTCGCCAGTTCACGGCATTTTCGCAGGTAATCACGCGTTTGTAATTCACGAACGCGGTTTTCTCGTGTGGTTGATGTGACGTACGGTTCTGATGTCACGTGTGATGCCTGTGTCCCCTACAGGGTCCGATGTGGCGCAAGTGCAGTGCGTGATCGCCGCGGTTTCGACGACCCGGACGATCGCCGGCCGGGGATCGCGAGATCCCCGCACGAATCGCGAGGAGTTCCAGGTGAGGCGAGGAAGAACTGGTGCGTCGTGGCCGGCGCGCGTCTCGGCAGCCCTGGCTGTCGTACTCATCTGCGCGCTCGGCGCGGGTCACGCCGACGCGGCACCCAAGAAGACGCCCGAGTCGCCCATCTCCGGTCTGATCAACCGCATCGCGACGGTCAACCAGGACATCGCCGACCTGGATCAGGCGCTCGCCGCCCGCCAGGAGAACGTGAACCGGTCGATCGCCGATTTCCAGAACTCCCTCGCCCAGCGACGCCTCGCCACGGTGGCCGCACGCGGCGCCCGGACCGAACTCGATCGCTCCAGCAAGGCCGTCGTCGATGCGCAGAAGGAGTTCGACCGGTTCGCGCGGCTGGCCTACCAGCAGGGACCCGAGCAGGGCTCGATGTCGAACTACGTGTCCTCGGAAGACCCGCAGGCCGTGCTCGACCGCATGAAGCTGATCGACCAGGTCGGCAAGAAGCAGCAGGAGATGATCCGGCGGCTGCAGGTCGCACGCAACCAGAAGGCCAACCGTCTCGCCGCGGTGGAGGCCACCCGTCGACAGGCGTCGTTCGCGGCCAAGAGCGCCGAGCAGCGCAAGATCGATGCGATGGCCGCGGTGACCGAGGCCAAGACCGCCATCACGACCCAGCAGAAGCGCAAGGCCACCCTCATCGGTGAGCGCGATCGGGTACAGAAGCGTCTCAACACCATTCGCGGCTATGTCCCGAAGAAGACGGTCGAGGGGCCGTCGGCGAGCGATCTGCTGTCCAACCTGTTCCCGAAGGACCCGTCGGCCGAGGGTGCCCTGAAGGCGCTGCCGGCCACGCCGGTCACCGACAACCAGGCGCTCGCCGTCGCGGCCGAGGCCGCCGCACGCCTCGCGGTCGATGTCGGTCAGTCGATCCTCGCGGGTCTCGTCGGTCAGCAGCAGCTGCCGCAGTCGGAGTTGCTGAACGAGCTCGGACTCGGTGGTGCGGATGTCACCGGCAGCAGCGGTGGCGACACCCTCAGCGCGCGACTCGGTTCCGGAAGCCTCGGCACCCTGTTCGGCAGCTCCTCCGGCGGTGGCGGCGGAGGTGGGATGGTCCGACCCGGACTGCGCGGCCCGCAGGCGGTGGAGATCGCGGTCAACCGCGCCCTCTCGCAGCTGAACGTGCCCTACGCCTGGGGCGGCGGCGACGCCAACGGGCCCACGCAGGGCATCCGCGACGGCGGCGTCGCCGACAGCTACGGCGACTACAACAAGATCGGCTTCGACTGCTCGGGTCTGATGATCTACGCGTTCGCCGGAGTGGGTATCGAGTTGCCGCACTACACCGGCTACCAGTACACCTCGGGACCGCAGTTCCCGCTGTCGCAGATGCGCCGCGGCGACATGATCTTCTACGGCCCCAACGCGAGTGCGCACGTCGCGCTCTACCTCGGGGACAACAAGATGGTCGAGGCGCCGCAGTCCGGAGACGTCGTCAAGGTGTCGCCGCTGCGCACCGACGGCGCGATGCCGAACGTGGTGCGTCTGCTCTGACGGCCGGCGGTCCGGGCGGGGGTCGTGAACGACCGACAACCGCCGAGTCTTCTTGGCACCTTTTCAGTTCGCACGGCTAGGCTGGCACAGACACGCGGGGTCGACGCCTGCGCGCTGCGCGATCGCGGCCGCACCCAGGGCTGACGCCTCGCCGCCCGAGAAGAACAGCAGTTCAGAGGAACAGGAGCACGGGTTGACCGAATCGCACTCCCTCGGCAAGGCGGCCACGGGGGATCCCGGGGCGGCAGGAGCGGACTCCTCGGTGCTGAGCGACGCCGACGTCGCCCTGCTCGAACGGGCCATCTACGAGGTCAAGCGCGTCATCGTCGGCCAGGATCAGCTCGTCGAGCGCATTCTCGTCGGTCTGCTGGCCCGAGGCCACATCCTGCTGGAGGGTGTGCCCGGTGTCGCGAAGACGCTCGCGGTCGAGACGTTCGCCCGCGTCGTCGGCGGGTCGTTCTCCCGCGTCCAGTTCACCCCCGACCTGGTGCCCACCGACCTGATCGGTACGCGTATCTACCGCCAGGGCCGTGAGGAATTCGACACCGAGCTGGGCCCGGTCGTCGCGAACTTCCTGCTGGCCGACGAGATCAACCGCGCACCCGCCAAGGTGCAGTCCGCCCTGCTCGAGGTGATGGCCGAGCGGCATGTCTCGATCGGCGGCAAGACCTACTCGATGCCGGATCCGTTCCTGGTGATGGCGACCCAGAACCCCATCGAGAACGAGGGCGTCTACCCGCTGCCCGAGGCCCAGCGGGACCGCTTCCTGTTCAAGGTGCTCGTCGACTACCCGTCGGTGGAGGAGGAACGAGAGATCGTCTACCGGATGGGCAACGTCCCACCGACCGCGTCCCAGGTCCTCGACCCGGCCGCGATGCTGCGCCTGCAGCGGACCGCGGCGAACGTCTTCGTCCACCACGCCCTCGTCGACTACGTCGTCCGCGTCATCAACGCGACCCGCCGCCCGGCCGAGCTGGGCCTCAACGACGTCGCCTCCTGGCTGTCCTACGGGGCATCGCCGCGCGCGACCCTGGGCATCGTGGCCGCCGCTCGCGCGCTGGCGCTGGTCCGCGGTCGCGATTACGTGATCCCGCAGGACGTCGTCGAGATCATGCCCGACGTGCTCCGGCACCGACTGGTGCTGTCCTACGACGCACTGGCCGACGAGATCGACGCCGACCAGGTGATCGCCCGGGTCCTGCAGACCGTCGGACTGCCGCAGGTCGGCGCGCAGCCGATCCCGCAGGGGCAGTACCCGGCCGGGCAGCCGCAGGCGCCCAACGGTGGACACGGGCCGAATGGGTATGCGGGACAGCAGGTCTCGCAGTCCGCCGGACCGGTGGACCCGAATTCGGCACCGGCGAACCGGAATTCACCTCAGTATGGCGGCTAATCGCGACCTTCCGCGCCTCGGAGCCGGTCTGCTCGACGAGCCGCAGCTGACCGCGGCCCTGAAGATGCTCGAGCTCACCGTGCGGCGCAAGCTCGACGGCGTGCTGCAGGGTGAGCACCTGGGACTGATTCCCGGACCGGGTTCGGAACCGGGGGAGGCACGGGCCTACCAGCCGGGCGACGACGTCCGGCGGATGGAGTGGTCGGTCACCGCGCGCACCACCCAGCCGCATGTCCGGCAGATGATCGCCGACCGCGAACTGGAGACCTGGCTCGTCGTCGATGCCTCGGCCAGTCTCGACTTCGGCACCGTCGACTGCACCAAGCGTGACCTCGCGGTGGCTGCGGCCGCGGCGCTGGTCCATCTCACGACCGGCGGCGGCAACCGGCACGGCGCGCTGGTGGTGACCGGCGACGACCTCGTGCGGGTCCCGGCCCGGGCCGGACGCGCGCACGCACAGAACCTCTTGAAGGCCATCGCCACGACCCGACGCAGTTCTCCCGGGGTGCGCGGCGATCTGAGGGCGGGCATCGAGGCCCTCCGCCGGCCCCAGCGTCGGCGCGGGCTCGCGGTCGTCATCAGCGACTTCCTCGGACCCATCGACTGGGAACGCTCGCTCCGCGCCGTCGGCGCGCATCACGAACTGCTCGCGGTCGAGGTCCTCGATCCCCGCGACCTCGACCTGCCGGCGATCGGCGAGGTCACGCTGGCCGATGCGGAATCCGGCGAGATCCACGACGTGACGATCACCGACGATCTCCGACGCGACTTCGGGGCCGCGGCCGCGGCGCACCAGCAGCGGGTCCACCGCACGCTGCGCAGTTGTGGCGGGGCGGTCCTGACCCTGCGTACCGATCGCGAATGGATCGCCGACACCGTCAAGTTCGTCGCACAACGCCGTCGCGGCCTCGCGGCGGGGGTGGGGTAGGCCGATGCTGTCCAGTCCCTGGTGGTTGCTGCTGCTCCTGGTCGTGGTGCTGCTCGGCGTCGCCTACGTGTACATGCTGCGGCGCCGTAGGCAACGCGCGCTGACCTTCGCGAACCTCGACCTGCTGAAGTCGGTCGCCCCGGCCGACCGCGGCCGGTTGCGTCACCTGCCGATCGCGCTCCTGATCATCTCGCTGATCCTGCTGACGGTCGCGCTCTCCGGCCCGCAGGCGGATCGGAAGGTGCCGCGCAACAAGGCGACGGTGGTGCTGGTGATGGACGTGTCGCGATCGATGAACGCCACCGACGTGTCGCCCTCCCGGATCCGCGCGGCCCAGGAGGCGGCCAAGAAGTTCGCCGACGAGCTGACCGAGGGGATCAATCTCGGTCTGATCTCCTTCGCCGGGACCGCGGCGAGCCTGGTGTCACCGACACCCGACCACAACGCGACCAAGGTCGCCGTGGACAAACTCCGTCTCGACGACAAGACGGCAACCGGCGAGGGCATCTTCGCGGCGCTCCAGCAGATCAGCACCCTGAACGCGGTGCTCGGCGGCACCGAGGGCGCGCCGCCCGCGCGCATCGTGCTGCTCTCCGACGGCAAGGAGACCGTGCCGGACGACCCCGACGATCCGCGCGGTGCCTTCACCGCTGCCCGCAAGGCCAAGGAGGAGAAGATCCCGGTCTCCACCATCTCCTTCGGCACCCGGACGGGCACCGTCGAACTCGAGGGTGACCGGGTGCCGGTCCCGGTCGACGACGACTCGCTGCGCAAGATCGCCAACCTGTCCGGCGGCGACTTCTTCACCGCGGCCAGCCTCGACGAACTGAACAAGGTCTACGAGCAGCTCCAGGACGAGATCGGTTACGAGACCCGGCGAGGGGACAATTCGAAGCCGTGGCTGATCGCGGGTACGTTGTTTGCGCTGGTGTCGGCGTTCGCCGCGCTGGCGATCAATCGCCGGCTGCCCTGACGCGGAGGTGTCCGGGGTGTGCCGCCACGCCCCCGCGCGCCGACCGCGTGCCACCCACGCAACGAGAACGGATAGGTTGAACACCCATGACGGCAGCTAGCAACGAAGCGCAGAATCCCTCCCGCTCGGTCCTGGTCACCGGCGGCAACCGCGGAATCGGCCTGGCCGTGGCACAGCGCCTCGCGGCCGACGGTCACCGGGTCGCGGTGACCCATCGTGGTTCCGGGGCCCCGGACGGACTGTTCGGCGTGAAGTGCGATGTCACCGACTCCGAGTCGGTGGACCGCGCGTTCGCCGAGGTCGAGGAGCACCAGGGCCCCGTCGAGATCCTCGTCGCCAACGCGGGCATCACCGACAACATGCTCCTCATGCGACTGTCCGAGGACTCCTTCGAGAAGGTCGTCGACGCGAACCTCACCGGCGCATTCCGGTGCGCCAAGCGCGCCACCAAGGGGATGCAGCGCGCCAAGTGGGGACGCATGATCTTCCTCGGCTCGGTGGTCGCGATGTCCGGCATCCCCGGACAGGTGAACTACGCCGCCTCGAAGGCGGGCCTGATCGGCATGGCGCGCTCGATCGCACGTGAGATCGGGTCCCGGAACATCACCGCCAATGTCGTGGCGCCCGGATTCATCGAGACGGACATGACCGCGTCGATGGAGGACCGCTACATCGAGATGGCCAAGCAGGCCATCCCACTCGGCCGTACCGGCAAGCCCGAGGACGTTGCCGCGGCCATCAGCTTCCTCGCCTCCGACGAGGGCGGCTACATCTCCGGTGCGGTCCTGCCCGTCGACGGCGGCATGGGCATGGGGCACTGACCGTCACCCGATCACCGAGCCGCCATGCGCGGCCACACGGCACGTCAATCAACGTCGATCTCAGGAGCACATCCACGTGAGCGGAATCCTGGACGGGAAGACCGTCCTCATCACGGGCATCATCACCGATGCGTCGATCGCCTTCCACGCTGCCGCCATGGCGCAGGAGCAGGGCGCGACCGTCATCATCACCGGCATCCCCGAGCGGCTCCGGCTGATCGACCGGATCGCCAAGCGGTTGCCCAAGGAGGTGCCGCCGGCCATCGGTCTCGACGTCACCAACGAGGACGACCTCGACGCACTCGCCGGGAAGATCACCGAACTGGCACCGCAGGGCATCGACGGCGTCATGCACTCGATCGCCTTCGCGCCCCGGACGTTGATGGGCCCCGAGGCCAAGCCGTTCCTGGAGGGGCCCGGCCCCGACGCCGCGAAGGCCTTCGAGATCTCGGCCTGGAGCTACGCCTCGCTCGCCCGGGCCGTGCTGCCCGCCATGAACGAGGGCGGATCGATCGTGGGCATGGACTTCGACCCCCGCACCGCGATGCCGTACTACAACTGGATGGGCGTGGCGAAGGCTGCGCTGGAATCGGTGAACCGGTACGTGGCGCGCGAGGTCGGCAACGCCAAGAACGTCCGATCGAATCTCGTGGCCGCCGGTCCCATCAAGACCCTGGCCGCGAAGGCCATCGCCGGGACCGCGACAGACGACGCCAAGCAGCTCAACATGCTCAACGAGTACTGGGACGGTGCGTCGCCGATCGGCTGGGACGTCGATGACCCGACCGTCGTCGCCAAGTCGGTCTGCGCACTACTCAGCGACTGGCTGCCGGCCACCACCGGTTCCATCGTCTACGTCGACGGCGGCGCCAGCCACAACACCTGGTTCCCGGAGGGCATGACCACCGGCTCATGAGCTCGCCAGCACCGGGCGACACCGCGCCCTTCGATGCCGTCCTGTTCCTGTCGTTCGGCGGGCCGGACGGACCCGATGACGTGATGCCGTTCCTGGAGAACGTCACCCGTGGTCGCGGAATCCCGCGTGAGCGGCTCGAGTCGGTGGCCGAGCACTACCTCCACTTCGGTGGTGTCTCGCCGATCAACCGGCTCAACCTGGAGATGATCGACGCGCTCCGCGACGAGCTCGGCCGGCGCGGTGTCGACCTGCCGGTGTACTTCGGAAACCGCAACTGGCACCCGATGGTCGAGGACACGCTGGCCGAGATGTATCGGGCCGGACATCGCCGGATCCTCGTGTTCCCGACGTCGGCGTGGGGTGGCTACTCCGGCTGCCGGCAGTATCACGAGGACATCGACCGGGCGCTGACAGCACTGGCCGAACGCGAGCCGGGCAGCAGTCGTCCCGACGACGCGGTGGTGTTGCGCAAACTTCCGCAGTACTGGTCGCATCCGGCGTTCGTCGCGGCCGGGGCCGACGCGGTACGCCGCGCGTTCGAGACGCTCGGCCCCGGTGACGAGACCCCGCGGCTGGTGTTCACCGCCCACTCGGTACCGACCTCGGCCGACGCCGCGTCGGGGCCCGCAGCGGACGGCGGCGGCCTGTACTCGCGCCAGGTGATGGCTGCCTCACAGGCTGTCGCCGACGAACTCGGCGTCACCGACTTCGATCAGGTCTGGCAGTCGCGGTCGGGTCCGCCGCAGATCCCATGGCTCGAGCCGGACATCTGTGATCATCTGGAAAGCCTTGCTGCCCAGGGGGTCCGGCGCGTGGTGGTGTACCCCGTGGGGTTCATCTCCGACCATCTCGAGGTGATCTGGGATCTGGACAACGAGGCCGCCGAGGTCGCCGAACGGCTGGGCATCGACTATGCGCGCGCCGCCACCGTGGGTCCCGATCCGCGTTTCATCTCGATGATCGGCGACTTCGTCCAGGGCTACGCCGGGGGCGACGGCGATCTGTCCGCCATGGGGTGCGGCGACAACGGTCGTACGTGTCGAGATCGGTGTTGTGTGCCTGCGGCGCGACCGAAATCGGCGGCGAACAATTCTCGCTGATCGGCACAAATCATTCGCGTCTATAACGTTTTGATATAGGAACGTGCCGAAATGTGATCTTCGCCTCAACAGAAATGTAACCCTCTTAGCACGCGCACTCGGATCAGAGTGCGAATGTGAGAGAGGAATTGCCATGGCAGAAGGACCCATCAGGCTCGAGATCGACGTCCTCGGACCGATTCTCGAAACACTCATGTCCGGCTCCGCTGAAGGCAGCAGCGAAACCCCCACCTAAAACTGTTCAGCCGTGGTGGGCTGTGTCGTCGACTCGGCTCACCACGGCATGACCACCTTCTTCCAGGGCGTACACCACCGTGCTCACCTCAGAACGAACACTGACCGCCGCTGATCTACGGCCCGCCACCGAACTCCTGGCCCGAGCGGTCGAGGAAATTCCGCTGTATCGATGGGTATTGGGTGATCGCCTCACAGATCGCTCGCTGCGTGAATGGTTGGCCGAGATTCTGGTGCGCCCCTATCTCGGAGCCGGATATGTGATCGGTTCCTTTTTCGACGAGCACCTCGTCGGAATCCTCATCTGGCATCCTCATGACGTCGAGTTGTCATCCGACGGTGCACCGCTACTCATCCCCGAAGACTTCGTCCGGGTCGCGACCATCCCCGGACTCCGAGAGCGGCTGATCCAGTTCTTGACCAGCGAGCAGTTGCCGTTCCCGGCAACAGATGCCGTCGATGTGCGAATCGCGGCGGTCGCTCCCGAGGTCCGTGGTGGCGACGCCCTCACCGGCATGATGCGCGAAGTGGAACGGTTCTGTGTCTCGGCGGCCCGGCCGTACTACGCCTGGACCGGATCCAAGCGGCTGCGGGACTGGTTCGTCCACGAATGGGGAGCGTCGTTGTTCGCGACGGAGAGCCGGAACGGACTCGACCTGTACGGCGTCGTGTCCGAGCGCCCACCCAGACTGCGAGAAGTCCGAGCCGGTGAACACCACCGCGACTCAGTGACGCAGTAACTCCAGAATCGTCTGGTTGACCGCGGCGGCCCTCGCGGTCCGGGTCAACACCTGGAGACCGCGGAGGGTCGCGTCGCCGGAATCCCATTGTCCGGCACTGTCGCCGATCTCCACGCCGCGCGCGCCCGCGAGGTCGACGATGGCCTCCACCTGCGCCGCGGTGTCGATCAGGCGGGTCGACCGGGCGTCCAGGACGTGGGGCGGCAGGGCGACCCGATGCCGCGAGGTGAGCGCGACCAGCTGCGCGCGGAGGTCGGTCGCGTCCGTCGCCCGTCGGCCGCCGAGACCGCCGATGATCGTGGTGGCGTCCCGGACGGCCTGCCGCAGCTCGTATTCCAGGTCGCCCGCGCTGGGTCCCGCGGAGACGAGGTGTCCGAGGTCGAGTGCGGTGTTATATCGGTGGGCGTACCACGTGCAGATGATGAACGGCGGTTCGGCGACGTCAACGGCGGACGTCCTGACGGTGAAGGTCGGCACGAGGGCGAGCGTGCCGGTGCCCGTCGCGTCGTCGACGAGCAGGACCTCACCCGCGCCGAGGGCGGCCGATGTCGCCGCATGGGGCGGGAGCCCCTGTGGATCGCCCGTCGAGGGCAGACGGACAACGAGTCGCCGGGCCGGTCGTAGAAGCGCCAGGAGGTCGAGCACTCCACTCGCCGAACCCGTTGGAAGCGACTCCTGTTCGACCGTCGGTCCGGGGGCGTCCGGCCACTGCACCAGGTGCCGGTCGGCGGACTCCGCCAGCGTCTCGATCACGTCGTCGGGCGAGCAACGGCCGGTCAGCCAGGCGGCCGACCACGCGCCGAGAGCACACGTCGGCCACGCGACGGTCGAGGAGAGGAGACGGCTGCGATTCATCAAGATGCCAGGGTACCGCCGCGGCCGACGGTCGGGTCGGGCGTGGCAACCCGCTGAGCGGGGCGTCGGGGCATACGGTGTGTGCGCCGCGGCAACGCTCTCCGCCGCGGCGGCGAGAGGTCGGATCGAGAAGGTGGTGTGCGATGGATGACCGCTACGGGCGCGACGTGCTCTCTCAACCCCGCCGGGCGAAGCCGCGTCCCGCGGAGGTCGCCGCGGAGCGGGACCTGGTCGTCGAGGACGCCGCCACCGGATTCTGCGGTGCGGTCGTCGGCCTCGAGAAGAGCTACGCCGGCGACCTCGTACGGCTCGAGGACCGGCGGGGGCAGACGCGGGTCTTCCTCATGCACCCCGGTGCGTTCCTCATCGACGGCCGCCCGGTGACGCTCGTGCGTCCGCGCACCAGGGGGCCGCAGAAACCGGCCATGACGGCCTCGGGTTCGCGAGCCGCGCCGCGTGCACGCGCGCGCACCGCCCGCGCGAGCCGGATCTTCGTCGAGGGCGTGCACGACGCGACGCTTCTCGAACGCGTGTGGGGCGACGATCTCCGCGCCGAGGGTGTGGTCGTCGTCAGTCTCGACGGGCTCGACAACCTCGATGCGGCGCTCGAGGAGTTCCAACCCGCGTCTCATCGACGCGCGGGGGTCCTCGTCGACCATCTGGTCGCCGGGTCCAAAGAAGCACACCTGACCGCCGAGGTCGGGGAGCACGTCCTCGTGTGTGGGCACCCCTACATCGACGTCTGGGAGGCCGTGAAGCCCGCGTCGGTGAAGATCACTGCGTGGCCGCGGATTCCGCGGGGCACCGACTGGAAGACGGGGGTGTGCGCGGAACTCGGCTGGGGGGAGCCGCGCGACGGCTGGCGCCGGGTGCTGAGCGGCGTGAGCAGTTTCCGAGACCTCGAGGTCGATCTCCTGCGCTCGGTGGAAGAACTCATCGACTTCGTGACCGCGGCCGAAGAGCCCAGATGACCACTCCGGCCGGACGCGGACAGGGATGCGTCCGCGTCGCGAGCGCCGAAGGGGGTTCGGACATCTCTGGCAGACTGGACGCATGAGCGCCCTGCTGTGGTTGGCGGCCGCGATCGTCCTGACGGTCGCGGAGATGTTCGGGGGCGAACTGGTCCTGCTCATGCTGGCCGGTGGCGCACTCGCTGCTGCGGGCGTCGACTTCGTCTTCGAGCCACCGCTCTGGGTGGATGGCGTCGTCTTCGCACTCGTCTCGGTGTTGCTGCTCGTCGCGGTTCGTCCGATCGCCCGCAGGCACATGCTCAACCGGCCCGCGGTGCTGATGAACACCGAGGCTCTCGAGGGTCGGCCCGCGGTGGTGACCGAACAGGTCGACGCCACCGACGGTCGGGTCAAGATCGACGGCGACGTGTGGTCGGCCCGCACGATGGATCCGTCTCAGGTGCTCGAACCGGGAACCCACGTGACCGTCGTGGAGATCGACGGCGCGACCGCGGTGGTGTGGCGCGCCTGATCCGCGGCGGCAGTGCGGACACGTAGGAACGACAACGCAGGAAGGTGACCATGGAGTACGAGATCTTCGGCCTGACCGTCCTCGTCTTGCTCGTGTTGCTCGTGGTGGTGATGCTGGTCAAGTCGGTGGCCCTCATCCCGCAGGCGGAGGCGGCGGTGATCGAGCGACTGGGCCGCTACACGCGGACCGTGTCTGGGCAACTCACGCTGCTGTTGCCGTTCATCGACCGCATCCGCGCTCGCGTGGATGTCCGTGAGCGGGTGGTCTCGTTCCCGCCGCAGCCGGTCATCACGGAGGACAATCTGACCCTGTCCATCGACACGGTCGTCTACTTCCAGGTCACCAACCCGCGGGCCGCCGTGTACGAGATCGACGACTACATCGCCGGCGTCGAACAGCTGACCATCACGACCCTGCGCAACGTGGTCGGCGGGATGACACTCGAGGAGACCCTGACCTCTCGCGACTCCATCAACGGTCAGCTGCGCGGCGTCCTCGACGAGGCGACCGGCCGCTGGGGACTCCGGGTCGCACGCGTCGAGCTGAAATCGATCATGCCGCCGCCGTCGATCCAGGAGTCGATGGAGAAGCAGATGAAGGCCGACCGCGAGAAGCGGGCGACGATCCTCTCCGCCGAGGGCCAGCGCGAGTCGGCGATCAAGACCGCCGAGGGCAACAAGCAGTCGCAGATCCTCGCCGCCGAGGGTGCCAAGCAGGCCGCGATCCTCGCGGCCGAGGCCGACCGGCAGTCGCGCATCCTCCGGGCACAGGGCGAGCGGGCCGCGTCGTACCTCAACGCGCAGGGTGAGGCGAAGGCGATCGAGAAGACCTTCGCCGCGATCAAGGCGGCCAAGCCGACGCCCGAGCTCCTGGCCTACCAATATCTGCAGCAGTTGCCCGAGATGGCGAAAGGGGAGGGCAGCAAGGTGTGGGTCGTGCCCTCCGACTTCGGTTCGGCCCTACAGGGATTCGCCAAGTCGTTCGGTGTGCAGGGGGACGATGGGGTGTTCCGGTACGAGCCGACGGACTCGCCGCCCTCGCCGATCGACGACACGGAGACCGAGGACTGGTTCTCGATGGCCTCGGATCCGAAGGTCGCGCAGGCGGTCGCCGAGGCCGAGGCGGTCGCCCGTACCCCGGTCGCGCCCGAGATCACGGCGCGCGCCGGGCGCGCCTCACGACATGTACCGCCGGTCGGGACCGAGCCGGCCGAACTCACCGATGGCGGTTGGTCCGAACCCGCGGATCCGGGCACGTCCGAGCCCACGACGTAGTCGGTCGGCGCCGCGTTCAGCGGATGACGAGGTGTTCGATCCCCGCCATCCCGACGGCCCACATCACCGAGGCGAAAGTGCCCATGATGAACTGCTCGGCCGCGTGCGGCGCGCGGAGTTCGGGATAACGGGCGAGGCTCTTCACGGCGAGGATGATCGCGAGGCCCTCGGGCCATCCGGCCATGAGCGTGGTGACGACCGCGAGTCGTTCGAGATAGCCGATGACGCGGCCACCGCGCAGCGGGCCGCCGTCGGTGGCCCCGGCCGGTCCGTCGGCGTCGGGTGCCGGGTGCTCCGGGGCGTCCGGTGATTCGGCGTCGCCGCCCGGTTCGTGGTCCGGCGAGTCCGGGGCGTCGGGCCCGCGGCCTGTTCGCGCGCCGACCCCGCCGGCGACGAGAACCGTCCGGACCACGGGTCCGCCGCCGGTGACCGCCGCGAGGGCGGCGACGACCGGGACCGCCGATGCGAGGAAGCCGGTCGCGGGCCCGGCTGCGGCGGCGAGCACGGCGGCGATCGAGGCCAGCAGGAGGAGTACGACGGCTCCGATCACGTCGAGTCTGCGGACGACGGCCACCGGAGCCCGGCTGCGCCGTGTGCGCGTCGCGAGTGCCCAGATCGGCGTCGTCAGGGCGGTCAGGAGCAGCAGGACGATCGCGGCGGTGGTCATTCCGGTCCTCCGGTCGGTGCTGTCATCCGTCGGTCTGCCTCGGCGAGCGCATCGGCGACGAGGTCGAGGGAGTCGGATTCGAGATCCCAGCCCGCGGCACGCAGGCGTTGGCTCATGGCCTGCGGCGTGATGGCGAGTTCGGCGGCTGCGTCGACCTGGGTCAGGCCGCGCCGCATGAGTTCCACCGCCTCCCGCCCGGCGGAACTGCGCGCGGTGATGACGTCGGCGATGAGCCGGCCGGCCGTCTGGGCGTGGCGGCACCAGCGGGCGTCGGGGCCGCGGACGCACAGCGGTATCCGCTGCCGTTTGGCGGCCTCGACGGCGTCGCGGGCGTGGACGAAGGCGGGTCCGCGCCCGGCGCGGGTGGACGGGGGGAGGGGCTCGTCGACATCGCCGGCGCCGATGCCGACACTCCAGTGCCCGTCGGCGGTGAGTTCGACGGCCAGTCGGGCAGTGGCCACCGGGTCGGCGAGGATGCCCTGGATCTCGTCACCCGCGGTGCGTTCGAAGGCGCGGACGGTGTCGACCGCCTCGAGTGCGGCGAGGACGGGGTCCACCCGGTCGATGTCGCGCCGGCTGCCCCGTTGGTCGACGGTCACAACGAACATCACTCAAGGCTATATGCTTGATCAGGGTGAATCAAGGCATGGAGCTAGATGAATCAAGACTGATGGCTTGATCGGTGGCCATCAACGCTCGGAGCTTGTCGCCCCGGCGCGCACCACCGGCAGGCGCGAGTCCAAGACCAGGCCGGCGATGCCGATCGCGAACAAGCCGCCGGTGACCGCCAGCTGAGCCGGATGCGTGTCACCGGTCAGGGAATCGCCGAGCATCACCACGGCCGCGGTACCCGGGGCCATCCCGAGGATGCTGGCCACCGCGTACGGCACGGGACGCACCGACGACAGGGCCGAGCAGTAGTTCGCCACCGAGAACGGGCAGGCCGCGATGAAGCGCAGTGACCCGACCGCCAGCCAGCCGCGTCGCTCGAGCCGGTACTCGACGGCCCGGACCACCGGCGTCTTCAGATAGGGCTGCACGCGATCACGCCCGACCCGGCGGACCAGGGCGAACGCGGCCACCGCCGCGATCGACGAGGCGATCATCGCCCCCGCGAAGCCGACGAGCGGCCCGAAGAACACCCCGGCCATGACGGTGAACGTCGAACGCGGGATCGGCGCGATGGTGATCACCGCGTAGGCGAGGAAGAACACCCACACGAAGGCCGGGCCGAGGTCGGCGCCCCAGTCGCGCACGCTCACGATCGAGGGCAGCGGGACGAAGTAGGAACCGGCGAGGACGGCTGCGAGGAGTGCGGCGGCGAAGACCGCCCGGCGCACGGTTCGGCGATCGAATCGCCGGCGGCCGGGTACCGGGGTCCGGGCGTCGCCGGTCGCTCCCGCGTCCGCGGCATCGGCGGCATCGGTCCCGATCGGGTCGGCGACGTCCTCGCTGACAGTGGAAGGATCGGGCACCCGGACACTCTACTCTGGACCCCGCGACGGTCAGCCTGCTCGAGTGGGCCACGTCACGCCCACCTCGGCGCCGGGCCGAGCGAGCGATCGGCTAGTGTCGTCTACGCGCTCATCACAGTGCATTCACGGAGGTGTGCTTCCCCACATGCCACAGCAAACTGACCAGCCCAAACCGGACCCAGAACTCGACCAGGCCTACCAGGCGTGGTCCACGGCCGCCGCGGCCGTTCTGGCGAAGTCGCGACGTGTCGACGTCGACGAGCTGCCCGACACACCCGAGGCGCTGCTCTCGACCGACACCGCCGACGGGCTGACCATCCGACCGCTCTACACGCGGCGCGACGAACTCGCCGAACCCGGTGTTCCCGGTCGCTTCCCGTTCGTCCGCGGTGCCGATCCCGCTCGGGATGTCACCACCGGCTGGCGTGTCACCGAGCGCTTCGGCGACGACGCGGCCTCCGCGGAGGACCTCAACGAGCTCATCCTCGAGGCGATGGCCAACGGGACGAGCGGACTCTGGCTCTCGGTGAGCAGGCCCGGCGACGGGCTCGGGGTCGCCGACCTCGCGACAGCGCTGCGCGGCGTGTACCTCGATCTGGTGCCGGTGACCCTCGATGCGGGCACGGAGGGGATCGCGGCAGCCCGCGAACTGCTCAGACTGAAGGAACAGGCCCAGTCGGCTCCGGTCGCCGCCGCTCCGACGGCGGCCACCGTCCACTCGTTCGGACTGTCGCCGCTGACGGCGGCCTTCTCCGGCCGACCCACCGTCGATCCGGACGAGGCCACCGCGCTCGCGGCCTCCGGGCTGCCCGACGGGGTGCGTACGTTCCGCGTCGACGGAAGCGACTTCGCCACCGCGGGCGCCGACAACGGCCTCGAACTGGCCCTCACGGTGGCGGCCGCGGTCGCCCATCTCCGGGACCTCACCGCCGCCGGCCTCTCGGCCGAGGCAGCGCTGGGTCAGATCACCTTCGGCGTCTCGGCCGATGACGACCAGTTCGCCACGATCGCGAAATTCCGTGCGCTGCGCAAGATCTGGGCCCGAGTGGCCGAGGTGGTCGGCGCACCCGCAGCCGGCGGTGCCCTGACCCACGGCGTGACCGATCTGTCGATGTACTCCCAGCGCGACCCGTGGGTGAACATGCTCCGCAGCACCATCGCGGCGTTCGGGGCCGGTGTCGGCGGTGCCGACCAGCTCACCGTCCTGGGCTACGACGCGACCATCCCGGCGGACAAGCGCACCTCGAGCGCCTCGTTCTCACGGCGCATCGCGCGCAACACCCAGTTGCTGCTGCTCGAGGAGTCCAACGTCGGCCGTGTCCTCGATCCGGCCGGTGGCTCGTGGTTCGTCGAATCGCTGACCGACGAGATGGCCACGAATGCGTGGACGGTGTTCACCGAGGTCGAGGCCGCGGGCGGTTACCGTGTCGCGCTCGACACCGGCTGGATCACCGAGAAGGTCGACGCCTCGCTCGCACGCCGCGACACCGAGGTCGCACACCGTCGGATCTCGGTGACCGGCGTCAACGAGTTCCCGAACATCGACGAGCGCGCGCTGTCGGAGACGACGGGGGCCCCGGCTTCGGCGGTCACCGATGTCGTCACCGGAACACCGCGTCTCGCGCGGATCGGGCGCGCCTTCGAGGCGTTGCGGGATCGTTCCGACGTCGTGCTCGCCGAGCGCGGGGCCCGGCCCTCGATCCTGCTGATCCCGCTGGGCAGCGTCGCCGAACACAACGGCCGCACCACCTTCGTCGCGAACTTCCTGGGGGCCGGCGGCATCACCGTCGTGAACCCGGGCCCGTTGACCGCCGACAAGATCGGCGACGCGGTGGCCGGGGCGAGCACCCCGATCGCGGTGCTCTGTGGCACCAAGGCCCGGTACGCCGAGGAGGGGCCCGCCGCACTCGCGGCCGCTCGCGCGGCCGGACTGTCGAAGGTCCTGCTCGCCGGACCGGACAAGGAATGGCCCGAGGGAGACGATCGCCCCGACGGTTCACTGCGGGTGGGCATCGACGCGGTGAGCACCCTCGGTGACCTTCTCGACCAGCTGGCCTCGACATCCCCGACGACGGCGGGAGCTACGGCATGACCCAGACCGAACCCGATGTGACACAGTCGATCCCGAGCTTCGCCGGGATCGGGCTGACGTCGGACGACACCGGCTCGTCGATCGCAGGCGGGGGACCGTCCGGTTCCGCGGCCGCGGTCACCGACGAACTCGCCTCGGCGCATGGTTACTCGGTGGACCAGGTCACCTGGAACACCCCGGAGCAGATCGACGTCACGCCGGTCTACACCCGTGCCGAGCGCGACGCCGTGCTCGACGACGCCGAGCATCCGTACCCGCTCGACTCGGTTCCCGGTGCCGCGCCGTTCATCCGGGGCCCGTACCCGACGATGTACGTCAACCAGCCGTGGACGATCCGCCAGTACGCCGGCTTCTCGACCGCCGCCGAGTCCAACGCCTTCTACCGCCGTAACCTCGCGGCCGGCCAGAAGGGACTGTCGGTCGCCTTCGACCTCGCGACCCACCGCGGATACGACTCCGACCATCCGCGTGTCGCCGGCGACGTCGGCATGGCCGGTGTGGCGATCGACTCGATCCTCGACATGCGTCAGCTCTTCGACGGCATCGACCTCGGCAGCGTGTCGGTGTCGATGACGATGAACGGCGCCGTGCTGCCGATCCTCGCGCTCTACGTCGTGGCCGCCGAGGAACAGGGTGTGCCGCCGGAGAAGCTGGCCGGGACCATCCAGAACGACATCCTCAAAGAGTTCATGGTCCGCAACACCTACATCTATCCGCCGAAGCCGTCGATGCGGATCATCTCGAACATCTTCGAGTACACCAGCCAGAAGATGCCGAAGTTCAACTCGATCTCCATCTCCGGCTACCACATCCAGGAGGCCGGGGCGACGGCCGACCTGGAACTGGCCTACACCCTGGCCGACGGCGTCGAATACATCCGCGCGGGCCTCGAGGCCGGTCTGGACATCGACAAGTTCGCGCCGCGCCTGTCGTTCTTCTGGGGCATCGGCATGAACTTCTTCATGGAGGTCGCCAAGCTGCGGGCGGCGCGTCTCCTGTGGAGTGAGCTCGTCGCCGACTTCGAGCCGAAGAACGCGAAATCGCTGTCGCTGCGCACACATTCGCAGACCTCCGGATGGTCGCTGACCGCCCAGGACGTGTTCAACAACGTGGCCCGCACCTGCGTGGAGGCGATGGCCGCGACCCAGGGGCACACCCAGTCTCTGCACACCAACGCCCTCGACGAGGCGATCGCGCTGCCGACCGACTTCTCGGCGCGCATCGCCCGCAACACGCAGCTGCTGCTGCAGCAGGAGTCGGGGACCACGCGCCCGATCGATCCGTGGGCCGGTTCGAACTACGTCGAGTGGCTCACCCATCAGCTGGCGCAGAAGGCGCGCAAGCACATTCGTGAGGTCGAAGAGGCCGGCGGTATGACGCAGGCCATCAACGAGGGCCTGCCGAAGCTGCGTATCGAGGAAGCCGCGGCACGGACCCAGGCGCGCATCGACTCGGGCCAGCAGCCGTTGGTCGGTGTGAACAAGTACCAGGTCGCCGACGACGAGGAGATCGAGGTCCTCAAGGTCGAGAACTCCAAGGTGCGCGCCGAGCAGCTGGAGAAGCTGGATCGGCTTCGCGCCGAGCGTGACTCGGCAGCCGTCGAGGCTGCGCTGGCCGATCTGACCCGCGCCGCCGCGTCGTCGGAGGGTGGTCTGGAGAACAACCTGATGGCGCTGGCCATCGAGGCCGCGCGGCATCAGGCGACGGTCGGCGAGATCTCCGAGGCACTCGAGAAGGTCTATGGTCGCCATCAGGCGGAGATCAAGACGATCAGCGGGGTGTATCGGCATGAGGCGGGCGAGGTGAGCAACATCGATGCGGCGATCGAGGCCGTGCGCCAGTTCGCCGAGGCGGAGGGTCGTCAGCCGCGTGTCCTGGTCGCGAAGATGGGCCAGGACGGTCACGACCGCGGTCAGAAGGTGATCGCGACCGCCTTCGCCGACCTCGGCTTCGACGTCGACGTGGGCCCGCTGTTCGCCACGCCCGAGGAGGTGGCCGCCCAGGCCGCCGACAACGACGTGCACGTGGTGGGAGTGTCGTCACTGGCCGCCGGCCACCTGACGCTGGTCCCCGCCCTGCGGGAGGCGCTGAAGGAGGTCGGCCGCGAGGACATCATGGTCGTCGTCGGCGGTGTGATCCCGCCCGGTGACTTCGCGGAGCTGTACGAGGCCGGCGCCGCCGCGATCTTCCCGCCCGGATCGGTCATCGCCGACTCGGCCGTGGAGCTCATCGGCAAGCTGGCGGACACGCTCGGCCTGGAGCTGCCCGGGGCGACCGCGAACTGATGGCGGTGCAACCTCGACGTCCCGTCGACGTCGACGCGCTGGCCGACGCCGTGCTGGCGGATCGCCGTGCCGACCTGGCGCGCGCGATCACGCTCGTCGAGTCCAAGCGCGCCGACCATCGGGCGGCCGCGCAGGAACTGCTCCTGAAGCTGACCCCGCACGCGGGTAAGTCGTTCCGGGTCGGCATCACCGGTGTGCCGGGCGTCGGCAAGTCGACGACGATCGAAGCGCTCGGTATGCATCTGCTCGAGCTCGGTCACAAGGTCGCGGTGCTCGCCGTCGATCCGAGTTCGACGCGTACCCGCGGCTCGATCCTCGGCGACAAAACGCGCATGGGTCGGCTGTCGATGTCGGAGAACGCGTATATCCGGCCGTCGCCGACCTCGGGCACGCTCGGTGGCGTCGCCAAGGCCACCCGCGAGAGCATCGTGCTCGTCGAGGCGGCCGGGTTCGACGTCGTGCTGGTGGAGACCGTCGGCGTCGGCCAGTCCGAGGTGACGGTCGCCAACATGGTCGACACCTTCACGTTCCTCACCCTGGCCCGCACCGGAGATTCGTTGCAGGGCATCAAGAAGGGCGTCCTCGAGCTCGCCGATGTGGTCGTCGTGAACAAGGCCGACGGCAAACACCTCAACGAGGCCAAGGGCGCGGCCCGGGAACTCACCAACGCGCTGAAGCTCATCTACCCACACGACGCCTTGTGGATGCCGCCGGTGCTCACGATGAGCGCGATCGAGAACACCGGGGTGGACGAGTTCTGGAAGACCGTCGTGCGCCACAACGAGACCCTCACCGAGGCGGGGGAGTTCACCGCGCGCCGCAACCAGCAGCAGATCGACTGGACGTGGGCGATGGTCAACGACATCGTGCTGTCCCGGCTCGGCGACTCGTCCGCGGTGCGCGGAATCCGCGGCGAGGTCGAGCAGCAGCTGCGTGACGGGTCACTGACCCCCGCACTCGCGGCGCAACGGATCGTGGACGCGTTCGACGAACGCTGAGCTGTCGGTCAGGCCAGCAGCGGTGCCAGTGTCTCGCCGAGCAGCGAGACACGTCCCGGCACATGGCCGTTGGCGGGTGCGTTCACCGTGACACCGTCGATACCGGTCGCGAGCAGGTCGGCGTACCGGGCGGCCACCTCGTCGGGGTCGCCGACGATCGTCGATCCGCGACGCGACTCGGCCGCCGGTGTGCGCTCCAGGTATGCCTCCAGCTCGGCGGTCGCCTCGGCGGAGGTGGGCGCCACGCACGCCGACGTCTGCACGGTCACGGTGATCTCCGAGCGGTCGCGACCGAGTCGTTCGCAGTGTTCGGCGAGGGCGTCGAGTTTGCGGGGGATGTCGGCGGGCGTGCAGAGCAGGTTCGATTCGTCGGCGTACTGCGCGACCATCCGCAACGTCTTGCGTTCACCGCCGCCACCGATCATCACCGGGATCTTCGACAGCGGCGCAGGCACATTGAGGGCATCGGCGACCCGGTAGCGCTTGCCGTCGAGGCTGGGAGCCTCCCCGGCGAGCATGCCGAGGATGATCTGCAGCGCCTCCTCGAGACGCTCGAACCGGTCGGTGAACGTCCCGAACTCGTACCCGAGTGAATCGTGTTCCAGCTCATACCATCCCGCGCCGATGCCGAGCTGAGCCCGACCACCGGACACCACATCGAGTGCGGTGACCGTCTTCGCCAGCAGGGTCGGATTGCGATAGGTGTTGCCGGTGACCAGCGATGACAGACGGACCTTCGAGGTGTGCTGCGCGAGGGCCGCGAGCAGGGTGTAACACTCGATCATCGGATCGTCGGGTTCACCCAGCATCGGCAGTTGATAGAAATGGTCCATCACGAGAACGGTGTCGAATCCGGCGTTCTCGGCTTCTCGCGCCTGCGCCACCACGGTGGGGAACAGCTGGTCGGCGGGCACGCCGGGGTAGGTGAAGTTCGGGATCTGATATCCGAGTCGAGTCACCCGTTCAGACTAGTCCGGCGGACTCCGCCGTGGCGCCGTTCATTTCCGTTGCACGGCGTCGGGCGAACGCGCCGATCGTCTCGATGAGTTCGTCGAACACGGCGTCGACGTCGGCCGATGTCGCGATGCGGACGTTGGGGCCAGGTGAGGTCATCCAGCGTTCGTCAGCCACGGTCATGCCCCGGGTCAGGGTCCCGGCGAGCTCGACGTCGACATACGCCGCGCGCGTCTGCACCGTGTCGGGGACCAGCGCGACGAGCGCGGCGAACGGATCGTGGAGGTGGGCGATGTAGCCCTCGTCGTGGTCGTCGTGGAACTCGAAGTAGAACCGCAGGGCGTCGACGAGGTGCCGGACGATCTCGTTGTCGGCGACCGACCGGAGGCCGCGTTCGTCGGTCGGGTCCGGGCATTCGACGGGTGCGCTGCCGGCCGCGGCGGCGAGCCGGACCACATGATCGGGGGTCAGCACGACCGATTCGGTGAGGTCGAGTGCGCAGACGATGGGTTCGGGCGCACCCGCGGTGCCGAAGGCCGCGAACACCTCGGCGGCGGCCTCCGGATCGACGGCGACGTTCCACTCCGAGGTGGGTGTCGTGTTGCCGTGCGTGTGAAAGGCGCCGCCCATGATGACCAGTCGCCGCAGGCGTTGCGGCAGGCCCGGGTCCCGGCGGATCGCGGTCGCCAGGGACGTGAGCGGTCCGGTCACCAGGCCGACGAGTTCACCGTCGTGCGCCTGCGACGCCTCGATCCAGGCGTCGGCGGCATCGAGATGGCTCGGCGTCGTCGTGGGGGCAGGCAGCTCGGCGTGCCCGACACCCAGCGGTCCATGTGTGTCCTCGGTGGTCATCAGTGCCGCGACGAGGGGAGTGGCCGAACCGGTCGAGACCGGTACCTCGGGACGGCCGCACAGTTCCAGCCAGGAGAGGTTGTTGGACGTGACGACGTCGACGGGCACGTTGCCGGCCGTGGATGCGATGCCGACGAGATCGACGTCGGCGCGTGCGAGTAGGTAGATCAGGGCGAGCGAGTCGTCGATGCCGGTGTCGCAGTCGAAGAACAGGCGCTGGGTCACCACACAATTGTGCCGGGTCCGGCGCGAACGTCGCCGCACCACCCCGCCGGAGCCCTACGCTCGCCGCAGCCGGGACGAACCGACGTCGGCCCGATGAGCCCGGAGGAAACCGATGGCCTCGACACGACTCATGCTGGCCGCCCTCGGTGCCGCTGCGGTACTCCTCATGAGCGCATGCGGCGCGAACTCGTCGGATCCGGATGCCTCCGCGAGCAGTGATACGGCCGGGTCGAGCGGCACCCCGCCGGAACCCGTCGTCACACCGGTGGTCGGTTCGGTGATGTTCGCCCCCACGCCCTTCGCCGGTTCCGACGGCAACAACCATCTCGTCTACGAGATCTCGCTGACCAATTTCATGCGCGCACCGGTGACGATCACCGGGGTGGAGGTTCTCGACGCCACCGCGAACGGCGAACCGCTGCTCGCTCTCGACGAGAACGGGGTCCGCAGCCGGCTCAAGCCCACCGGCGCACCGTCGGTGCCGACGGCCCCCGGCACACCGGAGGGGTACGCGGCCGTGCTGGCGGCGGGTCAGAACGGCGTCCTCTTCCTGCACGTGATCTTCTCGGGGAACGCGCCGAAGGAACTGATCCACGAGATCGCGGTACGCGCTGACGAGGCGCCAGCGGGGATGCAGAGCGTCAACGAACGCATCGCGCCCGTCACGGTCAGCGACTCGACCGTCCCGGTCCTGGGACCGCCACTCGCCGGCGAGTACTACATCGCCGCCGATGCGTGCTGCGACGCCGTCCGGCACACCCGTGCGGTCCTCCCGCTGAACGGATCCCCGGTCCTCGCGCAGCGGTACGCGGTGGACTGGGAACAGGCGGCCGCGGACGGACGGATCTTCGTCGGCGACGCGAAGAACCCGGCGAGTTATCGGATCTTCGGCGACGACGTCCTCGCCGTCGGTGACGGCACCGTCGTCGCGAGCCGCAACGACCTGCCCGAGCAGACCCCGGGAGAGTATCCGGCCGGACTGCCGATCGACGACGCCGACGGCAACAATCTCGTGCTCGACATCGGCGATGGCTTCTACGTGAACTACGCGCACATGCAACCCGGGTCGGTGCGCTTCGCAGCGGGCGATCGCGTGCGGCGCGGCGACGTCCTCGGCAAGGTCGGCAACAGCGGGAACTCGGTGGCGCCGCACCTGCACGTGCACGTGATGAACGGACCGGAGTTCCTCGGGTCGGAAGGCGTCCCCAGTGTGACCGACAGATTCACGGTCACCGGGCGCGTGGCCGACACCGCGGCCTTCGACGCGTCGGAGGGGACCGGGGTACCGCTTCGGCTCACGCCTGGCGTGACCGAGAGCACACATGAGGATCAGATGATCCTCGATCAGAACATCGTCTCGTTCACCGCAGGCTGACAACGGTTTCCGACTCCGTCACACGCGGCCGTCCGCGATGACGCGGCCCGTCGCGACTGGACATCGAGGTCATCATCCGTACGGTCGGACCCATGTCGATTCAAGACTCTGCCTTCGAATGGACGGAAACGAATCGCGAATGGCTGATCGAGAATCCTGCTCGCATCGTCGCTTACGTGGTCGTCGCGTTGATCGTCCGTTTCGTGATCCATCGCTCCATCGACCGCGCCACCCGGCCGCGAACCGCCGGTGGCGAGCCGGGCCGGGGGACGGCCCTCATGCGTGGGCTCCGGTCGAAATCGCCCTCGCCCGAACGCAGCGCGCAGATCGCCGCCCGGCGGGCGCAGCGTGCGGCGACGATCGGCTCGGTCCTCAAGTCCACGGTGTCGATCGTCCTGCTCGTCTGGGTCGTGCTCAGCGTGCTCAGCGTCCTCGGCGTCAACATCGCACCGTTCATCGCCTCGGCCGGGATCGTCGGCCTCGCCATCGGTTTCGGCGCGCAGAATCTGGTGCGGGACTTCGTGACCGGCGTGTTCATGCTCCTCGAGGACCAGTACGGCGTGGGTGACATCGTCGATCTCGGCGAGGCGGTCGGCGAGGTCGAGTCGGTGGGTCTCCGGGTGACCACGCTGCGCGACATCGACGGCACCCTCTGGTACGTCCGCAACGGCGAGATCGCCCGGGTGGGCAACATGAGCCAGGAATTCGCGGTCGCGCGTGTCGACGTCCCGGTGGCACCGGGTGCCGACATCGACAAGGCGCAGCAGGTGGCGGACGAGGCGGCCCGCACCGCGGTCGAGGAGGACTCGACGGACATCCTCGGCCAGATCGAGATGCTCGGCGTGCAGGAGGTGTCGTCGGATCAGGTCGTCCTGCGGCTGACGGTGAAGACCAAGCCGAACGGCCAGTGGGCGGTGCAGCGGCGTCTGCGCCGTGCCATCCTGCGGGCCTTCGTGGAGAACTCGATCGACCTGCCGTACTCGCGGGCCTGGGCGGCGCTGGCGGATTCCGTCGCGCCGTGACGGGCTGCGCAGACGACTGCTGACACAACGAGAAGAACCCCGGCTCAGAGCCGGGGTTCTACTCATTGTTCTGGTGTCCGAGGGGGGACTTGAACCCCCACGTCCGTTAATAGGACACTAGCACCTCAAGCTAGCGCGTCTGCCATTCCGCCACTCGGACCTGCATGCCGCGGTGAGTGTTTCCGGCGGTGTCCCGCCGTCATCTCGCTGCAGCGGGATAACCCTAACCGAGGTTGCCCGCGTATCCCAAATCCCGTAGGAGTGAGGGGTGTCTTCACAGTCTGCGACCGACGAAGTCGTCGATCTGGTCAGCCAGCTGATCCGGTTCGACACCTCCAACACGGGTGAACCCGAGACCACCAAAGGCGAAGAGGATTGCGCCAAGTGGGTGGCCCAGCAACTCGAGGAGGTGGGCTACACCACCCAGTACGTCGAGTCGGGACGTCCCGGCCGCGGGAACGTCTTCGCGCGGCTGGCCGGACCGGCGGATTCCGACCGCGGCGCGCTGCTCGTGCATGCGCACCTCGACGTCGTCCCGGCCGAGCCGGCCGACTGGAGCGTGCATCCGTTCTCCGGCGCCATCAAGGACGGCTACATCTGGGGCCGCGGCGCCGTCGACATGAAGGACATGGCCGGGATGGCGCTCGCGCTCGCCCGGCAGTTCAAGCGCGACGGCACGGTGCCGCCCCGGGAGATCGTCTTCGCGTTCCTCGCCGACGAGGAGGCCGGTGGTGCCTGGGGTTCGCACTGGCTGGTGGAGAACCGTCCGGACCTGTTCGAGGGCATCACCGAGGCGGTCGGCGAGGTCGGTGGCTTCTCGCTCACCGTCGACCGGCCGGACGGAACCCAGAAGCGTCTCTATCTCGTGGAGACCGCGGAGAAGGGTCTGGCCTGGATGCGCCTGACCGCCGAGGCGCGGGCCGGGCACGGGTCGTTCCTGCACGACGAGAACGCGGTCACCGAGGTCGCCGACGCGGTCGCCCGGATCGGACGGCACACGTTTCCCCTGGTGATGACGGAATCGGTGAGCCAGTTCCTGGCCGAGGTCAGCGCGGAGACGGGTCTCGACCTGAGCCCGGAGGCCCCCGACCTGGAGACGTCGCTGTTCAAACTGGGCAATCTCGCGCGGATCATCGGTGCGACACTGCGCGACACCGCCAATCCCACGATGCTCAAGGCCGGCTACAAGGCCAACGTCATCCCGCAGAAGGCCGAGGCGGTCATCGACTGCCGCGTCCTGCCCGGACGCCAGGCCGCCTTCGAGAAGGAGATCGACGAACTCATCGGGCCCAACGTGCGCCGCGAGTGGATCACTCATCTCGATTCCTACGAGACCACGTTCGACGGTGACCTCGTCGAGGCGATGAACGCCGCCATCCTCGAGCACGATCCACAGGGAAAGACGGTGCCGTACATGCTCTCCGGCGGCACCGATGCCAAGGCGTTCGCGAAACTCGGGATCCGCTGCTTCGGCTTCGCGCCGCTGCAGCTGCCGCCCGAACTCGACTTCGCGGCACTGTTCCACGGCGTCGACGAGCGCGTTCCCGTCGACTCGGTTCTGTTCGGCACCAAGGTCTTCGAGCACTTTCTGCGGCACAGCTGATCGCATCCGAGACGCACCACTGAGACACACCACTACAGTGGGCGGCACGGCCTTCCTCCCGACCGGGACCACCGCGTCGGAGAATGCCCGGCACTCTTCCGACGCGCGAAACGTGAGAAAGGTGAACACATGTCGTCATTCGACCCGTACTCCCCGCTACCGAGCCTGCCCGGCTTCACCCTGACCTCGGAGAGCCTCACCGACGGGGCCGCGCTGGCCAACGGGCAGGTGAGCGGGATCATGGGCGCGGGTGGGGAGGACCTCTCGCCGCAGCTCAGCTGGTCCGGGTTCCCCGCCGAGACCAAGAGTTTCGCCGTCACCGTGTACGACCCCGACGCTCCGACCGCCGCCGGATTCTGGCACTGGGCGGTCGCCGACATCCCCGTCTCGGTCACGAGCCTGCCCGAAGGGGCGGGTGACGAGGAGGGGTCCGGACTGCCCGATGGTGCGGTCACGCTCACCAACGACGCCTCGCTGCGCCGCTACATCGGTGCGGCGCCGCCGCCCGGACACGGACCGCACCGGTACTTCGTCGTCGTCCACGCCGTGGACACCGAGTCCCTGGGCCTACCGGAGAACGCGACACCCGCGTACCTGGGCTTCAACCTGTTCTCCCACGCGATCGCGCGCGCGACCCTCATCGGCACCTACGAACAGCCGGGCGAGAACGTCTGATAACCCCTGCTCCCTCATCCGAAAGAACCGCATGACCCCCCTGATCCCTGAGGTGCGAGGAGCGATAGCGACGAGCCTCGAAGGGCCTGGTGAGGCACGTTGCGAGACCCTTCGGGCTCGCTTCGGTCGCACCTCAGGGAGCGGGGGCGCCTCTTTCGGATGAGGGAGCAGTGGGTGTGGTTCTCGCGAATCAGGGCTGGTTGCGAGCCGCGGACCCCACCGCGTCGGAGATCGAGGCGAAGCCACCGGCACGCACCCGCTGCGCGAGGCCGGCGTGCAACTCGGCGAGCCACACCGGGCCGCCGTAGATGAAGCCGGTGTAGACCTGCAGCAGGTCGGCGCCGGCGCAGATGCGTTCCCAGGCCTGGTCGACGGTCTCGATGCCACCGACGCTGACGAGCGCGATCCGTCCGCCGACCCGGTTGTAGAGGCGCCGCAGCACGGTCAGCGACCGCGCGGCGACCGGTGGCCCGGAGAGTCCACCCGCACCGATCTCCCGGACCTCGTCGGATGCGGTGCGCAAACCCTCGCGGCCGATCGTGGTGTTGGTGGCGACGATCCCGGCCAAGCCGAGCTCGACGGCCAGGTCCGCCACGGCGTCGACGTCGTCGTCGACGAGATCCGGCGCGATCTTGACCAGCACCGGTACATGCACCGCGGCGAGCACCGCGGCCAAGATGGGCCGAAGTGAATCCACGGCCTGCAGATCACGCAGCCCCGGGGTGTTGGGCGAGCTCACGTTCACGACGACGAAATCCGACAGCGGACCCAACAACTCGGCCGAGCGCCGGTAATCGTCGATCGCGTCATCGACCGGAACGACCTTGGTCTTGCCGATGTTGGCGCCGATGGGCACCGACACCGGGCCCCGTCGCACGCCGGTCAGATGCTGCGCGGCCACCTCCGCGCCCGGATTATTGAAACCCATGCGGTTGACGAGCGCGCGGTCGGCGGGAAGCCGGAACAGCCGCGGCGTCGGATTGCCGGGTTGCCCCTGACCGGTGATCGTGCCGATCTCGGCGAAACCGAACCCGATCTGACCCCAGGTGTTCACCGCGCCCGCGGTCTTGTCGAACCCGGCCGCCAGACCGATCGGGGCGGGGAAGTCGACACCGAAGACCCGCGTGCGCAGGACCGGATCGTGCCGGGCCAGCAATTTGGCGGTCAGGAACGCCAGGAGCGGAAACCGTCCGACGACCCGCAGGACCGCGAAGACTATGTGGTGGATCCGCTCCGGATCGACACGGAACATCGTCGAACGCAGCAGGGGATAGCACCACCGGTTGAGCACGACGAGCGCTCCGGTGGTGCCGCGGGACATCAGCATGCGCGTGCGCTCCGGGGATCGTGGCCGTTCTGGTCAGGGGACTGCTCATGGGTCGAGTCGGGGCCGCGCGATCCCCGCGGCGGTCGGCGCCGCTTCAGCAATACCTTGCGGGTGCCGTCGGAGTAGAGCCGCACCCGCGACAGTTCCCAACCGCCGAACTCGGCTTCGAGGGCCAACCGCATCGAGGCGGTCACGCGGGTCACGTCGGGCGGCAGACGGAGCAGTACGCACTCGACATCCTCGGTGGTGACCTCCCACCCGTCCGGATAACGAGAACCGTGCCGTGCCGAGGTACGCGTGGATCGCGTGGTCGAACGGTCAGAAGTCATTCGGCCCGCTCGCTTCGCTCCCGGCGCCGGGAGTCATGCGGCCCGCTCGCTTCGCTCCCGGCGCCGGGAGTCATGCGGCCCGCTCGCTTCGGGAGTCATCCGGCCCGCCCATCCGGGACGACCTGCAGCCCGCCGTCCCGTGCGGAGAGCACATAGACGGTGCCCGACGAGTCGACGGCGATCCGGTCGGGCTGCACGACCGACGCGAACCGCTGGATCTCGGTGGGTTCACCGTCTGCCAGGTCATATGCCACCACCTCGTTGTTGCCGGTCGTCGACACCCAGAGCCGGTCCCGGGTGTCGTCGTAGTCTACGGCGTACGGTCCGTCCGCCACCGGATAGCGAAACCGCATCACCAGCGGCGATCCGAAGAACCCGAGGATCTCGCCGTCGCGGGTGTTGGCGACCAGCACCCGTCCGAACTCGTCCACGGTGGAGTTGGTGGCCCCGTTGCCCGCTCGTAGCGCCGGCCCCAGGTCGCCGGACTCCGGGTCGACGGGGGTCACCGACGACTGTGCGCGGTCGAGGACGACGACCTGCCCGCCGAGCCCCTCGGCTGATTCCGGTGCCGCGGTCAGCGAGTCCACCCGCACGAACCGATCGAGATCGTGCTTCTGCGCGAAGTTGTTGTCGTACACGATAACTCGTCCGTCCGCAGTGCCGACGACGAGAAAGCCGGACGTGGTCCGCGCCACCGCGGTCGGTTGGTCGGATTCGAGGTCGCCGGTCTGGACCCGGCCCTCCGCATCGACGACGACGAGGACACCCGGGCCGGCGCCGACGTATGCGCCGTCGTCACCCGCGGCCAGGGCGGTGAGGCCGGGCACGGTGATGGTCTGCGGTGGCGAGGTCACCCTGCCGGTGTCGTACCGGAGGATCTGGTTGCCGTCGGCGGAGAGCACCGCGACGCTGCCACCCGACGTCGCGAGGGCGCGCGCTCCGGCAGGCGCCGGGACGACGGTGCCCGCGGGCGCCGTCGCCGAACTCGCCGGGGCCTCCGGCGCGGTCGCCGGCGTCACGGTCGGTACGTCGGGGGTGCTGTCGTCGGAGCCGCACGCGGTGATCATGCCCACACCGATCACCAGGGCCGCCGCTGCGGCGACCGGACCCCGCAGGCGCGACATGCCCGTGCGGGACTGGTGAGGGGTGCGGGATGGTCGCGGCGAGGACATGACCCCATCTTGCGTGACCGCGTCCGCGCGGCACTCAGGCGGGTCGAGGGCGCGTGCCGTGTCGGGTCGGGCGCCGCGGTCCCAAGTAGCATCGGGCGCCGTGACCGACACCATGACGTGGACCCAGTCGATCGTCCTCGGGGCGTTGCAGGGCCTCACCGAGTTCCTGCCGATCTCCTCCTCCGGGCATCTCCGGATCGCCTCCGAGCTGATGTTCGGCGAGGACGCCGGCGCCTCGTTCACCGCGGTCACCCAGCTCGGCACCGAGGCCGCCGTCCTCGTCTTCTTCGCCCGGGACATCGTCCGCATCATCACGGCCTGGTTCCGTGGTCTCCGGCATGCCGACGAGCGGAACCTCGACTACCGGATCGGTTGGTATGTGATCTTCGCGACCATCCCGATCGGCCTGATCGGCTACCTGTTCAAAGACGAGATCCGCACCACGGGGCGCAACCTGTGGCTCGTCGCGATCATGCTCATCGTGTTCGCGGGGGTGTTCTGGCTCGCCGAGCGGTACGGGCAGAAGCAGCGGAACCTCGAGCAGCTCACCCTCCGCGACGGTCTCGTCATGGGCGGTGCCCAGTGCCTCGCGCTGATCCCGGGGGTGTCCCGTTCCGGCGCGACGGCCAGTGCGGGCCTGTTCCTGGGGCTCGAACGGGAAGCCGCCTTCCGTTTCTCGTTCCTGCTGGCCATCCCGGCGGTCACCGCGTCCGGTCTGTTCAGCCTGCCGGACGCCTTCAACCCGAGCGGCGAGGGCATGGAGGCCAGTGGGTCCCAGTTGCTCGTCGCGACGCTGATCGCGTTCGTCGTCGGCTATGCCGCGATCGCGTGGTTGCTGAAGTTCGTCAGCGCGCACTCGATGAACTGGTTCGGTGCCTACCGCGTCGTGCTCGGCGTGACCCTGATCGTGTTGCTGTCGACGGGCGTGATCTCGGCGACCTGACGCCCCGCCCGCCGCGCCGGACTCCGCGCGCTGTGCGGCCCCGCGGGGCCGGTGCCTATGGTTGTGGGATGACCGTGATCCTTCTCCGGCACGGCCGTTCGACGGCGAACACCTCGGGGGTGCTCGCCGGTCGCAGCGCCGGCGTCCATCTCGACGACCGCGGGCGCGCCCAGGCCGATGATCTGGTTCGACGCCTCGGCGACCATCTCGGCTCCATCCGGGCGGTGGCACGTTCGCCGCTGGACCGATGTGCCGAGACGGTCGCGCCGCTGCTGGCCGCGCTGGGCGCGGACGGGCAGGCCCCGCCCGAGATCGTGGTCGACGACCTCGCGGAGGTCGACTACGGCGGGTGGACCGGGCGGTCGATCTCCGAACTGCTCAAGGAACCGCTGTGGAAGGTCGTGCAGCAACAACCGTCGGCCGCGGTGTTCCCGGACGGGGAGGGGCTGGCCGACGTCCAGGCGCGGGCGGTGCGCGCGATCCGTGAACTGGACCGGATTCACGGCGGGCCCGACGGTTCCGGGGTGTGGATCGCCTGCTCGCACGGCGACGTGATCAAGGCGATCATCGCCGACGCCATGGGCACCCACCTGGACGCCTTCCAACGCATCGTCGTCGAACCGGCGTCGATCAGCGTGATCAGGTACGCCTCGTCGCGGCCATACGTGCACACCGTGAACACGACCGAGACGCTGTCGATACCGAAGCCCCCGCCGCCGGCACAGGACGGGCAGCGCCCGGCCGACGACGCGGTCGTCGGCGGGGACACCGGGGCGGATGTCACGCCGTCGGCGAACGGCGCCGCGACGATCCCGGCGACATCGGGATAATGAACCAGACGACGAAGGAGGTGTGATGTCTCGAGCCATCCATGTGTTCCGCAGCCCGGACCGCTTCGTGGCGGGCACGATCGGGCAGCCCGGCGACCGTACGTTCTACCTCCAGGCGGTCCACGAGGCCCGCATCATCAGCGTGATGCTCGAGAAGCAGCAGGTCCAGATCCTGGCGGATCGGATCGGTGCGCTGCTCGACGAGATCCACCGCCGCTTCGGCACGCCGATCCCGCCGGAGACCGACCGGGTCGGCGACCTGAGCCCGCTGGTGATGCCCGTCGACGCCGAGTTCCGCGTCGGCACGATGGGTCTGGGGTGGGACGCGGAGTCCGAGGCCGTGGTGGTCGAGTTGCTCGCCATCACCGAGGGGGAGTTCGACGAGAGTGTCGTTCTCGACGACACCGACGAGGGTCCGGACGCCGTGCGCGTCTTCCTCACCACCGCCGCCGCCCGCGAGTTCGCCGCACGGTCGTCGAAGGTGATCTCGGCCGGCCGGCAGCCGTGCCCGCTGTGCAGCGAACCGCTCGATCCCGAGGGGCACCTGTGTATCCGGACCAACGGCTACAAGCGGGACGCGGAGTTGAGCAAGTCCCTCGACTTCATCGATCCCGAGGTTTTCAACAGCCTTGCCGCACAGAGTGATCCGGGCCTGACGGCCGACGAGGAGCCGTTCGACCAGGCGGGGGACGCACCTCAGCCCGGTGACCCGGACGAACCCGATGAGCCCGGTGACACCGGCCCCTCCGCACGTGACTGACGAGCCCGCGGTCGACCACGTCCTCCGCGAAGGCGAACTCACGATCCTCGGCCGGATCCCCTCGGCCAGCAACGCGACCCTCGTGTGCGACGCGGTGCTCGACGGCCGGACGTCGGTGCGCTGTGTCTACAAGCCGGTCCGCGGCGAGGTCCCGCTCTGGGACTTCCCCGACGGCACCCTCGCCGGGCGAGAGGTGGCGTCGTATCTGATTTCCGAAGCACTGGGCTGGGACACGATTCCCACGACGGTGCACCGCGACGGCCCGCTCGGGCCGGGGATGGTGCAGCGCTGGGTCGAGACACCCGACAACACCGACCATCCGATCCCGGAGACCGAGCCGCGGATCGACCTCGTCGACCTCTGCCCGGTCGGGGCCGTGCCCGCCGGGTACCTCGCCGTGCTCCAGGCCTACGACCCGTACGGCGACCCCGTCGTCTTGGTACACGCCGACGACCCGCGGCTGCAGCGGATGTCGGTGCTCGACGTCATCCTCAACAATGCCGACCGCAAGGGCGGACACGTGCTCGAGGGTCTGGACGGTGTCGTCTACGGGATCGACCACGGCATCTGCCTGCACGGCGAGGACAAACTGCGGACGGTGCTGTGGGGCTGGGCGGGGGAGCCGGTGCCCGGGCACCTCGTCGCCGACGTCGCCGAACTCGCCGAGCGGCTCGAGACCGACGGGTCGGCGCTGCGCGCGCAGCTCGCCGAGCACATCACCGCCGACGAGATCGAGTCGCTGGCGATCCGGGCGATCGTGGTCGCCGAGAGCGCGACCATGCCGCATCCGCCGGGTCATCGGCCGATACCGTGGCCGCCGTTCTGAGGGAGTCCGGCGCACTCGGCACGAGGGGACCGAACTGCTCGCCCCCGAACGCGATACACGGCCGGCGGGCAATACAGTGGACGCATGCAGTCGTGGCCCGATCTCGAACTCCCCGCCGTTCCGGGTAGTGGACCCGCCCTCCGTCTCTATGACACCGCCGATCGCGCGGTCCGACCCGTCGCACCCGGCGCCACCGCGACCATGTACGTCTGCGGTATCACCCCGTACGACGCCACCCATCTGGGGCACGCGGCCACCTACGTGACCTTCGACCAGGTCAATCGGGTGCTGCGCGATCAAGGCCACGAGGTCCATTACGTCCAGAACGTGACCGACGTCGACGACCCGCTGTTCGAGCGGGCGGACCGCGACGGCGTCGACTGGCGCGACCTCGGGGCCCGGGAGACGCAGCTGTTCCGCGACGACATGACCGCCCTGCGGGTCCTGCCGCCGCGCGACTACATCGGCGCGGTCGAGTCGGTCGACGAGGTCGTCGAGGTCGTCGACAAGCTGCTCGCCTCTGGTGCCGCCTACACCGTCGACGACGCCGAGTTCCCGGATGTGTACTTCCGTACCGACGCGACCGAACAGTTCGGCTACGAGTCGGGGTACGACCGCGAGACCATGGCGCGGTACTTCGCCGAACGCGGCGGCGACCCCGATCGTCCCGGCAAGCGCGACCCGCTCGATGCCCTGCTGTGGCGTGCCGTGCGGCCCGGCGAGCCGTCGTGGGACTCACCGTTCGGTCCGGGCCGGCCGGGCTGGCACATCGAGTGTTCGGCGATCGCGTTGAACCGCCTCGGCATCGAGTTCGACATCCAGGGCGGCGGCAACGATCTCATCTACCCGCACCACGAGTATTCGGCCGCCCACGGCGAGGCCCTCACCGGTTCACGGCGGTTCGCCCGGCACTACGTGCACACCGGGATGGTCGGCCTCGACGGCGAGAAGATGTCCAAGAGCCGCGGCAACCTGGTGTTCGTCTCGGTGCTGCGTCGCGACGGCGTGGACCCGGCGGCGATCCGCCTCGCCCTGCTCGCCGACCACTACCGAGGTGACCGGATGTGGACCGCGGAGGTCCTCGACACGGCCGTCGAACGCCTCGCCCGGTGGCGTGCGGCGCTCGGCGCGAGCACCGGTCCCGACGCCGAGCCGGTCATCGCCCGCATCCGCCAGCACCTCGCCGACGATCTCGACACCCCGAAAGCGCTTGCCGCAGTCGACGGTTGGTGCGCGGACGTGCGCACCGGCATCGGTTCGTCGACGACGGCGCCGGCCGCGCTCGCCGACGCGGTCGACGCCCTGCTGGGAATTCCGCTCGTCCCCGGCGCCTGAGCGGCGTCGTCCCACACCGAGATGTCGGCTCGCCGGCGTCTGGGTAGAGTGCTGACGTGGCGCGCGTGCAAGAGATCCGACCCGAGACCGACGCCGGGGTGTACACCGTCGTCACCCGGACGTCGACCTACCTGCTGGATTTCACCGAGATGACGCTTCTCCGGGCTCCCGGGGTCGGTGGCACCGACAACGAGGACTGGACGGTCAGCCGGCTCCGGCGTGACTCCGAGGACATCCCGCTGCTCGGCGTGAAGTCGTGCCGCCTGGGCGAATCCGCACAGTTCTGGGTGCGGGCCGCCGACGACCCGGACGTCCGCACGTGGCGGATCACCACCCCCGTGGTCTCGATCGAGAAGATCGGCTGACGCCCGGTCGCCCGGTTCAGGACCCGAACGGCCCCTGGCCGCGGCGCTTGAGGTAGCGCTCGAACTCGGCGGCGAGTGCGTCGCCGTCGATCTTCGCCATCACCTCGTCCGGATCGACCTCGGCGTCCCCGCGCTCCTCGAGCCCGCGCACGTAGTCCGCGATCTCCTCGTCGTCCTCGGTCATCTCGGTGACCGCGCGTTCCCATTCCTCCGCCTGTTCCGGGAGGGTGCCGAGCGGCACCTCGATGTCGAGGACCTCCTCGACCCGCGTCAGCAGTGCCACGGTCGCCTTCGGGTTCGGCGGCGTCGACACATAGTGGGGGACCGCCGCCCAGAACGACACGGCCGGCAGGCCCGCCTGGACGAAGAGGTCCTGCAGGACCCCGGTGATGCCGGTCGGGCCCTCGTAGCGGCTCTCGGCGAGGTTGTACCGGGCCGCGGACTCGCTGCTGTAGGCCGCGCCGGTGACCGGCACCGGCCGGGTGTGCGGGGTGTCGGCGAGCAGCGCGCCCAGCATCACCGTGGTCTCGACCCCGAGCTCCTGCGCGAGGTCGACGATCTCGGCGCAGAACGCCCGCCACCGCATGTTCGGTTCGATGCCGCGGACCAGCACGATGTCGCGGTCGGCGCCACGCGGGCTGCAGTACGAGATGGAGGTGGTCGGCCAGTCGATCCGGCGCGTGACACCGTCGATCTGATTCACAGTGGGGCGATTGACCTGGAAGTCGTAGTATTCATCGGAGTCGATGTCGGCGAGGGGTCGGGCGTCCCATTCGAGTGCCAGGTGCTCGACAGCGCTGCTGGCGGCGTCCCCGGCGTCGTTCCACCCCTCGAAGGCCGCGAGCAGAATGGGTCTGCGCAGCTGGGGAAGGTTCGACGTCTGCTCAGCGTTCACCGATCCAGCCTACGACCGAACACGCAGAGAGGGCGAACTACGCTGTCAACCATGTCCCCTGATTTCTCCGGAACCGATCCTCGCGATTTCGACACGACCTTCCTGTCGTCGATGTCGCGCCGGGTGCTGATCGGCGACGGGGCGATGGGCACCATGCTGCAGGCCGCGGATCTGACGCTCGACGACTTCCGTGGCCTCGAGGGTTGCAACGAGATCCTCAACGACACCAGGCCCGACGTCCTCGAGGGCATCCATCGTGCCTATTTCGAGGCCGGCGCCGATGCCGTCGAGACCAACACCTTCGGTTGCAACCTCTCGAATCTCGGCGATTACGACATCGCCGACCGCATCCGGGAGCTGTCGTACAAGGGCACGGCCATCGCGCGCGGCGTCGCCGACGAGATGGGTCCCTCGGCCGACGGCACCGCCCGGTTCGTCCTCGGATCGATCGGGCCGGGCACCAAGCTGCCCAGCCTCGGCCACACCACCTATGCGGCCATCCGCGACGCGTACCTCGAGTGCGTGATCGGCATGCTCGAGGGCGGCGCCGACGCGGTCCTGATCGAGACCTCCCAGGACCTGCTGCAGGTCAAATCGGCAGTGGTCGCCGCGCACCGCGCGATGGAGCGGGTGGGTCGCAGGATCCCGATCATCTCCCACGTCACGGTCGAGACGACCGGCACGATGCTCCTCGGGTCGGAGATCGGGGCCGCACTGACGGCGCTGGAACCCCTCGGGATCGACCTCATCGGCCTCAACTGCGCCACCGGTCCGGCGGAGATGAGCGAGCATCTGCGATACCTGTCCAAGCACGCCCGCATCCCGGTGTCGGTCATGCCGAACGCCGGTCTGCCGGTCCTGGGCGCCAACGGCGCCGAGTACCCGCTGACACCCGAGGAACTGGCGCAGGCCATGGCGCAGTTCGTCGGCGAGTTCGGACTGGAGTTCGTCGGCGGCTGCTGTGGGACGACGCCCGAACACATCCGGCAGGTCGCGGCGGCGGTCGCCGAGGTGACCCCGGCGACCCGCACCCCGGAGCACGAGTCGGAGACGTCGTCGCTGTACTCCGCGGTGCCCTTCGACCAGGACGCCAGCTTCCTGGTCATCGGTGAGCGCACGAACACCAACGGCTCCAAGGCTTTCCGCGAGGCGATGATCGCCGAGGACTACCAGAAGTGCCTCGACATCGCGAAGGACCAGACCCGCGACGGCGCGCACATGCTCGACCTCAACGTCGACTACGTCGGCCGCGACGGTGCCGCCGACATGACCGCCCTCGCCAGCCGGTTCGCGACCTCGTCGACGCTGCCGATCATGCTCGACTCCACCGAGCCGGAGGTCATCCGTGCCGGACTGGAGTCCCTGGGCGGGCGTTGCGCGGTGAACTCGGTGAACTACGAGGACGGCGACGGACCGGACTCCCGGTTCACCAAGATCATGCAGCTCGTCGTCGAACACGGCGCGGCGGTCGTCGCGCTGACCATCGACGAAGAGGGGCAGGCGCGCACCGCCGACTGGAAGGTCCGGGTGGCCGAGCGGCTGATCGCCGACATCACCGGCAACTGGGGCCTCGCCGAAGAGGACATCATCCTCGACACGCTGACCTTCCCGATCTCGACGGGTCAGGAGGAGGTCCGGCGGGACGGTATCGAGACCATCGAGGCCATCCGCCGCTTGCACGAGGCCCACCCCGACGTGCACTTCACACTGGGCATCTCGAACATCTCGTTCGGCCTCAATCCCGCTGCGCGACAGGTGCTCAACTCGGTCTTCCTGCACGAGTGCGTGCAGGCCGGCCTCGACACGGCCATCGTGCACGCGTCGAAGATCCTGCCGATGGCCCGGATCCCGGAGGAGCACCGCGAGGTCGCCCTCGATCTCGTCTACGACCGTCGTCGCGAGGGTTACGACCCGCTGCAGAAGCTGATGGAGCTCTTCGAAGGTGTCTCCGCGGCCTCGGCGCGGGAGTCGCGGGCCCAGGAACTGGCGAAGCTGCCGCTGTTCGAGCGGCTGGAGCGCCGGATCGTCGACGGCGAGCGCAACGGGCTCACCGACGATCTCGACGAGGCGATGACCCAGGTGCCGCCGCTGTCGATCATCAACGACACTCTGCTGTCGGGGATGAAGACCGTCGGCGAGCTCTTTGGTTCGGGTCAGATGCAGCTGCCGTTCGTGCTGCAGTCCGCCGAGGTGATGAAAACCGCGGTGGCGCATCTCGAGCCGCACATGGAGGCCACCGGCGAGGACGGCAAGGGTCGCATCGTGCTCGCCACCGTCAAGGGCGACGTGCACGACATCGGCAAGAACCTGGTCGACATCATCCTGTCCAACAACGGCTACGAGGTCGTCAACATCGGCATCAAGCAGCCGATCGCGACCATTCTCGACGTCGCGGCGGACAAGCGGGCCGACGTCATCGGCATGTCCGGGCTGCTGGTGAAGTCGACCGTGGTGATGAAGGAGAACCTCGAGGAGATCAACTCCCGCGGTCTCGCCGACGAGTACCCGGTGCTGCTGGGCGGCGCCGCGCTCACCCGCTCCTACGTCGAGAACGACCTCTCCGAGACCTACGAGGGCGACGTGCATTATGCGCGTGACGCTTTCGAGGGGCTGCGCCTGATGGACGACATCATGGCGACGAAGCGCGGCGGGGGGCCCGATCCGGACAGCGCCGAGGCGAAGGCGGCGGCGGAGAAGGCCGCCGAACGCAAGGCCCGGCACGACCGGTCGAAGCGCATCGCCGCGAAACGCAAGGCCGCCGAGGAGCCCGTGGAGGTGCCGGCCCGCTCGGATGTGGCCGCCGACAACGAGATCCCGACGCCGCCGTTCTGGGGGTCGCGGATCGTCAAGGGCGTCCCGATCGCGGATTACATGCAGCTCCTCGACGAGCGCGCGCTGTTCCTGGGCCAGTGGGGACTTCGCGGCGCCCGCGGTGGTGACGGACCGTCGTATGAGGAGCTCGTCGAGACCGAGGGCCGGCCGCGCCTGCGCCACTGGATCGATCGTCTCTCGACCGAGAACATCCTGCAGCACGCCGCGGTCGTCTACGGGTACTTTCCGGCGGTCAGCGACGGCGACACCGTCCACGTGCTCACCGAGCCGGAACCGGATGCGCCGGTGCGGTTCAGCTTCACGTTCCCGCGTCAACAGCGGTCGCGGTTCCTGTGCATCGCGGACTTCATCCGGTCGCGCGACGACGCGAAGGCCGCGGGCAAGGTCGACGTGCTGCCCTTCCAGCTCGTCACCATGGGTCAGCCGATCGCCGACTTCGCGAACACGCTGTTCGCCGAGGACGCCTACCGCGACTATCTCGAGGTGCACGGCATCGGCGTCCAGCTGACCGAGGCGCTCGCCGAGTACTGGCATCAGCGCGTGCGCAGCGAGCTGACATTCGGCGACCGCACGATGGACAGCGAGGACCCGGAGAACGCGCAGGGCTTCTTCGATCTCGAGTACCGCGGCGCGCGTTTCTCGTTCGGCTACGGGGCCTGCCCCGACCTCGAGGATCGGGCCAAGATGATCGAGCTGCTCGAGCCCGGTCGGATCGGTGTCGAGCTGTCGGAGGAGTTGCAGCTGCATCCCGAGCAGTCGACCGATGCGTTCGTGCTGCACCATCCGGAGGCGAAGTACTTCAACACCTGAGGTACGTCCGCAGCGGATCGAGGGACGGGGGACAGGCGATGACGGTTCTGGAGCGGACCGAGGGGCCGGTGCGGATCATCGGGATCGACCGGCCGGATCGGCGCAATGCCGTCGACCGGGCGACGGCCGACGCGCTGGCGGATGCGTTCCGCCGGTTCGACGCCGACGACTCGGTGTCCGTCGCGGTGCTCTACGGCGAGGGCGGGACGTTCTGTGCCGGGGCCGATCTCAAGGCGATCTCGGACGGCGTGCCGAACCGGGTGGCGCCCGACGGCGACGGGCCGATGGGTCCGACGCGGATGACGTTGTCGAAACCGGTGATCGCGGCGATCTCGGGGCACGCCGTGGCCGGCGGACTGGAGCTGGCCCTGTGGGCGGACCTCCGTGTCGCCGACGACGACGCCGTGTTCGGGGTGTTCTGTCGCCGTTGGGGCGTCCCGCTGATCGACGGCGGCACCGTCCGTCTGCCGCGCCTGATCGGCGAGAGCCGGGCCATGGATCTCGTGCTGACCGGCCGGGCGGTCCCGGCGGAGGAGGCGTTGTCGATCGGGCTCGCCAATCGCGTCGTACCGTCGGGGACGTCGCTGCCGGCCGCGATCACCCTGGCCACCGAGATCGCCGGGTTTCCGCAGACCTGCATGCGCGAGGACCGGCTGTCGGTCCTCGAACAGGACGGCCTGGACACCGATGCGGCGATCGGCAACGAGTTGCGGCACGGCATGGTCTCCCTGGCGACCGACACACTCGCCGGGGCAACCCGATTCGCCGGGGGAGCGGGCCGGCACGGTGAGGGCGTCGGCAGCTAGAGGTCCAGTACCTCGGTCAGCTGCGGCACGATCTGCTTCTTGCGGGACACGACGCCCTTGCCGAAGGCGTGGCCGTCGGCGACGGTGACCCCCAGTGCCTGCTCGACGGCCGTAACGGGTTCGCCGACCACCAGGAGGTCCGAGTCGCAGGCGATCACGTCGGTGATCAGCAGGAGGTAGAGGTCGTAGCCTGCGGCGTCCTTCTCGGCGGTCATCGCGGCGAAGAACTCGTCGCGGCGGTCGAGCACCTCGGCGGAATCGACCGTGGTGAGCTGTGAGACCCGCACCGTCTTCGGTCCCATCGCGAAGCTCTTGGAGTCCCGGCCGATGATCGTCGACGCCGGCTCGTCGCCGAGGGCCGTGCCCGCGCGGAGCAGTGCGTCACCGTACTCGTCGGCGTCGACGCCGGCGATCGCGGCGAGCTCCGCGGCGGCCGCGCGGTCGGCGTCGGTGCAGGTCGGCGAGTTGAACAGGAGGGTGTCGGAGATGATTGCCGAGAGCATGATCCCCGCCTCGGCGCGCGGGATGTCGACCCCGTTCTCCGCATACATGCGGGTGAGGATCGTGCACGTGCACCCGACGGGCTCGACCCGGACGTAGAGCGGCGCCGCGGTCTCGAAGTTGGCGATCCGATGGTGGTCGATGACCTTCAGCACGGTGACGTCGGTGATGTCGGCGACGCTCTGCTGCCGTTCGTTGTGGTCGACGAGCATCACGTCCGACGGAGCCGCGGTCTCGATCACGCGGGGCGCGTCGAGGCCGAAATGCTCGAGCGCAAAGGCGGTTTCGAGACTCGGCCGGCCCAGGGCGACGGCCTCGACGTCACTGCCCAGCGCGGCTTCGAGGGAGGCGAGGCCGATCGCGGCCCCGATGGCATCGGTGTCGGGGTTGCGGTGTCCGATGACCAGGATCTTCGACATGGCGACTCAGCTTTCGCTCGACGTTGCTGAATCCCAGCCTACGGTGGCGCTACATCGTGAACCCCCGGAACACGGCTCCATCTCGACGATCATTGCCGGGCGATAGTTGGAAATATACAATCGTTGTATGTCTACAACTGATGGCACGATCGGCGCACACTCGCAGACCGCGACCGACGTGTGGTTCACGATGAACAGTCTGGTCCGCGATCAGGCCAAGCAATCGCGCGACCGCATCAGCGAGGTCATCGACATCCCCTTCAGCCGGTTCCGGGCACTCCGCCGCGTCGCGGTACGGCCGATGACCCAGCGGGACCTCGCCGAACGGATGGGCGTCGACGCATCGGCGATGAGCGGCATCGTCAACGATCTCGTCATCCGCGGGCTCGTGACCAGGGAGCCCGACGCCGACGACGGCCGATTCAAACGCGTCACGATCACCGACGTCGGACGTCGTGTGGTGGACGAGGTGGCCGCGAACCCGGCCACGGCCCCCGGCATGTTCGCCGCGCTCGACGAGGAACAGCTCCGTCAGCTCGCGGACCTGCTCGGCCTCCTCCGCGAGGCGGCCGAGTCGTGAACGCTGCACGTGCAGCGTTGCGCGCCCGCTCGGCCGACGGCGTCCTCACGCGTAGGGATCGGCTCGTCATCCTCGCCACCTGCTGTCTCAGTCTCTTCATCGTCGGCCTGGACGTCTCCGCGGTGAACGTCGCACTGCCGTCGATCAGCTCGGACCTGGGTGCGACGCCTGCACAGCTGCAATGGGTCCTCGACTCGTACGCGCTGGTGATCGCCAGCCTGCTGATCTTCGGTGGATCACTCGGAGATCGTCTGGGCCGCAAGAGGGTCTTCCAGGTGGGTCTGGTGACCTTCGGTGTCGCCTCCGTGCTGTGCTCGCTGGCGCCCACACCCGAGGCGCTCATCGGGGCGCGCATGCTGCAAGCCGTCGGCGGGGCGATGCTCAACCCGGTCGCGCTGTCGATCGTCACCAACGTCTTCGTCGATCCACGAGAACGCGCCCAGGCAATCGGATTGTGGGGCACCGCATTCGGCATGAGCCTGGCATTCGGGCCGGTCGTCGGTGGCGCGCTCGTCACCGGAATCGGTTGGGAGGCGATCTTCTGGCTCAATGTCCCGGTCTGCGTGCTCGCCGTCGCTCTGACGATGCGTTTCGTCCCGGAGTCCAAGGCCGACCGAGCCCGTCGGGCGGACCCGGTCGGCCAGGTCCTGATCCTGACATTCCTCGCCACCCTCACCTTTGCCATCATCGAGGGGCGTCCCCTGGGCTGGACGTCCCCGGCCGTGGTCGCGTGTTTCGTCGTCTCCGCCGGTGCGCTCGTCGCGCTGATCGCCTACGAAAGTCGCCGCACGGAACCACTTCTCGACCCGCGGTTCTTCCGAAGCGCGCCGTTCTCGAGCTCGGTGGCATGTGCGGTCCTCGCTTTCGCCGCCACCGGTGGCTTCCTGTTTCTCAACACGCTGTATCTGCAGGAGGTTCGCGGGATGTCGCCGCTGAGCGCCGGACTCATGATGTTGCCGATGGCGGCGGCTTCGGTGGTCTGCGCACCGATCGCCGGTCGGCTCGTGGGCGACCGGGGAGCCCGGACGCCGATGGTGATCGGGGGAGTGGCGATGGTGGCGGGCGCACTGATGCTCACCGGCCTGGGCAACGACACCGCTCTCGTCTACGTCGGTGCGTCGTACCTGGTCTTCGGACTGGGTTTCGGGTTCCTCAACGCACCGATCACCAACGGTGCGGTGTCCGGGATGCCGCGCACACAAGCGGGGCTGGCGTCGGCGATGGCCTCCACCGGTCGACAGGTCGGCACTGCCCTCGGCGTCGCGGTGTTCGGAGCGGTGGCATTCGCCGGGATCGAGGGGGCGGTCGCCGACGATCTCGCCGCGGCCGCCCGCCCGGTGTGGCTGATCATGGCCCTGTGTGGTGTCGCAGTCCTCGTTCTCGCCGTCGTCTCGACCGGTGCGTGGGCTCGTGGCACCGCCGCCCGTACCCGGGAACGGATCGAGTCCACGTCGGGGACCTGGGCGCCCTGACCATCACTGCCGGACGGCGTCGGACTCGGTGGTCGCCGGCGTGACGATCGTGTGCGAGTCCCACCAGTCCGCGATTCGCTGCGCGACGGGGTCGGGCGTGCGGACCCATCCGATGTGAGTGGTGGTCCCACCCGCCGGGCAGTGCGCGTCGTCGTAGCGCCAGTGGGTGATCGCCTCCGCTGCGAACGCGGCGTCGAACGCCAAGGCCGCACGGTCCGTGACGACCTCGTCGTCGTGTAGCCGGATCGACAACACCGGCACCGCGATTCGGGAGTCGAGTGGGAACGGCGCCCGCCCGGTCAGCACCATGCGTGCCCACTCCCGCATCAGCGTGCGCGGCGTCGGACCGCCGAAGCCGCGTCGTGGCCACCGGCCGGTGATCCCCGCGATCGGGGCGACCGACGCGGCCAGTGCGGCGAGCGGGACCCCGCGCAACGCCGTAGTGGCGACAGTGGGGGACCGACGCGCCGATCGCGACGATCCCGTCGGGGGCATCCTCCTCCCGCCGGGCCACCATCGCGGCCAGTTGCGCACCCAGGCTGTGACCGAGCACGAGAACCCTCGTCTCGGTGTCGTCCGCCCGGGCCGCGGCCACGGCGTCGGCCAGATCAGCCGCCTCGTCGGCATAGGACCAGTCGGAACGTCGAGATGGTGGGTCGCTGCCCTCCTCGATCCCGCGGCGCGGGACGATCCGGGCGTCGAATCCGCTCCTCGTCAGCGCCTCGGTCAGGCGACGGTACACACGCGCGGGCACTCCCATCGCCGGCGCGACGAGCACCGTCGTGTGCAGTGCGGAAACCGGGTGGCTCTCGATGCGGGTCATGTCCCCAACCTCTCGCACCCGGTTCCGCCGGCACCACTACCTACCAGGTAGTCGTTTCAGGGTGCGGTCGAATGGATACGAACCAGCGATGACCGACGCCGACTCGAAGGGAGCGACACATGTCGGACGTGAGTGATTTCTCGGAGACCTGCCGACGCGTGGCCGACGCCGCGATGGAGGCCGGTGTACGGATTGCGGTCGCGGAGTCGCTGACCGGTGGGAATCTCGCGACGGAGCTGAGCAAAGCGCCCGATGCCGGGACGTGGTTCCGCGGAGGCGTCGTCGCATACCACAAGGACGTGAAGTACAGCCTGCTCGAGGTGCCCGAGGGGCCGGTGGTGAGCGAGACGGCGGCGCGCGCAATGGTGGCGACGACCGCGCGTCTCTTCGACGCCGACCTGGTCGTCGCGGTGACCGGCGAAGCCGGGCCCGAACCGGATGAGGCGGCGCCGGGCACGGTGTGGTTCGGACTGGATCACCGAGGACGGGTCAGCGCGTCCCGGGAGGTGTTCGACGGCGAACCCGAGGAAGTGTTGGCCAAGACCATCGGACACTCTCTGGAGCTGATCGAGTCCTGCTTGAAGTCCTGATGTCCCGGACTCGGTGGCCGTTACCCGCGAGGTAGTCGTGGCGGCATCGTCCGGGACCTAGCATGGCCCTCATGACGGTCGAGGTGGGGAGCATGCTGCGGCAGTGGCGCTCTCGTCGCTCGCTGAGTCAGCTGGACCTCGCCTACGAGGTCGGTGTCTCACCACGCCACCTCAGCTTCGTCGAGACCGGCCGGTCCCGGCCGAGTCCCGCACTCCTCGAGGCCCTGTCCGAGCGCCTGGATGTGCCACTGCGCGAACGCAACTCACTTCTCCTCGCGGCAGGGCACGCGCCTCGATACAGCGAGGAACCGCTCGACGCGGAGACCATGTCGCGCGTGCGGTCGTCCGTGCAGCGGTTGCTCGACGCCCACAACCCGAACATGGGCGTAGCGCTCGACCGGACCTGGAACGTCGTCCTGGCCAACGACACCGCGCTCACGCTCCTGGAGATGCTGCCCCGCGAACTGCACTCGGTCCCGGTCAACCTGTTCCGGGTCTCGCTGCATCCGGACGGCTTCGCACAACGGACGCACAACTTCGACGACTGGGCGACCTACCTCCTCGACCTGCTCCGGCGGATGGCGCGGATCACCGGCGACCCCCGCCTCGCCGATCTCGAACGGGAGGTGTCGGCGTATCCGTCCGTCGCCGCCCTCGACGGTCGCCTGGCGCGCGACCGTGCCGGCCCTCCGGACAAGACGGAGTTGCTGGTGCCCTTCCAGCTCGAACTCGGCGATCAGGTCCTGTCCTTCTTCAGCACCCTCACCACGTTCGGTTCGCCGCGCGATGTCACTCTCGACGAGCTGACCATCGAGCTGTTCTACCCCGCCGACGAGCCCACCGAGCAGTGGGTTGCGATGATGCAGGGGTGACAGACACCGCCTCCGCCCGCACGTCCACCACCTCGATCACGCCCTCGGGGACTCGTTTGCCCGCCGCGGTCCTGTGGGACATGGACGGCACGCTGCTCGACTCCGAACCGATCTGGGATGTCGCGATGGCCGAGCTGGCCGCGCGGCACGGCCTCGTCATGTCGCCGGAACTCCGCGAATCCACCCTCGGGAACTCGCTGCCCGACGCGCTGGCGAAGGTGCACGACGCGGCCGGTCTGTCCGCCGCGGACCGCGATCCCGATGCCGACGGACGCTGGACCCTCGACCGGGTCGCCGAACTGTTCGCCGACGACCTGCCGTGGCGTCCCGGCGCACCCGAAGCGCTGGACCTGGTGGCCGCGGCGGGGATCCCGATGGTGCTCGTGACGAACACCGTGCGGGAGCTCACCGAGGTGGCCCTCGAGACCATCGGGCGAGAACGCTTCACCACGACGGTCTGCGGCGACGAGGTCGCCGTGGGCAAACCGGCTCCCGACCCCTACGTGCGCGCCGCGGAGCTCCTCGGTGTCCCGGCAGCCGACTGCCTGGCCGTCGAGGACTCGCCGACCGGTGCCGCGGCGGCGTCGGCGGCCGGTTGTCCGACGCTCGTCGTCGAGTCCGCAGCACCGGTCGAGCCGGGTCGGCTGCGGGTCTTCCGGACCTCCCTCGTCGGGCTGGACCTCGACGATGTCGCCGACGCATGGACCGGCGGTCTCGCGCGCATCTCGACATGCAAAAATGAGGAATCGTGAAGACTTTCGAGGAGCTGTTCGCCGAACTCAGCGACAAGGCGCAGACCCGTCCCGAGGGTTCGGGTACCGTCGCCGCCCTCGACTCCGGTGTGCACACGCTGGGCAAGAAGATCATCGAAGAGGCCGGTGAGGTCTGGCTCGCCGCCGAACACGAGTCCGACGAGTCGCTCGGCGAGGAGATCTCGCAACTCGTCTATTGGCTGCAGGTGATGATGATCAAGCGGGGACTGACGCTGCCGGACGTGTACCGACATCTGTGACCGGCTGACCCGGTCCAGATCGATCCCGCACGACCCCACTGTCACCGCGCCCGACGGGCGCGACCCCCACGAAAAGGACATCGAGATGCTGCGAGTGGCCGTACCCAACAAGGGTGCGCTCTCCGAATCCGCGTCGGCCATCCTCTCCGAGGCCGGATACCGCCGCCGGACCGACGCCAAGGACCTGACGGTCCTCGACAACAACAACGACGTCGAGTTCTTCTTCCTCCGCCCCAAGGACATCGCGATCTACGTCGCATCCGGCCGCCTGGATCTGGGCATCACCGGGCGCGACCTCGCCCGGGACTCGGGCGCCGAGGTCTCCGAGCAGCTGGCGATGGGCTTCGGCTCGTCGACCTTCCGCTACGCGGCGCCCGCCGACCAGCAGTGGAGCGTGGCCGATCTCGCGGGCAAACGCATCGCCACGTCCTACCCGAACCTCGTGCGTGCGGATCTGGCCGGACACGGCATCACCGCCGACATCATCCGGCTCGACGGTGCGGTCGAGATCTCGATCCAGCTCGGTGTCGCCGACGCGATCGCCGATGTCGTCGGCTCCGGCCGCACGCTGCGTCAGCACGATCTGGCCGCGTTCGGGGAGTCGCTGTGCGATTCCGAGGCGGTGCTGATCTCCCGTCGCGACGCCGACCTCACCAAGGCCGAACGCCAGTTCGTCGCCCGGGTGCAGGGCGTCGTGTTCGGACAGCAGTACGTGATGATCGACTACGACTGCCCCCGTTCACTTCTCGACCGGGCATCGCTGCTCACCCCGGGTCTCGAGTCGCCGACCGTGGCACCGATGGCCGACCCGGACTGGGTCGCCGTCCGCGCGATGGTGCCCCGCAAGGATCACCAGAACCTCATGGACGAGCTGTCCGAGCTGGGCGCGAAGGCAATCCTGGCGACCGACATCCGCTCCTGCCGGTTCTGAGCTACTGCACCGCGCTGAGCATCACCGTCTGGGCCGACCGGCCGATGTGCCCGGAGGCGTCGTAGAGGTCGGCGAAGGTGCTGCCGAATCCGTCCGGGCCGGTGATCATGTGGGCGTCGATGCCGACCCACGGTCCGCTCGGGACGCGCGTCAGGTGCACGGTGGTGTCGGTGTTCATCCAGGTCCACCGGTTCGGCCGAAGCCGGGTTCCCAGCCCGTTGGCGACGTCGATGACGGTGAACATCGACTCGAGGTCCGCGATCTTCTCGTCGGCGACGAGCGGGATCGCCGGCCGTAGCCACACCGCGGGCGTCGTCCCGTTGCGTCCCTCGACCCGGATCGACTCGACGGTCCCGATGAATCCCAGCGTGCCCCAGTCGACCGCCTCGCCGCTGTCGTCGGAGAATCCGATCAACGCCTTCGACTCGTCCGGTTCGGGGGTCAGGGGAGCGGGACCGTCGGCGATCTCGGCGGTGTCGGCGACGCGCAGACGCCAACCCACCGATCGTGCGGCGGCGCGGAACGTCCCGTCGGCCTGCTGAACCTGCAGTTCGGTCTCCACGAGGCTGATCTGGCGGCCGGGTCGTACGACCCGGGCGGACACCCGGTTGACGCCCAACCCCACCGGGCCGAGGATCTCGGTGGTCACCCTCGTGAAGTGCTGGGCCGGGTCGGGCTCGCACCGCAGCAGCGACCGCATCAGGAGGGCCGACGGGGGACCGCCGTGCTGCATGGTCGGCGACCACACGCTCAGCGTGGCGTCGGTCGGGCGGAAGTACTCGAAGTCGTGCTCGGAGTCAGACCTCGCAGCATCCGACGGGGCGTCGATGGGTTCGTAGTACGAGTTCTCCACCCGGCCACTCTATGACCATCGACATAGTCGTCCGGTGCGGGGGCACGCCGACGGGCTGCCGGCGTGGGATCAGGCCGCGAATCCCGGCGGCGGGCCCGGGTACGGCGGGACCTCACCGCCGAACTCGGGACAGCGGGCGTGGTGCTCGCAGAACTTGCACAGCCAGGACTTCTTCGGTCGGAAATCGCCGGACGTCACGGCCGCGCGGATCGCCTGCCAGATCGCGCGCAGGGTGCGCTCGAAGCGGAGCAGTTCGTCGTGATCCGGGCGATAGATCAGCTGCTGCCCGTCGGAGAGGTACATCAGTTGCAGGCGGGCCGGCACCACCCCGCGGGTGCGCAGGATCGCGAGCGCATAGAACTTCATCTGGAACAGCGCCTTGGCCTCGTAGGCCTCGCCCGGGGATCGTCCGGTCTTGTAGTCGACGACCCGGATCTCGCCGGTCGGCGCGACGTCGATGCGATCGATGAAGCCGCGCATCAGCATGTCTTCGGCGTCGATCTCGACGTGTTCCTCCACCGCGTCGGCGTCGAACGCGGTGGGGTTCTCCATCGTGTAGTAGGTGGCGATCAGCTTGTACGCGTCCGCGAGGAAGGCCTCCTGCCCGCCCTCGCCGATCACCTTCGCCAGGTCCGGGTCGCCCTCGCACAGCGCGGCCCAGGCGCCCTCGACCAGGAGCTCGGCGGAGTCCTGGGTGCGGAGTTCGGCCGGGAGGTCGAACAGGTTCTCCAGCGCCGCGTGCACCACGGTGCCCCGGGTCTGCGCGGCCGTGGGTGTCTCCGGGAATCGGTCGATCGCGCGGTACCGATAGAGCAGGGGGCACTGCTTGAAGTCCGCGGCGCGGGACGGGGACAGCGCCAGCGGCCGCCCGACGATGCCGCGCCCACCGGTGCCCTGGGAATCCGGGCCGGGCACCCCGGCTGGGGTCGTGCTGGTCGAGGTGTCCCCGACACCGGTCATCGTGCTCACCCTTCGCAGGGTAGGCGCCGGCCCCGACAGGCCGACGCCCCGACACTCGGGTCGCACGGGACCGCGTCTCCGACCGCGCGACGGGTGACACGAGGCGGGTCGGACCCACCTGGTCGGGTAACGTCCACACGGCCCACGAACCGCTGCGCGCAGGCGCGCGGGTTCGGATCGTTCACGAGAGGAAGCACCAGTGCCCACCACCGGACCGTTCGCCATCGGCGACCGGGTTCAGCTGACCGATGCCAAGGGGCGCAAGTTCACGGTGCTGCTCGACGAGGGAAAGCAGTTCCACACCCACCGCGGGGCGATCTCCCACGACGATCTGATCGGCTCGCCCGAAGGCAGCATCGTCTCCGCGACCAGCGGGACCCAATATCTCGCGTTGCGGCCGCTGCTGGTCGACTACGTGCTGTCGATGCCGCGCGGAGCCCAGGTCATCTACCCCAAGGACGCGGCGCAGATCGTGCTCGAGGGCGACATCTTCCCGGGTGCGCGGGTGCTCGAGGCCGGTGCCGGGTCGGGTGCGCTGACGTGTTCGCTGCTGCGGGCGGTCGGTGCCGACGGCGAGGTCGTCTCCTACGAGATCCGGGATGACCACGCCGAGTACGCGACCCGCAACGTCGAGACCTTCTTCGGCGGACGCCCGGACAACTGGCACCTGACGGTCGACGACCTGGCCAACGTGGATTCCGACGAACGGTTCGACCGGGTCATCCTGGACATGCTCGCGCCGTGGGAACCCCTCGACGTGGTCCGCACGGTGTTGAAACCAGGCGGGGTCTTGACGGTGTACGTGGCAACCGTCACCCAGCTGTCCCGGGTGATGGAGGCCCTGCGCGAACAGGAGTGCTGGACCGAGCCCCGGGCCTGGGAGACTCTGCTGCGCGAGTGGAGTGCGGTGGGCCTCGCGGTGCGGCCCGAACACAAAATGCAAGGCCACACCGCCTTTCTGATCACCGCCCGGCGGCTCGCCGACGGGACCACCACATTGCGCCCGCAGCGTCGACCCAGCAAGGGCTGACCCCGTCCGAGGTCGCCGTGAAACATCGCGAATACGTTGCGAAGACGCACAATTAACACACCGTCAACACCGGCGATTGCGCGGCAGACGGCGATTCCGCGTCGCGGCCGGTAGCGTAGGGATACGGCGCGAGCATTCCGATCGAGGGATCGGGTGATTGCCGGCGAGAGGAGTCAGCAATGACCGAATCTGACCGCCACGACGCACTGGGGGACCGCGGGGTTCCCGAGAGCGCCAGTGCATCCGACGAGGGCTTCGTCCCCGCCTACACTCCGCCCCCGCCGCGGAGCGGCTCCGAGTCGCCGCTGTCGCGGAGCGGCTCGGACTCGGCTGCGCGCGGCGCAGCCGGCCGGCCGGCCGGGGACCTCCAGGAGCGAGTGGACAGTCTCACCGCACGCAACGCGAAGCTGCTCGACACTCTCAAGGAAGCCCGACAGCAACTCATCGCCCTGCGCGAAGAGGTCGACCGGCTCGGTCAGCCGCCGAGTGGCTACGGCGTACTGCTGGACGTGCATCCAGACGCCACCGTCGACGTGTTCACCTCCGGCCGCAAGATGCGGCTCACCTGTTCGCCGAACATCGACACCGAGACGCTGACCAAGGGCCAGACCCTGCGCCTGAACGAGGCGCTGACCATCGTCGAGGCCTGCGAGTTCGACACCGTCGGCGAGATCAGCACGCTGCGCGAGGTGCTCGGCGACGGCAAGCGCGCCCTGGTCGTCGGCCACGCCGACGAGGAGCGGGTGGTCTGGCTGGCCGAGCCGCTGCTGGGCGAGGTCGACGGAGAGGACGGCCTGCGCCGCAAGCTGCGTCCCGGTGACTCGCTGCTCATCGACACCAAGGCCGGTTTCGCCTTCGAGCGCGTGCCCAAGGCCGAGGTCGAGGATCTTGTCCTCGAAGAGGTCCCCGACGTCGGATACGAGGACATCGGTGGTCTGGGTCGCCAGATCGAGCAGATCCGCGACGCCGTCGAACTGCCGTTCCTGCACAAGGACCTGTTCCGCGACTACCAGCTGCGTCCGCCGAAGGGTGTGCTGCTCTACGGTCCGCCCGGGTGTGGCAAGACGCTCATCGCCAAGGCCGTGGCCAACTCCCTGGCGAAGAAGATCGCGCAGGTGCGCGGCGACGACGCCAAGGAGGCGAAGTCGTACTTCCTCAACATCAAGGGCCCCGAACTACTCAACAAGTTCGTCGGTGAGACCGAACGCCACATCCGGCTGATCTTCCAGCGGGCGCGTGAGAAGGCCTCCGAGGGCACTCCGGTCATCGTCTTCTTCGACGAGATGGACTCGATCTTCCGCACGCGCGGGTCGGGTGTCTCCTCCGATGTGGAAACGACCGTCGTCCCGCAGCTGCTCAGCGAGATCGACGGCGTCGAGGGTCTCGAGAACGTCATCGTGATCGGTGCGTCGAACCGCGAGGACATGATCGACCCGGCCATCCTGCGCCCGGGCCGTCTCGACGTGAAGATCAAGATCGAGCGTCCCGACGCCGAGTCGGCGATCGACATCTTCTCCAAGTACCTCACCGAGGAGCTGCCCATCCACGCCGACGACATCGGCGAGTTCGGCGGTGACCGCACGGCCTGCGTCAACGCGATGATCGAGAAGGTCGTCGAGCGGATGTACGCCGAGAGCGAGGACAACCGGTTCCTCGAGGTGACGTACGCCAACGGCGACAAAGAGATCATGTACTTCAAGGACTTCAACTCCGGCGCGATGATCCAGAACGTCGTCGACCGGGCCAAGAAGTACGCGATCAAGTCGCAACTCGACACGGGTGCACCGGGTCTGCGCGTCCAGCATCTCTTCGATTCGATCCTCGACGAGTTCGCGGAGAACGAGGACCTGCCCAACACGACCAACCCCGACGACTGGGCCCGGATCTCGGGCAAGAAGGGTGAGCGGATCGTCTACATCCGCACGCTGGTCACGGGCAAGAGCGCGGGCGCGAGCCGGGCCATCGACACCGAGACGAACACCGGTCAGTACCTGTAGCGACAGACGACTCCGCCGAGCAGACAGCCGACTCCCACGGGGTCGGCTGTCTGCTCGACAGAACGGCGTGAACAGCGTCTTCACGCACTAGAGTTGTCGGCGATGAACAGCACATCGATGACGCGTGGACGGGTGATCGTCGACGGTGGGGCACCGCACCCACTGGGCGGGTCCCGCCGCGTCACCCTGGGCCGGGAACCCGACAACGACATCGTGATCAACCATCCGATGGTGTCGCGTCGACATCTCGCCATCGAGTGGCGCGGGGCGGCCTGGTGTCTGGTGGACATCGGCAGCACGAACGGCTTCTTCGTCAACGGTCAGCGGATGGCCGAGTTCATGGTGCCGGGCTCGATGCAGGTGCGCCTCGGAGACGTGAACACCGGTCCGGTGGTCGATCTGGTGGTCGACGTGCCCGTACCCGGTGGGCGGGCCCCCTCGAGTGGGCCCAATCCGGGCATGCCGTCCCGGCCGGTTCCGCCGGGCTCGCGCCCGATGCCCTCGGGTCAGCCGCCGTCGGGTCCGCGCTCGGCGGGTTTCCCGGGTACCGGAGTGCCGGCTTCCGGCCAGATGCCGGCGCGCGCACCCGGCGGTTACGATCGCGCCGGGAGCGGGTGGCAGTTCGGCGGCCTGGATCCGATGCCGCAGGAAGTGCTGAACGCGCCGCATCTGCAGGCGCTGCAGCAGAACGTGTCCGCGGTGTACCGGTTGCCCGGGGCGCCGACTCCGCCGGAGCGCGAGTCGATCTCACTGCGCGGGGTCCAGCGCATCGGACGCACCCCCGACAACGACATCGTGGTCAGCGACGTGCTCGCGTCTCGGCACCACGCCCAGGTGTCGAGCCGCGGGTCCGCCCTCGTGATCGAGGATCTCGGCAGTGTCAACGGGACCTTCGTCAACGGCCGGCGGGTGTCGAGCGCGCCCCTGACAGACGGTGACGTCGTCACGATCGGCAACAGCGACTTCGTGGTGTCCGGCGGCACCCTGATGCGCGGGCAGGAAAGTGCCGCGGTCGCCGACGGCCTGCACGTCCACGGGGTGAGCCTCGTCGTCGACGGCGGCAAGCGCCTGCTGGCCGATGTCGACTTCAGTGCAAGTCCCGGCACGTTGACCGCGGTGATCGGTCCCTCGGGCGCGGGGAAGTCGACGGTGTCGAAGATCGCAGCCGGACTCAATTCCCCGACAAGTGGTCTGGTCACCTTCGAGAGCCGCAACGTCCATGCCGAGTACGACGCGCTGCGCACCCGCATCGGGATGGTGCCGCAGAAAGACGTGCTGCACCACAAGCTCACGCTCCGGCAGGCGTTGCGCTACGCCGCCGAGCTGCGTCTGCCGCCCGACCTCTCGAAGGCCGACCGGGACCGGGTCATCGACGGGGTGCTCAGCGAACTCCAGCTGACCGAACACGTCGACACCCGGGTGGAGAAGTTGTCCGGCGGCCAGCAGAAGCGGGCGTCGGTGGCGATGGAGTTGCTGACCGGCCCGTCGCTGCTGATCCTCGACGAGCCGACCTCCGGTCTCGATCCCGCGCTCGATCGTCAGGTGATGGCAACACTCCGGCGGCTCGCCGACGCCGGACGCGTCGTTCTCGTGGTCACCCACTCACTGACCTACCTGTCCATGTGCGACCAGGTGCTGCTGCTCGCACCCGGCGGCAAGACCTCGTTCTGCGGCCCACCCGCGCAGGTGCAGGGCGAGATGGGAACTTCCGACTGGGCCGAGATCTTCGCCTTCGTCGCCGACCAGCCGGACACGGCGCACATGCGGTATCTGGACCGGCATCGCCGTGCACCGAATCCGCCACCGCCGCAGCGTCCGCCGGGGCCGCCGATCCCGGTGCCGCACACGAGTTTCACCCGCCAGTCGTCGACCATCGCCCGACGGCAGGTGCGGCTGATCTTCGCCGACGTCGGGTACCTGGTCTTCCTCGTGCTGCTGCCCGTGGTGCTGGGGTTGCTCACCCTGGTGATCCCGGGTTCGAGCGGATTCGCGCGTCTCGAGGTGATCCCCAACGCGCCGCCGCCGAAGGACGGTGCGGAGGCGATCCAGATCCTGGTCGTGCTGGTCGTCGGCGCCGCGTTCATGGGAGCCGCGCTGACCGTGCGCGATCTGGTCGGTGAGCGCGACATCTTCGAACGTGAGCGTGCCGTCGGATTGCGCCCAGGCGCATACCTCTTCGCGAAGATCGCCGTGTTCTTCGTCGCCGCCGTGCTGCAGACGATAATCATGGTCGGCATCACCTTCGCCGGCCGTGGGCTGCCCGACTTCGGCGGCCCGATCCTGCCGCCGCCGCTCGCGTTGCTCGTCGCGGTGTCCGTGCTGGCCTGTGTGAGCACCCTCGTCGGACTCGCCATCTCCTCGGCGGTCAAGTCCAACGAGCAGGTCATGCCGCCACTGGTCATCGTCGTCATGGTCCAGCTGGTGTTCTGCGGCGGTCTGTTCAAGCTCGACGGCATCGGACTCGAGCAGCTGTCGTGGATCTTCCCGTCGTTCTGGGGTTACGTGGCCGCAGCCGGCAGCGTCGACCTGTACACCATCAACGTCGCCGCCCCGCAGCGGATCACGCTGTGGGAGACCTCGGTCGCGCACACCGCGCTGGCCTACGGCGTCCTCGCGGTGATCAGTGCGCTCCTGCTCGCCTTCACCTATTCGCGTCTGCGACTCAAGAAGCGCTGACGCGCGAGAGGTCGAGCGAGGCGAACCCCGGCAGGTGTAGTGCGTCGTTGCGCCTGACACAACGACGCACTACATCTGCGGACACGCTCACCCGGTCGTCGTCGGGAACCGCACGAAGCCGAGTTCGGACTCGGACGACAGCTGCGGATGACGCGGCAGAACCCGGACGGTGTAACCGAGATGGCCGGACGCCGACGGCGGCACGAGTGCGGTGAACACCACCCGGTCCGACGCGTCGCGGTCGGCTTCGGGCGTCATGGCGGTGAACGTCGGATCGAGGATGTCGCCGTCATCGCCGACCCGGCCGAGCACGACCTGTACCGTCACCGACTCGGGAGCCAGGTCGCCGAGTGCGACATGAGCCGTGACGTGCAGACCATCCGCGCGCCTCTCGTCCTCGACACCGGCGACGAGGACCGAGGACCACCCCGTCTCCAATGCCCGGCGGTAGGCCGCGAGGTCGCGTGCCCCCGCGTAGGAGTCGGCGCACGCGGACTCGTAGGACCGGGCGGCCGGGCAGTAGAGCTCGGTGGTGTAGTCGCGGACCATTCGTGACGCCAACACCCGCGGCCCGAGTCGGGTGAGTGTGTGCCGCATCATCTCCACCCACCGGCGGGGTACACCGTCGCCGTCGCGGCGGTAGAACAGCGGGATCACCGTCTCCTCCAAGAGCGTGTACAACGCCTGCGCCTCGAGATCGTCGCGGCGGTGCTCGTCGGCGATGTCCTCCGCCGACGGGATGGCCCAGCCGTTCTCGCCGTCGGCCATCTCGTCCCACCAGCCGTCGAGGATCGACAGGTTGAGTCCGCCGTTGAGCGCCGACTTCATCCCCGACGTCCCGCAGGCCTCCATCGGCCGTACCGGATTGTTCAGCCACACATCACAACCCGCGTAGATCGCGCGCGCCATCGAGATGTCGTAGTCGGGGAGGAACACGATCCGGTCGCGCAGTTCCGGGTCCTCGGTGAACCGCACGACCTGCTGGATCAGCGACTTGCCGCCGTCGTCGGCGGGATGCGCCTTGCCCGCGATGACGAGCTGTACCGGACGATCGGGGTCGGTGAGGATGGCGCGCATGCGCTCGGGATCGCGGAGCATCAGGGTGAGGCGTTTGTAGGTCGCCGCGCGCCGCGCGAATCCGATCGTCAGCACACGCGGGTCGAACAGGTCGGCGGTCCAGCCCAGTTCGGCGTGGGTGAAGCCCCGTTCGAGGCCGCTCGCGAGCGCACGGCGGCGCACCTCGCCGACGAGCCTCGAGCGCAACTCCTCGTGTGTGCGCCAGATGGTCTCGTCGGACAGGCCGGCGTACACGGCGGGCGCGGATTCCTCGTCCCCGCCGGCGAAGTCGCGCCACTCCGGGGCCACCCAGGTCGGTCCGTGCACACCGTTGGTGACCGCCCCGATGGGGACGTCGGCGGCGTCGAATCCCGGCCAGAGGTCGGCGAACATCTCGCGACTCACCTCGCCGTGCAGTTGCGAGACCCCGTTGCTGCGTTGTCCGAGCCGAAAGCCCATGTGTGCCATGTTGAACACTCCGGGGTCCGCCTCGTCGCCGAGTTCGACGACCGTCGCCGCGCTCAGCCCCGGCAGCAGGCGGGACCGACCGTCCGCGTCGGCGTCGAGGTATCGAGCGACGAGATCGGCGGGGAACCGGTCGATACCGGCCGGGACCGGGGTGTGGGTCGTGAACACGTTCGACGCCCGGACCACCGCCTCCGCGGTGTCGAAGTCGAGCCCGCCCGCCACGAGTTCCCGGATGCGTTCGACACCGAGGAAGCCCGCGTGTCCCTCGTTCATGTGGAACACCGTCGGCTCGGCTCGGCCGGTGAGCCGCACGTACTCACGGAGTGCGCGGACACCGCCGATGCCCAGCAGGATCTCCTGCGCGATGCGGTGTTCCTGGTCGCCGCCGTAGAGCCGGTCGGTCACCGCGCGCAGGACGGCGCCGTCGGGCTGGTCGTCGTTGTGGGCGATGTCGGAGTCGAGGAGCAGCAACGGGATTCGCCCCACGGTCGCGACCCACACCTGTGCCGACAACGTGGCGCCACCGGGCATCGCCACCTCGACGATCACCGGGTCGGCGTCGCTGCCCGCGTCCCCGAGAAGCGTGAGCGGGAGTTCGTCGGGATCGTTGACCGGATACCGCTCGATCTGCCAGCCGTCGTGATCGAGGCCCTGGCGGAAGTACCCGGAGCGGTACAGCAATCCGACGCCGATCAGTGGCAGCCCGAGGTCGGAGGCCGCCTTGAGGTGATCGCCGGCGAGGATGCCGAGGCCGCCCGAGTAGATCGGCAGGACCTCGGAGACGCCGAACTCCATGGAGAAGTACGCGATTCCCGGCGGCACCACCCGGTCGGTGTCCGCGTCGTTGCGCGCCGGTGATCCCGCCGCGTACCGCTGAAACCACTGCGGGGCGTCGAGATACTGCCGGAGGTCGGCGGACGCGTCGGCCACCCGCGCGACGAAGTCCTCGTCGGAAGCCAGTTCGGTCAGTCGCGTCGGGTCGGCGTCGGCGAGGACCCGCAGCGGGTCGCCGGTCGAGGACCACAGCGCCGGGTCGATCGTCGCGAACAGTTCCTGGGTGGGGAGATGCCACGCCCAACGCAGGTTGGAGGCCAGCGGCGCGAGGTCGGCGATCCGGTCGGGCAGCGGGACTCGAACGGTGAACCGGCGGAATGCTTTCACGGCGTCGACCGTACTCAGCACCTGCGGTGGTTGCGACCGGTCGCAAGTGAACATCTACCCTCGAAGGATGCAGCGAATCATCGGGACCGAGGTCGAGTACGGAATCTCCGCGCCCGGCGACCCGACCGCGAACCCGATCATGACGTCCACCCAGGCCGTTCTCGCCTACGCGGCGGCCGCCGGTGTGCCGCGCGCGAAGCGCACACGCTGGGATTACGAGGTGGAGTCGCCGCTGCGCGATGCCCGTGGCTTCGACCTCGGCCGCGGCTCCGGGCCGGCCCCGATCATCGACGCCGACGAGATCGGCGCGGCCAACATGATCCTCACCAACGGCGCTCGGCTCTACGTCGACCACGCCCATCCCGAGTACTCCGCGCCCGAGGTCACGGACCCGATGGATGCGGTCATCTGGGACAAGGCAGGCGAGCGCGTGATGGAGGCCGCGGCCCGTCACGTCGCGAGCGTCCCCGGCGCCCCGAAGCTGCAGTTGTACAAGAACAACATCGACGGCAAGGGCGCGTCCTACGGCACCCACGAGAACTACCTCATGGCGCGGGAGACACCGTTCACCGCAGTCATCGCGGGGCTGACCACCTTCTTCGCGTCGCGCCAGGTGATCACCGGCTCGGGACGCGTGGGCATCGGCCAGTCCGGCGACGAGGCCGGCTACCAGCTGTCGCAGCGGTCGGACTACATCGAGGTCGAGGTCGGCCTCGAGACCACCCTCAAGCGCGGCATCATCAACACCCGCGACGAACCGCACGCCGACCCCGAGCGTTACCGGCGGCTGCACGTCATCATCGGCGACGCCAACCTCGCCGAGACCTCGACCTACCTCAAGGTCGGGACGACCGCGCTCGTCCTCGATCTCATCGAGGCCGGCGTCGACTTCTCCGACATCGAACTCGCGCGTCCGGTGCAGGCCGTGCACACCATCAGTCACGACCCGTCGCTCACGGCCACCGTCGCCCTGACCAACGGTCGCGAACTGACCGGACTGGCCCTGCAACGGGAGTACCTGGAGCGCTGCCAGAAGTTCCACGAGCAGGAGCACTCCGACGACGAGCGCGCCGCCCACGTCCTGCAGACCTGGGCGGACGTACTGGACCGCCTGGAGCGCGATCCGATGGAGTGCGCCGACATCCTCGACTGGCCCGCGAAGCTGCGCATCCTCGAGGGCTTCCGCCAGCGCGAGAACCTGTCGTGGTCGGCGCCCCGCCTGCAGCTCATCGACCTGCAATACTCCGACGTCCGGCTCGACAAGGGGCTGTACAACCGGCTCGTCGCGCGCGGGTCGATGAAGCGACTGGTCGACGAGAACGACGTGCTCGCCGCGATCAGCGAACCGCCGCGCGACACGCGGGCCTATTTCCGTGGCGAGTGCCTGCGCCGGTTCGGCGCCGACGTCGCGGCCGCGAGCTGGGATTCGGTCATCTTCGACCTCGGCGGGGACTCGCTGGTCCGCATCCCGACCCTCGAGCCGCTGCGCGGCACCGCGGCACACGTCGGCAAGCTCCTCGACTCGGTGGACTCGGCCGCCGAACTGGTGGATCAGCTCACCACCTGACATGCCGCGGCGCCCCGCGCCCATCTCCGCGGCGCCCCGCGCCCATCTCGGCCGCGCCCCGCGCCTATCTCCGGCGTGCTTGTGCTTCGTTCCGCCACACTTGTCGCCCCCACAGGTAGTGTGGGAGCACACGATTCCGCAGGGTCGAGACACGAGGGATCACCGTCGCGGCAGCGACACCGGATGGCCGCCGCGACAGCGACACCCGATCCCGACTCCTCGACCGCGGTAGCCCGCCAAGGGGCGATCGGTTTCAAGGAGGCAGCAGATGGCGCAGGAACAGACCAAGCGTGGTGGCGGCGGCGACGACGAGGGCGTGGGCCCCGATTCCGGCGCCGGGCAAGAGCGTCGCGAGAAGCTGGCCGAGGACACCGACGACCTGCTCGACGAGATCGACGACGTGCTGGAGGAGAACGCCGAGGACTTCGTGCGCGCCTACGTCCAGAAGGGCGGCCAGTGAGCGACAGGTTCGGTTCACTGCCCCCGCTGTCCTCATCCCGTTCCGGTTCCTCGTTCGGCGCCGACATCTCGTCGTTCACCGAGTTCCTCCGGACCCATGCACCCGACCAGCTGCCGCAGGCCCAGGTCGACCGCGTGGGGTCGTTCGCCGGCGGCACCGACGGGGCCGGTGACATCCCGCACGGCACCACGATCGTCGCGGTGTCGTACCCGGGTGGGGTGATCCTCGCGGGCGACCGCCGGGCGACGATGGGCAATCTCATCGCTACGCGGGACGTCAAGAAGGTCTACATCACCGACGAGTACTCGGCGGCCGGTATCGCCGGCACCGCCGGGATCGCGATCGAGATGGTGCGCCTGTTCACCGTCGAACTCGAGCACTACGAGAAGATCGAGGGCGTCCCCCTGACGCTGGACGGCAAGGTCAGCCGTCTGGCGTCGATGGTGCGGGGCAACCTCGGCGCCGCCCTGCAGGGTCTCGCAGCCATCCCGCTGCTCGTCGGCTACGACATCGATCACGACGATCCGACCGAACGCGGACGCATCTTCAGCTTCGACGTCGCGGGCGACCGGCACGAGGAGTTCGGGGGTTACACGGCCATCGGCTCGGGGTCGGTGTTCGCCAAGTCCTCGCTCAAGAAGCTGTACCGACCCGACCTGACCGCCGACGAGGCGCTCGCGATCGCCGTCGAGTCGCTCTACGACGCCGCCGACGACGACTCGGCCACCGGCGGACCCGATCTGGTCCGCAAGATCTTCCCGATGGCCGCGATCGTCGGAGCCGACGGAGCCCGGGAGGTGGACGCGACCGACATCGAGGCGGCGGCACGCGCCGTCATCGAACGCCGTGGTGCCGAGCACGAGGGGGGTGCCCGATGACATTCCCGTATTACGCCAGCGCCGAGCAGATCATGCGCGATCGCTCCGAGCTCGCCCGCAAGGGCATCGCCCGGGGGCGGAGCGTCGTGATCCTGACCTTCGCCGACGGCGTCCTGTTCGTCGCCGAGAACCCGTCGAACACACTTCGCAAGACCAGCGAGATCTACGACCGGATCGGTTTCGCGGCGGTGGGCAAGTACAACGAGTTCGAGAGCCTGCGCAAGGCCGGCATCCAGATCGCGGACATGCGTGGCTACAGCTACGACCGGGCCGACGTGTCCGGGCTGTCACTGGCCAACACCTACGCCAACGCGCTGGGCAGCGTCTTCACCGAGCAGGCCAAGCCGTTCGAGGTGGAACTCTGCGTCGCCGAGGTCGCCCGCCCGGGCAAACCGAAGCGTTCGCAGCTGTACCGGATCTCCTACGACGGGTCGATCACGGACGAGACCCGCTTCCTCGTGATGGGCGGTGCGACCGAACCGATCGCGGCGGCCCTCAAGGAGAGCTACGAACCCGACATGGAACTCGGCCGCGCCATCGGCGTCGCGGTGACCGCACTGACGGCCCCGGCCGACAGCGGCAACGGGGCCCCGGCCGAACGGCGGGTGCTGGCCGCGGGCGACCTCGAGGTCGCCGTCCTCGACCACAACCGTCCGCGGCGCGCGTTCCGGCGCCTGACGACGTCTGCGGTCGAGGGCCTGCTCCCGACGGTCGCCGAAGCCCTGGCCTCGGATACCCAGGCCTCGGATACACAGTCCGGTTCCGACGAAGCCCCTGGTGAGACGCCGTCTCCCGAACAGTGACGAGAACGCCGCGGGTCGCGGCGACCGGTGCGTGTCGACCGGTCCGCCGCGGTCCGCGCGAGTAGGGTTGGTCAAGTGCAGCGACGAATCATGGGCATCGAGACCGAGTTCGGTGTCACGTGCACCTTCCACGGCCACCGCCGGCTGAGCCCGGACGAGGTCGCGCGCTATCTCTTCCGCCGGGTCGTGTCCTGGGGCCGGTCGTCGAACGTCTTCTTGCAGAACGGCGCCCGCCTCTATCTGGACGTGGGCTCGCACCCCGAATACGCGACGGCGGAGTGCGACAGTCTCATCCAGCTGATCAATCACGACCGGGCCGGCGAGCTCGTTCTCGAGGACCTGCTCGTCGACGCCGAACAGCGCCTCGCCGACGAGGGCATCGGCGGCGACATCTACCTGTTCAAGAACAACACCGACTCGGCAGGCAACTCCTATGGATGCCACGAGAACTACCTCGTCGTCCGGGCGGGGGAGTTCTCCCGCATCTCCGACGTCCTGCTGCCGTTCCTCGTCACGCGGCAGCTGATCTGTGGCGCAGGAAAGGTGCTGCAGACCCCCAAGGCGGCGACCTTCTGCCTGTCGCAGCGCGCCGAGCACATCTGGGAGGGCGTCTCCTCGGCGACCACCCGCTCGCGCCCGATCATCAACACACGCGACGAGCCGCACGCCGACGCCGAGAAGTACCGCAGGCTGCACGTCATCGTCGGTGACTCGAACATGTCCGAGATGACGACCCTCCTCAAGGTCGGCTCGGCGGCACTCGTCCTGGAGATGATCGAGGCAGGCGTCGCATTCCGGGACTTCGCGCTCGACAACCCGATCCGCGCGATCCGGGAGGTCAGCCACGACCCGACCGGCCGACGTCCGGTCCGCCTCGCCGGTGGTCGGCAGGCCAGTGCTCTCGACATCCAGCGCGAGTATCACGCCCGCGCCGTCGAACACCTCACCAACCGACGTCCCGACCCCGAGATGGACATGGTCGTGGACCTGTGGGGTCGCATGCTCGATGCCGTGGAGAGCGACGACTTCGCCAAGGTCGACACCGAGGTCGACTGGGTCATCAAGCGCAAGCTCTTCCAGCGCTACCAGGACCGGTACTCGATGGAACTGTCGGATCCGAAGATCGCGCAACTCGATCTGGCCTTCCACGACATCAAACGCGGACGCGGCGTCTTCGACGTCCTGATGCGCAAGGGCCTGGTCGCCCGGGCGACCACGGACGAGGCCATCAAGACCGCGGTCAACGAGCCGCCCCAGACGACCCGCGCCAAGCTCCGTGGCGATTTCATCTCGGCCGCGCAGAAGGCCGGCCGCGACTTCACCGTCGACTGGGTGCACCTCAAACTCAACGACCAGGCTCAGCGGACGGTGTTGTGCAAGGACCCGTTCCGCAGCGTCGACGAGCGCGTCGACCGCCTCATCGCCTCGATGTGAGCACCGGTATACCGGCCGACGCCGCGTGCCTCCGCACGCGGTGAACGGCCACGTTCTAACCTGACTCGGTGGCAACCCCCAAAGTCGAGCGTCTGCTCAACCTCGTCATCTGCCTGCTGTGGACGCGGCAGTACGTCACCGCCGACTACATCCGCCGCAATGTCGCGGGCTACTCGGATGACGGGCAGTCCGACGAGGCGTTCAACCGGATGTTCGAGCGGGACAAGAACGAGTTGCGCGACCTCGGGATCCCGCTCGTCACCGGCCGGTCGCCGATGGCCGCCGGCGCCGAGGGATACCGCATCGACCGCGATTCCTACGAGCTGCCCGAGATCTCCCTGGAGTCCGACGAGGCGGCGGCCATCGCCATGGCCGCCGCGCTGTGGGACACGCCGGAGGTCTCGACGCTGTCCCAGACGGCGATCCTCAAGTTGCGGGCCGCGGGGCTGGATGTCCGTTCCGAGGACGATCTGGGGATCACCACGGGCGGGTCGTCGCGATCGCTCGGGTCCGAAGAAGTCATCGCGGGTCTGCTCGCCGCGGTCCAGGACGGGCGTGCTGTCGAGTTCCGGCATCGGTCGTCGGCGGCCGCCGCGCCGACCACGCGGCGCGTCGAACCGTGGGGAGTGGTGTCCCATCGGGGTCGCTGGTACCTCGTCGGGCACGACCGGGATCGCGACGCCACCCGGACGTTCCGGCTGTCGCGCATCGCGGCGGTTTCCGCGGTCGGCGCCGCTGACGCGGTGGTGGTCCCGGCCGGCACAGATCTCCAGCAGATCGTCTCCGCCGCCGTCGATTCCGCGTCCGGGTCCGACGGCCGGACCGCGCGGATCTGGGTGGCGGCCGACCGGGCGTTCGGCCTGCGTCGCGCTGCGACGGCAACCGAGCCCGCCGACTTCGACGGCGAACCCGGCGACATCGTCACCCTCGAGATCCACTCGCTGACCGCGGTTGCCCGCATGGTCCTGGGTGTGGGCCGGGACGCGGTCGTCCTGGATCCGCCGGAGCTGCGCGAACTCGTCGTCGCGAGCCTCGACCGCCTGAGCGGGGTGAGCGCCTGATGGCCGCCGCAGCACCGTCGCGCCTCAACCGGCTGCTGGCCATGGTCCCGTACTTCCAGGCCCGCCGCGGCATCTCGATCGTGCAGGCCGCGGCCGAACTCGGGGTCACCCAGGCACAGCTCACCAAAGATCTCGAGCTGCTCTTCGTCTGCGGGCTGCCCGGCTACTACCCCGATGACCTCATCGAGCTCGAGTTCAGCGAGGGCTTCGTGACGGTCGGCTTCACCGCCGGCATGGACCGGCCGTTGCGGCTGACGACCGTCGAGGCCAGCACGCTCCTCGTCGCATTACGGGCGCTGGTCGAGACGCCGGGTGTCGTCGACGTGGCCGCGGCGCGCCGGGCGATCGCGAAGATCGAGCAGGCGGTGGGTGCGACGGTGCCCGGGGTCGCGGGGGCGTCCGACGCGGCACCCGATCCGTCGGGGGAGAACCCCACGTATTCGACGATCCGTGAGGCCACCAAACAGGCGCGGGCACTGCGACTGCGGTACTACTCGGCCGGGCGCGACAGCGTCACCGACCGGGTGGTCGACCCGATCCGTCTCCAGGTCATGGACCAGCACACCTATCTGGAGGCCTGGTGCCGGATGGCCGAGGGGGTGCGACTGTTCCGGTTCGACCGGGTCGACACCGCGTCGGCCCTGGACGAGCCGAGCCGCCCGCCGGCCGAGGCCGCGGCGTCGAATCAGTCGGTGCTGGTGGCCGAGAACCCCGACCTCCCGGCCGTCGAGATCGAGATCGACGCCGACCATCTGTGGGTTCTCGACTATTATCCGCTCGAACCCGTCGAGAACGTCGAGGACCGACCCGACGCCGACCTGCCCGTTCGCGCCCGACTGGTCTACGGGTCGCCGGAGTGGCTCACCCGCTTCCTGCTCGGATTCGCCGGGGCCGTGCGGGTCGTCGACGAACCGGCGGTCGCCGCGGCGGTCGCCGACTCCGCAACAGCCGCACGCGCGCGCTATCGCTGAGGGTCACCGCCGCTGGGCTGGGGGGATCATCCCGCCTGGCCCCCTCCCGGCCGGCCGCATGTCGGGTAGCATTGGGCACTGTCTGATCCGATCTGAAGGGTGATCTCATGGGCTTCACGTCATGGTGGCACTGGGCGATCGTCGCCATTGTGCTGCTGATCCTGTTCGGCTCGAAGAAGCTGCCGGACGCCGCCCGAGGTCTGGGACAGTCGCTGCGCATCTTCAAGAGCGAGGTCAAGGAGATGCAGAAGGACGACGACAAGGACTCGCAGGCCACCGCCGACGCGACGCCGGCCGATCCGTCGCGGCGTGAGCTGCCCGCGGGTGACTCCACCCAGCCCACCACGCAGCGCGACGCCGACGTCAAGAAATCGGCTTAGGGGCGCGTCGGAGCATCGCCAGTGCGCTCTCTTCCGATTCCCCGACGACTCGACCCCCGGCAACGTAAGCGAAAGCTCAATCCCGACGGCACCATGTCGTTGGTCGAGCACCTGTACGAGTTGCGCACTCGTATGGTCATCTCGCTGCTCGCCATCATCGTCACCACGATCTTCGGGTTCGTCTGGTACAGCCACGGCTTCCTGGGTATCTCGTCGCTCGGCGACGTGCTGCGCGGACCGTACTGCGATCTGCCCGCGTCGTCGCGCGCGACGTTGACCCCGGACGATTCGTGCCGACTTCTCGCGACCGGTCCGTTCGACCAGTTCATGCTTCGTCTGAAGGTCGCGCTGACCGCGGGTGTCGTGCTCGCCTGCCCGGTCTGGATCTATCAGGTCTGGCAGTTCATCACTCCGGGTCTCCACTCCCACGAACGTCGCTACGGCATCATGTTCGTCGCGATGGCGACGACCCTCTTCGTCAGCGGCGCCGTGCTGGCCTACCTGGTGGTCGCCAAGGCCTTCGACTTCCTGTTGACCGTGGGCAACGAGGTCCAGGTCACGGCTCTGGCCGGTGACCAGTACTTCGGCTTCATGCTCAACGTGCTCGTGATCTTCGGCGTGAGTTTCGAACTCCCGCTGCTGATCATCGCGCTGAACGTGGTGGGCGTGCTGACGTACGCCCGGCTGAAGAGCTGGCGGCGTGGCCTCATCTTCGCGGTCTTCGTCTTCGCAGCCATCGCGACACCGGGACAGGACCCCTTCACGATGCTGGCCTTGGCGCTCGCGCTCACCGTGCTGCTCGAGTTCGCGATCCAGTTCGCACGCATCGTGGACAAGCGCAAGGCCAAGAAGGCGTCGGCCTGGGCCGATCTCTCCGATGACGAGGCCAGCCCGCTGCCGCCGACGAAGCCCATCGCTCCGGCGTCGCCGATCCCGGCTCCCGCGAGTCGTGTCGGCGCCGGTACGAGCCGTGCGTCGGCCCGCGAACGCGCAACCTTCGACGACGTCCTGTGACACAACTCGACTCGTTCACGTCGAGACTCGCTTTCCGGCTCGACGCCTTCCAGCTCCGCGCGTGCGAGGCACTCGAAGGCGGGCACGGCGTGCTGGTGTGCGCGCCGACCGGCGCGGGCAAGACCATCGTCGGCGAGTTCGCCGTGCACCTCGCGCTGGCCGGGGGCACGAAGTGCTTCTACACCACGCCGATCAAGGCCCTCAGCAACCAGAAGTACAACGACCTGGTGGCCGTTCACGGGTCCGAGTCGGTCGGGCTGCTGACCGGCGACAGCTCCATCAACCCGGATGCGCCGGTCGTCGTGATGACGACCGAGGTCGTGCGCAACATGATCTATGCCGAATCGCGGGCGCTGGACGGGCTGTCGCACGTCGTCATGGACGAGGTGCACTTCCTGGCCGATCGGTTCCGCGGGGCCGTGTGGGAAGAGGTGATCCTGCACCTCGAACCGTCGGTGCGGGTGGTGAGTCTGTCGGCGACGGTGAGCAATGCCGAGGAGTTCGGCGACTGGATCCAGACGGTCCGCGGGGACACCTCGGTGATCGTCGACGAGCACCGGCCGGTCCCGCTGTCGCAGCACATGCTCGTCGGCCAGCGGTTGTTCGACCTGTTCGACCCGGCCGACACCGGACCGGCGCGCAAGGCCGGAACGCGCCCGCGGGTCAATCCGGAGCTGAAACGTCAGATCCGGCACCGAATCCTGATGGCCGACGACGAGCGGGAGTCGGCGCGCGGCCGCGGCCGAGGGCGCGGCAGCGGACCCCGCAGGCGGGACGGACGGGGACCGGCATTGTCCCGCCCGAACCTCGTCACGCGACTCGACCGGGAGGCCCTGCTCCCGGCCATCGGCTTCATCTTCTCGCGTGCCGGATGCGACGCCGCCCTGGCGCAGTGTCTGCGGTCGGGTCTCTCGCTCCTCACACCGGCGGAGATCGGTGAGGTCGACGCGATCGTCGACCGCCACCTCACCGAGTTGTCGCCGACCGACCTCGATGTGCTGGGGGTGCACGAATGGCGGGAGGGCCTGCGCCGCGGCCTCGCTTCCCACCACGCGGGCATGCTCCCGACATTCCGGCACACCGTCGAAGAACTGTTCGTGCGCGGACTGGTGCGCATGGTGTTCGCCACCGAAACCCTCGCGCTCGGCATCAACATGCCCGCCCGCTCGGTGGTTCTCGAGCGACTCGTCAAGTACAACGGCGAAGCCCACGTCGATCTGACCCCCGGCGAGTTCACGCAGCTGACCGGACGCGCCGGTCGTCGCGGGATCGACGTCGAGGGCCACGCGGTCGTCGTGTGGACACCCGAGGTGGTCCCGGAGGAGGTGGCCGGCCTCGCCGGTGCCCGGACCTTCCCGCTGCGCAGCTCGTTCTCGCCGGAGTACAACATGGCGGTCAACTTGCTCGGGCGGTTGGGCCTCGACGGCGCCCGCGAGCTGCTGCACCGATCGTTCGCGCAGTTCCAGGCCGACCGTTCGGTCGTCGGGCAGGCGCGGAAACTGGACGAGGCGCAGCGGGCGCTCCGTAAACTCGACGGCGAGCTCGCTCGCGCGGCGCAGGCACGCGGTCTGGAACCTGCTGAGGCTCAGTCGGATTCGGAGGACGAGCCCTACGCCGGGTTCCTCGGTTACGTCACCCTGCGCGAAGACATCCGGCGTCGCGAGCGAGATCTCAAGTACCGCAAGCGGGTCGACACGCACGACGCCATCACCGCCGACCTGGCGGCACTCAAACGCGGGCATGTCATCGGCGTTCCGGTCGGCCGGCACCGTGGTCTGGCGGTCATCATCGAACCGGCCACTCAGGCACAGGATCCCAAGCCGCTCGTGCTGACCGAGGACGCCTGGTGCGGACGCGTCGGCACCCGCGACTTCGTCAACCCGCCCGAGGTGCTGGGCAACATGCGGCTGCCGAAGAACGCGGACCGACGCACCGGCCGCGGGCGGCGCGATCTGGCGTCGGCGCTGCGCTCGACCGGCATCGAGATGCCGCGCGGACGCCAGAAGAAGCGCGCCGACGCCGCCGACGACACCGAGCTCGCGCACCTTCGGCGCACCTTGCGCGCGCATCCGGCGCATCAGCTGCCGAACGGCGACGACCTGTTCCGGCTCGCCGAACGCCGTAACCGGCTGGTGCGCGACATCGTCGACGCCGAGCGCAGTATCGGGGAGCGGACGTCGACGCTCGGCGTCACGTTCGATCACATCGTCGGCGTCCTCCGCGAACTGGGATACCTCGAACGCGTCGCCGAATCGACCGAGTCCACCGGCCACACGATGGCCGTGACGGACTCGGGCAAGCTTCTCGGCCGCATCTACAGCGAGAGCGACCTGGTGGTGACCGAGTGCATCCGGGCCGGCGTCTGGGACGACCTCTCCGCGGCCGACCTCGCCGCGGTGGTCGCGGCGCTCGTCTACGAGAGCCGGCGTGACAGTTACAGCGGAGTCGACGCACTGCCGGGCAGCAGCTCGATGCGTGCCGCGATGGCGGCGACGGTGGAGATCTGGTCGCGGGTCACGGCGATCGAGCAGCGTCATCGGGTGAGTCCGACGCGCGAACCCGACACCGGATTCTCGGTCGCCGTGGCGACCTGGGCCTCGGGACGCTCGCTCGGGGAGGCTCTGCTCCTGGCGGGTGAACGCGGGCAGCTGCTCTCGCCGGGCGACTTCGTGCGGTGGAACCGGCAGGTCGTGGATCTTCTCGAACAGATCCGGCTCGGGGTGGGGTCGGACACCCGCCTCGGCGGGACGGCGCGGGCAGCGGTCAAGGCGATCCGCCGCGGCGTGGTCGCCGCCGAACTCGGCTGAGCCGCCGCGCACCAGGCTGAGTCGGGAGGCCGGTCCGCGGGTGTCGGTTCACCGGACGACGCGTCCGCGGGGCACGTGCGATGTTTGCTGATAGTCCCAGGCAGCTGAGGTAACGTTCATCCCGCATTCGGTGTCGGCGTGCTCTGCCCCGACATCGCCGCGACGTCACAGTTCGCCGGCACCCGTCAGCGGGTGGACGGCCGAGTGGGAGGGATTCATGACCGACCCGTACAACCCCAATCCGTCTCACCCGAATCCGCAAGCGAACCCGGGCCCTTCCGGCGATCAGTCCGGTACGGACGGCAAGACCGAGATCGTGAACCTTCCCGGCGGCGGGCAGTCCGGCGCGCCGCAGGCGGATCCGACCACCATGGCCCCCAACCCGGCCGCGCAGAACCCGGGTCATGGTCAGCCGCAACCGGATCCGTACCAGCAGAACCCGTACCAGCAGCCTTACGGAGCACCGGGTCAACCACCGTATTCGGGCCCGGCCCAGTCGCAGCCGACGCAGGTGGGCAATCCCGGTCAGTACGGTCAACCGGGCGCACAGCAGCAGTACGGCCAGCCGGCTGCCCAGTACGGGGCACCGGGCCAGTACGGGTCCGGGGCCGGCCAGTACGGGGCGCCCGGGCAGGGTCAGTACGGCCAGCAGCCCTACGGCCAGAATCCGCAGGGCGTTGCGGGACCGAACGCCCAGAACCCCTACGGCCAGAACCAGTACGGCCAGAATCAGTACGGTCAGAATCAGTACGGGGGCGGCGACCAGTTCAGCGGGATGGCGACCGGGAAGTCGAACAAGACCGCCCGGACACTGATGTTCGTCGGCGGCGGTGCGCTGATCCTCATCGCCGCGATCGTGCTGATCACCGCGTTCCTGTTCCCCGGCTGGGCACCGAAGAACCTCGACCAGCAGGCCGCGCAAGACGGTGTGCAGAAGATCCTGACCGAGGACTACCAGGCCAGCGAGGTCTCCGACGTGCAGTGCCCGTCCGGCCAGCGGGTCGAGACCGGTGCGTCGTTCACCTGCTCGGTCACCGTGGGCGGACAGCAACAGCAGGTCACCGTCACGTTCATCGACGACGACGGACGCTACGAGGTCTCGCGCCCCAGCTGATCGAACCTCAGCCGGCTGTCACACCAAGGCCTCAGCCGGCTGGCACGTAGAGGCCTCAGCCGGCCTGCGGCCATCCGAGGGCCTTCGCCAACCGCCCGACCGACGCCCCGATGCCGAGTTCCTCGACGAGCTCGGCGAGCGCCGCGGGATCGGCGGGCTCGGCCGGCAGCACGTCCGAGCCGCTGTCGATGGTGTCGGCGTCGGTACGCACCGAGACGACGATGCGTGCCGCCTGCAGGTAGTCGACCGACGCGAGCAGTGACTTCCGGCTCCGGGTGGGCACCGACGACGACGGGTCGGCGGCGGCCGCCTCCAGGGCGTCGAGGCTGCCGTACTCGGTGATCAGCTTCGCCGCGGTCTTCTCACCGATACCGGCCACACCCGGCAACCCGTCCGAGGGGTCACCGCGCAACATCGACATCTCCGCGTAGCCGATCCCGGCGCGGTCGACCGGCACGCCGTACTTCTCGGCAACTTCCACCGGACCCATCATCTCGGCTTTCGCCAACCCTCGGCCGACGTAGAGGACGCGCACCGGTACCGGATCGTCGGCGACCACCTGCAGCAGGTCCCGATCCCCACTGACGACGATCACCGGATCGTTCGCCTCGTCGTAGGCAAGGGTGCCGATCACATCGTCGGCTTCACATCCGACGGCGCCCGAGGTCGCGATGCCCGCCGCTGCGAGAACGGCCATGATCATGTCGACCTGCGGGGTGAGCGTGTCGGGCACCTCTTCGACGTCGACCTCCCGGCCCTCGACATCGGTGCCCCCGGCCTCGGTGTCACCGTCGGGGACCGCGACGCGATGGGCCTTGTAGGTGGGGATCAGGTCGGTGCGGAACTCCGGGCGCCAGTCGAGGTCCAGACACACCACCAGGCGCGACGGCCGTTCGCGCACCACGAGATTGGCGATGGTGTCGACGAAACCCCTGACCGCGTTGACCGGGCGTCCGTCCGGACTCGTCATCTTCTCCGGGAGGGCGAAGAACGATCGGAACCACAGGCTCGCGCCGTCGAGCAGCATCAACGAATCCGTCACCCCCACACTCTGTCATGAGTCGGCGGTAGTGTTCGTCGCATGGCATCTGGGAACGGAGCAGCACGGGTCGCGACGTCGGGAGTGGGGGCCGAACCGCTCTTCGGCGCGGAGGTGTACCGGGACCGGGTCCGCCGTGCCGCCGACCTCACCCGCGCCGCAGATCTCGACGCGCTCGTCGTCGCACCCGGACCGGACCTGCGCTATCTGGTGGGATCGCGGGCGGAGACCTTCGAACGGCTCACGGCGCTCGTGATCCCCGCGGCCGGTGACCCACGACTGGTGATCGCGCGGCTCGAGGTCCCGTCGCTGTCGGCCTCGGCGGTGGGCGATCTCGACATCGAGGTGGCCGACTGGGTCGACGGTGACGACGCCCACGCGCTGGCGCTGACCGGGTTGCCGCCGCAACCGCGCATCGCCGTCTCCGACTCCATGCCCGCCCTGCACGTGATCCCGCTCGCCCGGCACACCGGCGCCACACCGCAATTGGCGACCGACGTCCTACGCGAACTCCGGATGATCAAGGACGCCGCGGAGATCGACGCTCTCCGCCGCGCCGGCGCCGCGATCGACCGCGTGCACGCGCGAATGGGCGACTGGCTGGTCCCCGGACGCACCGAACGGGAGGTCGCCGCCGACATCGCCGCCGCGATCCTCGAGGAGGGGCACACCGAGGCGGCGTTCATCATCGTCGGGTCCGGCCCCAACGGCGCCGATCCCCACCATGAGTTCTCCGACCGGGTCATCGAGCGGTCCGACATCGTCGTGGTCGACATCGGTGGTCCGGTCGAGCCGGGCTACAACTCCGATTCCACGCGCACGTACTGCTTCGACGATCCGCCCGCCGACATCGCCGATGCTTACGCCGCACTGCTCGAGGCGCAACGCGCGGCCGTGGCCGCTGTCCGGCCCGGGGTGACCGCGTCGTCTATCGATGCCGCGGCGCGCGATCTGCTCGCCGAGCGCGGCCTGGCCGAGCGGTTCATCCACCGCACCGGGCACGGCATCGGGCTGTCGGTGCACGAGGAGCCCTACATCGTCGGCGGCAACGACATCCCGCTGCGGGCCGGCATGGCGTTCAGCGTGGAGCCGGGCGTCTACGTCTCCGGCCGATGGGGTGCCCGGATCGAGGACATCGTCGTCGTCACGGAGGACGGCTGCGAGTCCCTCAACAACCGCCCACACGAACTCGTCCGGCTGTAAGTTGCGGCTGGTGTCAAGCGACATCGACTCATCTGCACCCTGACCAGCGCGATAGGGTGTTTGAGCAGCTCGGCACCGACTTCCGACGACGATGGCCGTGCGGTTGAGTCGTGGACTCGTCGTGTGGCCAGGGGTACCGCCTCACCGCTGGTCGAGCCGGCACCGAGCGCAGCCGCCGGGCCGAGCAAGCGACGAAGGAGCGGGTCGAGGTCGAGGAGCCGAGTCGAAGCCACGCGCCACAACCACCCCATTGCTGGTTGAAGACACTGGCGAATGTCGTTTCGGCTGCCGGACTTCGGTCCAGGTCAGTCGGTCGACTTGAGGTTCGTTGGTGTGATGGGTGTCGCTCCGGGTGCAGGTCAGAGGTCGGCGAGAAGCGTCATCAGATGCGCCTCCACGAGCGACGGGCAGGGCATCGGTGGTCCGGGCCGTGGTGGGCGGACGTCGATGACGTGGCTGGTGGTCAGCCATGAGCGGCGTGCGTCGTGGGGGTGTGGCGTCTCGGGGCGTGCTTGATCGCCGGGCTGCGTTGGCGGTCCGTGGATCTCGGCGCGTATGTCGCGTAGGTGTGCGGCGAACTGCCGGGGTATGTCGGGTCGGCGGTTGATGCGTTCGGGGCTGGGGGGCGCACCCGGCTCGGCATTCAACCGCCAGAGGCAGCGGCCTTCGTCGGGTCCGGACCGTTCGATGTGGGTGGTGTATTGGCCGGGTTGGTCGCCGACCATGCGGTTGTGCCGTGGGCAGGCGGGTGCGAGGTCGTCGATGTCGGTGAGACCACCCTTGGCCCAATCCTTTTGGGCGTGATGGAGTTCGACGTGGGTGGCGGGTTGATCGCAGCCGGGTGCCGAGCACACTTCACCGTCGGGGCGGGCGAAGGAGACGAGGCGTTGTTCGCGGGTGGCCAGACGCTTGCCCCTACCGAAGTGCAGCGGCACCGCGGTGGCGTCTTTGAAGATCGCCAACCACGGCTGCACGTCGCCGGCCATCGCGATCAGGTCGGGGATGGGCAGCAGGGTGCCGGTGGCGGTGGTGGCGAGCCCGGCTTCGCGGATCAGTTCATTGAGGTCGGCTTTGATGATCAGATGGGCGGGCAGGCCGCGGTGCGAGGTTCCGAGAATCCCGTCGGCGAAGCCAGCGGTGAGTGCGGCGTCGAGCGCGTCGTGATTCGTCTGGGCGAGGGTGCGGCCGTCACGATCGGCTGCGAGCGCGAGGGCGTCGGGGTCGGCGGTGCCGGCGGGTCCGCTGGGCGAGTTCGGGTCGTCGGGGTTGTTGAGTCCAGGTTTGCCCCAGACGGCGAACATCATCGTCAACCGGGCGTGGAGTTCGGGGGTCAGGGTGCCGGAGATGGTGGCGGTGCCGTCGGCTCGTTGCCGACCGATCCACAGGTTGCGGCGTCGTTTCTGGTCGGTGCCGTCGGCCAGGGTGCCGTCCGGGTCGAGGTGCGCGAGGAGTCGCGCGCCGAGTTGGGTGATGTCGGCGGGTGTGTGATCGGCGGCGATCTCGGCCATTTGTCGTTCGGCCGCGACCTTCACGTCGTGGTCGACAGCGTGGGGGATCTGGTCGAGGACGTCGAGGGCTGCCTGGAGGTGGGCGGTTCCGACGGAACCTTGTGCGAATGCCTCGGCGAGGGACGGGTGTTCGGGCGTAAGCACTTCGCCGCCGAGGCTGGTGCGGGTGGCGGTGGCGTCCATCTGCTTACGCCGCCGCACCGGGTTGGAGACCCGCAGCCGGTGGGTCATGAACTGCATGAGTGTCCGGCAGCCGGACTTGCGGGGTAGGTCACGAGCCTCGACCTGATCGATCTGCCGGTCACCGGCAACGGTCAGGCGTGCGATGGCACGTTCGGTATCGGCTGCCACGTCAGCCAACTCGGTATCGGTACACGGCGACAAGTCCACAGTCTGCAACTCATCGAGGATCGTATGCAGCTCTGTCACCAGCTCGACGGCACGCGTCTTGGGCGCTGCCGAATCGCCTCCGACGGGTGTGGTGTCGGCCATGACGGTCACCTCCCCCGAGACCCGTTGCTACGAATGTACGTTCGAGTGTACACGCGATCGGAGGATCAGGACAGGCGAAAAGTATTGTCTGGCTATTGATCTGACGGCCGCATAGCGCAGTACGGTTGTCGGTGACGTGTGATAGAGGCGGGAACCCGTCGACGACATCCTCGCCCACGTCAAACAGCGTCGACCTCACATGCGCGGCGCTAGCTGTAACTCTTGGGGAGGTTGTGAACGGCGTGGTTCCGGTCAACAGGTGAGGGCCTCCGGTATCGATGTGGTTACCACACACACGCCGATCACCAAGAGGCCCTCATGACCCACCGTAATGCTTTTCTCACCGAACGTGGCCGTCTGGCCCTGGCTCAGTGCGTCGTCGACCAGGGTTGGCCTCTGCGACGAGCCGCGGAACGATTCAACTGCTCCACCGCGACCGCCAATAAGTGGGCTGACCGCTACCGGCAGACCGGTGAGGCCGGCATGGCAGATCACTCCAGCCGCCCCCACCGCTCACCCACCCGACTTGCGGTGCGCCGTGAACGTCGAATCATCAAGCTGCGGTTTGTCCGTCGCTGGGGCGCTGCACGTATCGCCGCGCACCTGCGGCTGGCGAGATCGACCGTCGAGGCGGTGTTGCGCCGGTATCGGATGCCGCTGTTGCGTCACTTGGATCAGGCCACCGGTCTTCCGGTACGCCGGACCCCGCCACGCCGCTACGAACACGACGCTCCCGGCGACCTGATCCACGTCGACATCAAGACGCTCGGCCGCATCCCCGATGGCGGTGGGCACCGCAAACTCGGGCGCACGATCGGCAACCGGCACAACAAGAAACACCGCCCGGGGTACGCGTACTTGCACCACGCCGTCGATGACCATTCCCGGCTGGCGTACTCGGAGATCCTCACCGACGAACGTAAAGAGACCGCCGCGCAGTTCTGGGACCGGGCGATGGCCTTCTTCCAAGGGCACGGCATCACCGTGCGGCGAGTGATGACCGACAACGGATCGTGTTACCGATCAAAGGTTTTCGCGGAATCTCTCGGCGTCGAGATCAAGCACAAGAAGACCCGTCCCTACCGTCCGCAAACCAACGGCAAGGTCGAGCGCTTCAATCGCACCCTGGCCTCGGAATGGGCCTACGCCGAGTTCTACAGCTCAGAGACCGCCCGCACAGCCACCTACGACGACTGGCTGCACCACTACAATCACCACCGAGCCCACAGCGGCATCGGCGGACTCACCCCGATCGAACGCCTACACGTTCACAACCTGCCCGGGTCTTACAGCTAGCTGAATAGTGATGCGGAACCGAGCACCCGGGCCACGCTGATCTCGATCACCACGCGGCGCGGATTCGGCCTGGGTTCCCGGTATCGCTGCGCGTAGCGCTGCTCGGCCTCGCGCACGTGGTCGGGTTCGCGGCGGACCGTCGCGGGCCCCTCCAGGGTCAACCACCGCGGGCCGTCGACATTCGTGACGGCCGCGTAGGCGCCACGCTCGGCGTTGCGGACCTTCTGATTGCCGTCAGAGGTGATGACCCGTGCCAGTCCGGCCTCGGGATCCCACGTGAAGCCGACGGCGACGGCGTGTGGCGTGCCGTCGGCGCGCAGCGTGGTGAGGGTCCCGAGGTGGCGTTCGGTGAGGAACGCGAGCGCATCGGATCCTAGGTCGGCGGCGGTGCGAGGCATGACCCCACGATAGAGGTCGGTCTCGGGGCCGGTGCGATACTGGTGGTCATGTCATCACGCAGCAACGGGGCATCGGCGCGTCCGGACGCCGACCCGGCCGGCACCCTCGTGCTGTTCGGCGGCCGCAGTGAGATCGGCGTGGCCACCGCCGCGCGTCTCGCTCACGGGCGGACCGTCGTGCTGGCGGCTCGTCGCCCCGACGACCTGGCCGACGAGACGGCTCGCCTCCTCGACGCCGGGGTGGTGGCGGTGCACACCGTCGCATTCGACGCGAACGACACCGACTCCCACCCCGCACTCGTCGAGTCACTGGCGCAGCGGTACGGGCCGATCGGGATCGCGATCGTCGCGTTCGGCATCCTGGGGGACCAGGCCCGCGCCGAAACCGATGTGGCACATGCGCTTCAGATCGCCCACACCGACTACTACGCCCACATCAGCGTGCTCACACCGCTCGCGTCCGTCCTGCGCGCTCAGCGCTCAGGCACGATCATCGTCTTCTCGTCGGTCGCGGGTATCCGGGTGCGCCGTGCCAACTACGTCTACGGCTCGACGAAGGCCGGACTCGACGGGTTCGCGAGCGGTCTCGCAGATGCGTTGCACGGCACCGGCGCCCGCCTGCTGTTGGCCCGTCCCGGGTTCGTGGTCGGCGCGATGACCCGCGACCTGATGGAGTCCGGAGTGAAACCCGCACCGCTGTCGCGCAATCCCGAGCAGGTGGCCGACGCGGTGGCGCGCGCCTTCCACAAGGGACGCGGCGAGGTCTGGATCCCGGGTGCGCTCCGCCCCGTGTTCTTCGGGATGCGCCTGCTGCCACGCGCCGTGTGGCGGAGACTTCCCCGATGACGGCCCCGGATACAACTCACGGGTCGCCACCCGCATCCGAGTTCGTCGTGATCGGAATCGGTGCCGATGGTTGGCCCGGACTCGGCGAGACGGTGCGTGACGAGTTGCGTCGTGCGCAGGTGATCTACGGTGCCGCACGACAATTGGCGCTCCTCGACGGCGCTGCATCCGAACTCGGCGCGCAACTGCGCCCGTGGCGGTCACCGATGTCGGAACACCTGGCCGAGGTCGTGGCGGGCGCCGGGAGCGCAGCGAGCGGGCCCATCGAGGACGGCACCGCGCACGCGGGCATCGTCCACATCCTGGCCAGCGGCGACCCGATGTTCCACGGGGTCGGCGCCAGCATCATCGGCCGCGTCGGCGCGGACCGGGTGCGGGTGTATCCGGCGGTGTCCAGCGCAAGTCTGGCCTGTGCGCGCCTCGGCTGGGATCTCGCGACCGCCCGGATCGTCAGCGCGGTGCGGGCCGAGCCGAGCGTCGTGCTCGGCGAGGTCACCGACGGGGCTCGCGTGTTGGTACTGAGCCGCGACGAGACCACCCCCGCATCCGTTGCGACGCTGCTCGTCGATGCCGGTTTCGGGTCTTCGACGATGACCGTTCTCGAGCAACTCGGTGGCCCTGCCGAACAGATCGCCACCGACACCGCGGAGTCGTGGCGCCGTCGGGCCGGGGACCCGCTGAACATTGTCGCCGTCGACTGCGTTGGGCCCCGCCGGTCCCGCCTCCCCGGCCGGCCGGACGATGCCTATGAGCACGACGGCCAGATCACCAAGTCGACGATTCGCGCCCTGACCGTGTGCGCGCTCGGCCCGGCCGGGGCGCAGACCCTGTGGGACATCGGGTCCGGTTCCGGCAGCGTGGCGATCGAATGGTTGCGTGCCGACGACCGTGGGACGGTCGTCGCCTTCGAACGCGACTCCGAACGTGCTGAGCGGCTGCGCCGCAACGCAGCCCGCCACGGGGTGGCGCACCGGCTCACGGTGCGGGGGCCGGCTCCCGACGAACTCGCCGACGCACCCCGTCCCGACGCGGTCTTCATCGGCGGCGGACTCGACGAGGAGATCCTGTCGCTCGCCTGGGCGGCGCTCGCCGACCGCGGCCGGCTCGTCGTCAACGCGGTGACGGTCGAGAACCAGGCCCTCGTGACCCGGCGGCACGGCGAACTCGGGGGCACGTTGCGCCGACTGTCGGTCGAGACCGTGGCGCCCCTCGGCACGATGAGCACCTGGCGTCCGGCACTGCCGATCGTGCAGTGGGCGGTCGACAAACCGGCGCCGTCGACGCCCGACCCCGGGCCCGAACCCGCGGAGGCAGTCCGATGACCGTCTACTTCATCGGGGCCGGTCCCGGCGCGGCCGACCTCATCACCCTCCGGGGTGCGCGCCTGCTGGGGGAATGCGGCACCTGTGTCTACGCGGGATCGCTGGTGCCGCCGGAACTCCTGGCGCTGTGTCCCGACGGGGTCGAACTCGTCGACACTGCACGGATGCCGTTGCCGGACATCATCGATGTCATCGCCGCCGCCGACGCGCGGGGTCATGACGTGGCGCGCCTGCACTCGGGTGACCTCAGCCTCTACTCGGCGCTGGCCGAGCAGCAGCGCGAACTGACCGCACGCGGTATCGATCACCGGATCGTGCCGGGTGTCCCGGCGTTCGCGGCGGCCGCGGCCGCTCTGGGCACCGAACTGACCGTCCCGGGCGTCGGCCAGAGCCTGTTGATCTCGCGGGTGTCGACACTGTCGACCGACATGCCGCCGGGGGAGGACCTCGCGAGTCTCGCCGCGACCGGGGTGACGCTCGCACTTCATCTCGCGGCACACCGCGCCGAGGAGATCGTGGCGGCGCTCGCCCCGCACTACGGCAGTGAATGTCCTACCGCGACAGTGGCGTTCGCGAGTCGCGCGAACGAGCAGATCGTACGGTGCCCGCTGCGCCGGTTGCCCGAGACACTGGACGCCGCCGACATCCGCAGGACCGCGGTCATCTTCGTCGGTCGTGTGCTGGACCCGGCGAGGTCCGAGGCCACCGACAGCTACCTGTACTCGCACGCGCGCATGACCAAGCTCCGCACCGACCGTGAGTCGACGCGGTGACCGGTCCCGACACAACCGATTCGAGCCCGCCGGATGACGCTCGGCGCATCCTGATCCTGGGCGGGACGGGGGAGGCGCGGGCGTTGGCCTCGGCCCTGAGCGAGTCCGGCATCGAATTCATCAGTTCCCTTGCGGGTCGGGTGAACGACCCCCGTCTGCCGGTCGGCCCGGTGCGCATCGGCGGATTCGGTGGATCCGATGGTCTCCGCGACTGGTTGCAGAGCAACCGGATTCAGGCCGTGGTCGATGCCACCCACCCGTTCGCCGCGACCATCACCCGCAATGCGGCGCGAGCCACGGCCGACGCGGGGCTACCGCTGCTGCGTCTGCGCCGCGATCCGTGGGTGCCCGGCGACTCCGACACCTGGATCCGTGTGCCCGACCTGCCCTCTGCCGCACGAGAAGTGGCCGCCCGGGGCGGGCGGGTCTTCCTGACCACCGGACGTCAGGACGTCGGGGTCTTCGCGGGGATCGAGTCGGCGTGGTTCCTGATCCGGGTCGTCGACGCCCCGACCGGAGCGCTCCCGCCTCACCACGAGGTGGTGCGCTCGCGCGGGCCCTACGACCACGCGTCGGAGTCGAGGCTGTTGCGCGACAACGACATCGACATGCTGGTCACCAAGAACAGCGGCGGGCCGCTGACGTCGGCGAAGCTGGCGGCCGCCGCCGAACTCGGGATCGAGGTCATCATGGTCGACCGGCCCGACGAGCCCGACTCGCCGGTCGTCTCAGAGGTCGGGGCCGCCCGGGACTGGCTCGAGGCGCTGCTCGGCTGACTCGTCGGCAGTCTGATCGGTGGTGTCCACCGGGCGGTGGCTGCGTGGCGTGAACACGAGCGGGCCCGCTGCGCGCTGCACGACCCGGGTCGCCGACGATCCGATGATGATCATCGTGCGCATGTCCACGACGGCAGGGTCGAAGTCCGCGACCGTGGTGATGGTGAGCTGCTGCTCCGGACCGCCGACATCTCGCCCGAGCACCACGACGCGGTCGGGCGACACCGTCTGGGTGAGCGTGTGCTGCAGGGCGCCGACCTGCCAGGTGCGGCTCGCCGACCCCGGGTTGTAGATGGCGATGACCAGATCGGCGCCGAGCGCGGCACGGATGCGTCGTTCGATGACCGACCACGGCTTGAGCCGGTCGGAGAGCGAGATGACCGCGAAGTCGTGTCCGAGGGGCGCGCCGACCGCTGCGGCGACCGCGGTGGCCGCGGTGACGCCGGGCACCACGCGGACGGGCACCTCGTGCCACCGCGGTTGTGCGGCAACCTCGGCGACTGCGGCGGCCATCGCGAACACGCCGGGATCACCGGAGGAGACGACGGCGACACGCGCGCCGCGTCGGGCGAGGTCGAGGGCGAATTCGGCGCGTTCGGCCTCCACCCGGTTGTCGCTGGCATGCACGCGCTGGCCCGGGCGAGGGGTGACGCGCTTGAGGTAGGTGGTGTACCCGACGAGGTCGGTGGCCGTGGCCAGCTCGGTGCGCACCTCCGGGGTGGTCCAGCTGTCGTGGCCCGGGCCGAGCCCGACGACGACGAGCTCACCGGGCACGGGTTCCGGCTCGAACCTCGGATTGTTGCGGCGTCCCGGGACGACGAGGATCGAGAAGTAGGGCACCTCCGCGGGATTCACGTCGGCGGCCGGGAGCACCCGTTCGACCGTCGTGGAGGCCCGCTCGACGTAGAACGCCTCGTCGAGACGCCCGGCCTCGCGGAGCGCGTCACGCACCCGCTCGAAGGTCCGGCCGAGTTTCATCACGACGATCGCGTCCCCGGAACGGAAGCGGAAGAGCAGCTCCGACGTCGACGCCGTACCCGGAACGACCGTCAGGGTCTCCTCGCCCTCGACGAGCGGGACTCCGGTGGCCGCCGACGCCGCGCTCACCGAGGTCACGCCGGGCACGATCTCGGCGTCGAAGTGCGGCGACAGCCGCTTGTGCATGTGCATGTACGAGCTGTAGAAGAGCGGATCGCCCTCGGCGAGGAGGACGACGTCACGCCCGGCCCGCAGGTGCACCGCGAGACGTTCGGCGCTCTCGGTGTAGAAGTCGTCGAGTGCGCCCTGGTAGCCGCCGGGGTGGTCGGTCGTCTCGGTGGTGACCGGGTACATCAGACGTTCCTCGGTCTGGCCCTCGCGCAGGTACGGCTCCGCGACCGACCTCGCGATGCTGTTGCCGTGGCGCGCAGAGTGATACGCGATCACATCCGCGGTGGTGATGAGGCGGGCGGCCTTCACCGTCATCAGTTCGCTGTCGCCCGGGCCGAGCCCGATGCCGTAGAGCGTGCCCTGACCCGACGTCTGTCCGGCGGCCGGGCTGTCCGAGTGCATGGGGGCCATCGTCATTCCTTCGGGGTCGCGAGCGCGTTGACCGCGGCCGCGGTGATCGCCGACCCGCCGCGCCGGCCCGTGACCGTGATGAACTCGAGGTCGTCGCGCTCGGCCAGGGCCGCGCAGGATTCGACCGCGCCGACGAAACCGACGGGTGCGCCGACGATCGCGGCGGGACGGGGCGCACCGTCGTCGATCATGTCGAGCAGCGCGAACAGTGCGGTCGGCGCGTTGCCGATCGCGACCACCGCACCTTCCAGGCGGGGCAACCAGAACTCCAGTGCGGCAGCGGTTCTCGTGGTCCCCAGCTGCTCGGCAAGAGTCGGGAGAGTGGGTTCGGACAGGTGGCAGAGCACCTCGTTGTCCGCGGGGAGGCGTTTGCGGGTGATGCCGGAGGCCACCATGTTGGCGTCGCAGAGGATCGGGGCGCCGGCCTCCAGCGCGCCGCGCGCGGCCGCCACGACACCGGGCGTCGCGATCACGTCGCGCGTCAGGTCGGTCTGGCCGCATGCATGGATCATCCGGACGACCACGGTCGCGACGTCGGGCGCGAACGCGGAGAGGTCGGACTCGGCGCGGATCGTGGCGAAGGACTGACGGTAGATCGCGGCGCCGTCTCGTAGGTACTCGGTCATGGTGCTGACGAGCCTAACGGCGCCGCCGTTCGTATCCGCCGTCGGGCGTGGCCTCCACCGAGAGGTGGGATTCGGCCGGCGATCCGCAGCCACGGGCGCAACCGACCCAGTGCTCGCGTTCGTCGACGGGGTCGCCGGCCTGCACCCGGGCCATCAGGTCGTCCCGGACCGGGGCGTGGGCGGACGCGCACCCCGGCGCTCCGACGCAGCAGCTGACGGACGCCCAGGGCGACGCGGCGTCGAAGATCAGGCCCATCGGGGCGAGCACGCGGACGACGGTCTCGGCCACGCCCTCGCCGAGATCGCAGAGCAGGATCTCGCGGTCGGGCGTGAACACGATCGGCGCCTGGACCGCCGCGATGAACTCCGCCAGCCGGGCCGGCAACCGACCGAGTTCGACGACCGCGCCGAGCAGGACCGCGCCGTCGTCCTGGTCGAACCAGCCGACGATCGGCTCGCCGGGGGCGCTCGGCGTGGTGTCCGGGTCGTTGTCGATCACCGGGTCGAGACCCGACGCGACGAGGTCGGTGAGTCGACGCCGGGCGTCGGTGTCGAGGTCGCGGACCCGCCACGCGCCGGGCGAGACCTCGCCCAGACCGGCAGCCACCGCGATCAGCGCGCGAACGATCGCCTCCGAACCACTCGCCGACCCGACGGCGACCCCGCCGATGCTGATGTCCGCCGCAAGGGAGGTGCCGGCGGCGAGGGGGAACTCGGCCGCGACAGCACTGTCCGCCGCGAGCGGCGTGTCGGCCCGGATCACCGCGCACGCATCCGGGCGTCGGGCGGCGATGTCCCCGTGGCCGTCGTCGATGCCGAACAGGAACCGGCCCGACAGGGACGCGGCGGCCGGGTCGGCGCGCAGGGCGTCGTCGAGGGCGGCGGCGAGCGGACGCGCATCGGCGACCCCGCCGATGCGCCCGGTCAGGGGGCTCAGCTCGATGTTGCGCACCTTGTCGTGGGTGCTGCTCGGCGCGAGCCCGGCCGCGACGACCGCCTCGGCGACGGCCTCGACGTCGGTGATCCCGCGCAGCTGGAGGTTGCCGCGCACCGTCAGCTCCAGGTGTCCGTCGGCATGGTCGGCCGCCGCCCGGGCGAGCACCTCCAGCTGATCCGGGCGGATCCGCCCGCCCGGCAGCCGGACCCGGGCCAGTGCGCCGTCGGCCGCCGGATGCGTGTCGAAGACCCCAGGGCAACGGTCGGCGGCGGCCCGGGCTGGCTGGTTCATCCCACCAGCCTACGACCGGCGTCTGCGGTGGCCGTAGGCTGAACGCACCGCGAGCGGGCTGAAGCCGGTGCGATTCCGGCGCGGTCGCGCCACTGTGATCGGGGAGCCGGGATCGATCGGCCATCCGGGAGTCAGACCAGTCCCTCGCACTGCACCCGCCACCCACGGCACCGACACGCACCCGGGCGCGACAACCCGGCGAGGAGACACGATGATCCTGCTGCTCTCGACCTCGGACACCGATCTGCTCACGGCCTCGGCGGCCCATGAGGAGAACGCACCGTCGGGCAGTGCTCCGACGGAGGCGTCGGTGTCCTACCGCGGCGCAAACCCCTCTCGCATCCTGGTCGAGGACATCCCGCGACTCGCCGCCGACGCCGATCTCATCGTCGTACGCATCCTGGGCGGAGTGCGCGCGTGGGAGGACGGGCTCGCGGCGGTCGAGGCGACCGGCAAGCCGCTCGTGGTGTGTTCCGGCGAGCAGCAGCCCGACCCCGACCTGATGGCGCACTCCACCGTGCCGTCCGGTGTCGCCGCGCAGGCCCACGACTACCTCGCGGCCGGCGGCGTCGCGAACCTCGTCAACCTGCACCACTTCTTGTCCGACACCGTCCTGCTGACCGGCAACGGTTTCGAACTCCCGCAGCAGACGCCCGCGTGGGGTGTGCTGGAACGGACGCCTTCTCCGCGGCCGGAACCTTCTGTGCTCCCTGAGGTGCGAGGAGCGCACGCCGAGCCTTCTCCGCTCCCTGAGGTGCGAGGAGCGCAAGCGACGAGCCACGAAGGGCCCGACGCCCCCACGATCGCCGTGCTCTACTACCGCGCCCAGCACCTGGCAGGCAACACCCGCTACATCGCCGCGCTCTGCGATGCCCTCGAGGCGAAGGGCGCGCGAGCGCTGCCGATCTTCTGTGCGTCGCTGCGGACCGCGCCCGACGACCTCCTCGAATTGCTCGGTACCGCCGACGCCCTCGTGGTCACCGTGCTCGCCGCGGGCGGCGCCACCCCGGCCACCGCGTCGGCCGGTGGCGACGACGAGGCGTGGAACATCGAGCGACTCGCCGCACTCGACGTCCCGATCCTCCAGGGTCTCTGCCTCACCGGTTCCCGCGCGGACTGGGAGGACAGCGACGACGGACTGTCACCGCTCGACGTCGCCACCCAGGTGGCGGTGCCCGAGTTCGACGGTCGGATCATCACCGTGCCGTTCTCCTTCAAGGAGTTCGACGACGACGGATTGCCGTGGTACCAGCCGGATCTCGAGCGCTGCGCCCGGGTGGCAGGCATCGCCACCGCGCACGCCCGGCTGCGTCGGACACCGGCCGCGGACAAGCGGATCGCGGTCATGCTGTCGGCCTACCCGACCAAGCACGCCCGGATCGGCAACGCCGTCGGACTCGACACCCCGCGCAGCCTCCTGCGCCTGCTCGATGCGATGCGCGCGGCCGGGTACGACATCGGACCGGAGTCCGGTCCGGGATCGGTTCCCGGTCTCGCCGAGGATGATTCGGACAAACTGATCCACGAGATCATCGCCACCGGCGGCCAGGATGCCGACTGGCTCACCGAGGAGACCCTCGCCGCCAACCCGATCCGCCTGTCGGCGCGCGATTACCGAGCGTGGTTCGACACCCTGCCCGAGGGACTGCGCTCGGCGGTCACCGAGCACTGGGGTCCGGCTCCGGGTGACCTGTTCGTCGACCGCACGCAGAACCCCGACGGCGACATCGTCATCGCCGCACTGACCTTCGGCAGCACCGCGATCATGGTGCAACCGCCGCGCGGCTTCGGCGAGAACCCGGTCGCGATCTATCACGACCCCGACCTCCCGCCGTCGCATCACTACCTCGCGTCGTACCGGTGGGTTGCCGCGCACGACACCGGCTTCGGCGCCGACGCGATCGTGCACGTCGGCAAACACGGCAACCTGGAGTGGCTGCCCGGCAAGAATCTCGGCATGTCGGCGGACTGCGGCACCGACGCCGCCCTCGGCGACCTCCCGCTCGTCTACCCGTTCCTGGTGAACGATCCGGGGGAGGGGACGCAGGCCAAGCGACGTGCGCACGCGGTCCTCGTCGACCATCTGATCCCGCCGATGGCACGCGCCGAGTCCTACGGCGACATCGCCCGCCTGGAGCAGCTGCTCGACGAGCACGCCAACATCTCCGCGCTCGACCCGGCGAAGCTGCCCGCGATCCGCCAGCAGATCTGGACGCTCCTCACCGCGGCGAAGATGGATTCCGACCTCGGTCTGACCGAACGTCCCGACGAAGAGGTCTTCGACGACATGCTGCTGCACGTCGACGGCTGGCTCTGCGAGATCAAGGACGTCCAGATCCGCGACGGCCTGCACGTCCTCGGCGAGCCCCCGCGCGACGACGCCGAGGTCGACCTGGTCCTCGCCATGCTGCGCGCCCGCCAACTCTGGGGCGGCACATCGGCTCTGCCCGGCCTCCGCGAGGCTCTCGGACTCGTCGAGGACGGCTCGGCCGAGCGGGGTTCCGTCGATGCCGTCGAGGCCCAGGCCCGCGAACTCGTGGCCGCCTGCGCCAAGGACGACTGGTCGGCCGAGGCAGTCGCCGCCGCGACCGCGGGACTGCCGACAGCGGTCGGGGACGTGCTCACCTTCGCCGCCACCGAGGTCGTCCCGCGCCTGCGCCAGACGACCGGTGAGGTCCCGCGTGTGCTGCACGCTCTGAACGGCGGGTTCATCCCGGCCGGGCCGAGCGGGTCGCCGCTGCGCGGCCTGATCAACGTGCTGCCCACCGGACGCAACTTCTACTCCGTCGACCCGAAGGCGGTGCCCTCGCGGCTGGCGTGGGAAACCGGTCGGGCGATGGCCGACTCGCTGCTCGAGCGCTACCTGGCCGATCACGGCGAATACCCCCCGTCGGTGGGACTGTCGGTGTGGGGGACCAGCGCGATGCGCACGTCGGGTGACGACGTCGCCGAGGTCCTCGCGTTGCTCGGTGTCATGCCCGTGTGGGACGAGATGTCCCGGCGCGTCTCCTCGCTGGAGCTCATCGGGCTCGAGGAACTCGGCCGTCCCCGCATCGACGTCACCGTGCGCATCTCCGGCTTCTTCCGGGACGCGTTCCCGCACGTGGTCACGATGCTCGACGATGCGGTCGCGCTCGCCGCGGGTGCCGACGACGAAACCGACGAGCAGAACTTCGTCGCCGCCCACGTGCGTGCGGCGATGGCCGAACACGGCGACCGGCGTCGTGCCGCGATGCGCGTCTTCGGGTCCAAGCCCGGCACCTACGGCGCCGGGATCCTGCAACTCATCGACTCGCGGGACTGGCGCAGCGACGAGGACCTCGCGCGGGTCTACACCGAATGGGGCGGCTACGCCTACGGACGCGACCTCGACGGTGTGCCCGCGGTCGACGACATGCGCTCCGCGTACAAGCGGATCGCCGTGGCGGCGAAGAACACCGACACCCGCGAGCACGACATCGCCGACTCGGACGACTACTTCCAGTACCACGGCGGCATGGTCGCGACCGTCCGCGCGCTGACCGGGTCCTCGCCCGAGGCCTACATCGGCGACAGCACCCGGCCCGACTCCGTCCGCACCCGGACGCTGTCGGAGGAGACCAGCCGCGTGTTCCGCGCCCGCGTGGTCAACCCGCGGTGGATCTCGGCGATGCAGCGCCACGGCTACAAGGGTGCCTTCGAGATGGCCGCCACGGTCGACTACCTCTTCGGTTACGACGCGACCACCGACGTCGTCGCCGACTGGATGTACGAGAAGCTCACCGAGTCCTACGTCCTCGACGAGACCAACCAGCAGTTCATGCAGCAGTCCAACCCCTGGGCGCTGCACGGGATCGCCGAACGTCTGCTCGAGGCCGTCAAACGCGACATGTGGCGCGAGCCGCCGGCCGAGCTGCTCGACGCCCTGCGCAACGTCTACCTGCAGACCGAGGGCGACATCGAGGGCCGCGGCGAGGACTCCTCCGCCGGCTGAGCCGTCTTCCGCTGGTTGGGCCGTCTTCCGCTGGTTGAGCTTGTCGAAACCACCCCTCGGGAGAAAAATCGGGCACTCGTTCGTTACCGATGCAGACCCTGACGTCAACGGGTGCCGAAGGGCACCGAAGGACAGGTGAAGCATCATGGCTCTCCGCTGGTTCGCGGCCTACGCCGTACTGGAGATCGCCGCATTCGTCGCGATGGTCATGACCCTCGGGTTCGGCTGGGCGGTGCTGATCAGCCTCGCCGCCGTCGTCCTCGGGGTCGTGGTCCTGCGCTGGCAGGGCCGCAAGGTCTTCGGCGAGCTGCAGCGGGCGTCCCGGAACGAGGTCGACGCCCGTGCACCGCTGGCCGACACCGCGCTCGTCGCCGTGTCGACCCTGCTGCTGGTCATCCCGGGTGTCGTGTCGACCGTGGCCGGGACCCTCCTGCTGTTCCCGCCCACCCGTCGGGTGATGCGTCCGGTCGTCGTGGCCGTCGGTGCGCGCCGCGTCGCGACCGCGATGGACCGGGCCGGGGTCTACGCCACCGGCGTCTACGGCGCGGGACGTGGCGCAACCGTCGTCGAGGGCTCCGTCGTGGAATCCGACACGCCCGAGCCGGGGTCGGCCACCACGCCGTTCGGGATCCGGGGCCTGCCACAGGGCCGCTGAGCCCGTTCTGTACTGCGTCGGACTGGCGGCACCGCCCGGGATCCCGACGCCCGGCAACCGGACCCCTCGCCACCCTTCACCGACGGCAAGGCACACTGAACGATCGTGGCAACCCAACTGCTTCTCGGCGGCGCCGTGTACTCGCCGGCCGCCCCCGACGCGACCGCGATGGCCGTCACCGACGGAATCGTCGTCTGGGTCGGAACCGACGACGTCGGACGTGCGCTTCACCCCGACGCCGAGATCGTCGACCTGGGCGGACTCTTCGTCAGTCCGGGCTTCGTCGATTCCCATGTGCACCTGACCTCCACCGGACTCGGGCTCGATGGATTGACCCTCAACGAGGCGTCGAGCCGCACGCACTGTCTGCGGCTCGTGGAGAAGGCGGTGGCCGCCGAATCCGCGCACGAGGGAGGCGACCTCATCTGGGGTCTCGGCTGGGACGACTCGACCTGGGAGGGTGCCGAACCCGACGACGGCCGGTTCCCGACGACCACCGAGCTCGACGCCGTGGTGGGGACGAGACCGGTCTATCTCGCCCGGATCGACGAGCACTCGGCGGTGGCGTCCACCGCGCTTCGACGCCTCATCCCGGACCTGGCCGACGCCGTCGGGTACCACCCGGAGGAACCGCTGGTCGCCGAGGCACACCACCTTGTCCGGGGCGCTGCCCGGCTCCTCGTGACCGCCGCGCACCGTGAGCGTGCCCAGCGTCGTGCGCTGGACGGAGCCGCGGCCCACGGTGTGGTCGCGGTCCACGAGAACGGCGGACCCGACATCAGCGGTATGGACGACTTCTTGGCGCTGGCCGAACTCGACCACCCCGTCGAGGTCCGGCGTTACTGGGGACAGGCTGTCACCGACGCCGACCACGCCCGCGAACTGATGTCGATCACGCGGGCCGACGCCCTGGGCGGCGACCTGTTCATCGACGGCGCCATCGGCTCGCACACCGCGTGGCTCTCCGAGCCCTACACCGACGATCCGCACACCCACGGCATCAGCTATCTCGACGCCGAGGCGATCCGCGACCACCTGCGGGCCTGCACGATCGCGGGCATCCAGGCAGGCTTCCACGTCATCGGCGACGCTGCGACCGGTGTGGTCGTCGGCGCCCTCGCCGACCTCGCCGACGAACTCGGCACGCCCGCGCTCGCACGGTGCGCACACCGGCTCGAACACGCCGAGATGGTCACCGCCGCCGACGCGGAGGTTCTCGCGCGCTGCGGCGTCATCGCCAGCATGCAACCGCTGTTCGACGCCGAATGGGGCGGACCGGGCGACCTGTACGACGCCCGTCTGGGCGCACCCCGTGCGGCAACTCTCAACGATTTCGCGATGTTGGCCAAAACGGGAGTCGCCCTGTCGTTCTCGTCGGACGCACCGGTCACCGCGATCGACCCGTGGTCGACGATCCGTGCTGCCGTGCATCACCATCAGCCGGCCAACGCGATCTCGGCGCGCGGCGCCTTCGCCGCGACGACCCGTGGCGGCTGGCGGGCCGGGGGCGTCAACGACGGCGTGACCGGCACCCTCACGCCCGGCGCCCCCGCCAGCTACGCGGTGTGGGAGGTCGACGACCTCGTCGTCGCGGGATCCCACGAGAAGGTCCAGCGATGGTCGACCGATCCGCGGTCGCGGGTCCCGGCGCTGCCGGACGTGTCGCCGGGGGCCGACCTACCGCGCTGCGTACGCACCGTACACCGGGGCCGGACCCTGTACGACCGGGACGCCGGATGAGTCCGCCGCGGATCTCCCGGTCCTGGCTCACACAGACCGGAACCGCCGTGGCCGCGGGTGTCGCGATGTGGGCGGCCTTCCCGCCGCGCAACTGGTGGTTCCTCGCCGTCCTCGGACTCGGCCTCCTGTTCGCCGCGCTGTACGTCGGGATGCCCCGGGTGCGCACCGGCGCCTGGATCGGTTTCGTCTTCGGCCTGGCGTTCTTCGTGCCGCTGCTCCCGTGGATCGGCGTCTACGTCGGCCCGCTGCCGTGGCTCGCTCTGGCAGCGATACTCGCCGGATATCTCGCGCTCTTCGGCGCGATCGCCACCGTGACGATGCGGCTACCCGTGCCACCGGTGTGGTTCACGTTGTGCTGGGTGCTCGTCGAGGCGCTGCGCTCCGCGTTCCCGTTCGGCGGATTTCCCTGGGGGCGAACGGCTTTCAGTCAGGTCGACGGTCCGCTGCTGCCGCTGGCCTCGGCGCTCGGCGCACCGGGGTTGTCGGCGGGTGTCGCGCTGTTCGGCTCCTCGGTCGCCTGGCTGCTCGTGGTCCTCGTCCGCGCATACCGACGCACCCGCTCGAATGGCGGTCCGACGCCGGCCCCGGCACCGGTCACCGATGGCCCGGTTCCGGTCGCCGAACGTTCCTCGGGTGTCGTGCGCATCGCCACCACGGCGGTTGCCATCGCGCTGCTCGCCCCGATCGCCGCGATCGCGGCGACCCCTGCCAGCCTCGACCGGAACATCGCCACGTCCTCGGCCCGCATCGGCGCCGTGCAGGGGAACGTGCCGCGTCTCGGGCTGGACTTCAACGCCCAGCGCCGTGCCGTCCTCGACAATCACGTGCGCACCACGATGGCCTACGGCCGGGCGATCGACACGGGGCAGACCGAGCAACCCGACTTCGTCCTCTGGCCCGAGAACGCCTCGGACATCTCACCGCTGGACAACGCCGACGCCGCCGCCGAGATCACCGCCGCCTCCGAGGCCGTCGACGCACCGATCCTGGTGGGCACCCTCATCCGCAACCCCGACGGCCGGCCCACCAACTCGGTCCTCGTGTGGGACGGGGCGAAGGGTCCGGTCGCCCGCTACGACAAGCACATCGTCCAGCCGTTCGGGGAGTACCTCCCGTGGCGGCCGTTCTTCCGCCTGTTCTCGTCCTACGCCGACATGGCCGGAGACTTCCGCCCCGGCACCGGACCCACCGTCGTCGACGTGCCCGGTCGTTCCGGGACGGTGACCGTCGGGGTCGCCACCTGCTGGGAGGTCGCCTTCGACCGGGCCGCGCGACAGTCCGTGCGGGAGGGCGCGCAGATGCTCTTCGTCCCCACCAACAACGCGACCTTCGGCCGTACCGAGATGACCTACCAGCAGTTGGCCATGTCACAGGTCCGCGCGGTCGAACACGGGCGGGCCGTCGTCGTCGCGGCCACCAGCGGTGTGAGCGCCGTCATCGAGCCCGACGGCTCCATCAGTCGGCAGTCGGGCATCTTCACCTCGGATGTGCTGACCGGACGTCTTCCGCTGCACGACGACATGACCCTCGCGACCCGGCTGGGCCCGTGGCCTGAGGTCCTGGCGATCATCGCCGCAGTGGTCGGGCTTTTGTTTGCGCTGCGCTCGCGTACTAGGTTCTCACTCAGGCCACGCAGGGTCGCCGCACGGGCGACCGGTGACACGAAGGAGCTCGATGGCATCGGGGATTGACGCCACGGCAGGGCAGCGGCGGCCCGACGACGCGCCGCAACGCGTGGTCGGCGCCGACGGCACGGGCGCATTGGTCGTCGTGCCGACGTTCAACGAACGCGACAATCTGCCGCTCATCATCGGACGACTGCAGGACGTGCTGCCGGGGGCGCACGTGCTCGTCGTCGACGACTCGAGCCCGGACGGTACGGGCGACGTCGCCGACGAACTCGCGCGGGGCGACGATGCCGAACGCGTGCACGTGATGCACCGCGTCGAGAAGGACGGCCTGGGCAAGGCCTACCTCGCCGGTTTCGCGTGGGGACTCGACCGCGACTACGCCGTCATCGTCGAGATGGACGCCGACGGCAGTCACGCACCCGAACAGCTGAACCGGCTCTTCGACGCCGTCAACGACGGTGCGGATCTGGTGATCGGGTCTCGCTACGTCCCCGGCGGCAAGCTCGTGAACTGGCCCAAGCGCCGCGAGTTCCTCTCGCGCGGGGCCAACACCTACGCCCGGCTCGCCCTCGGCGCGGGTGTCCACGACATCACCGCCGGCTTCCGCGCGTACCGCCGCATCGTGCTGGAGAAGATCCAGCTCGACACCGTCGAGTCCGCCGGATACTGCTTCCAGATCGATCTCGCGTGGCGGACCGTGCGCGCCGGGTTCGACGTCCGGGAGGTGCCGATCACCTTCACCGAACGTGAGATCGGCGTCTCGAAGATGAGCGGTGGCGTGATGTCCGAGGCATTCACGATGGTCGCCCGCTGGGGTGTCCAGAGCAGGCTCGAACGCTGGGGGCTTCTCCGGACGCGGTGAGCCGCTGAACAGACGAACAGACCCGGCAGGTGATCCTGCCGGGTCTGTTCGGTTCGGGGCGTCGAGCGCCCGCTTTGTCAGTTGGTGATGCCCTTGCGTCGCTGCTTGAGGAGGTCGAGGCGCTCGTTGAGCAGCACTTCGAGCTCTTCCTCGCTGCGACGTTCCAGGAGCATGTCCCAGTGGGTGCGCGGCGGCTTGCCCTTCTTCTCCTCGGGCTCGGCGCCCTCGAGGATGGTGCCTTCCATGCCGTTCTTGCACGGCCACTTCGACGGGACCTCCGCGTCGTCGGCGAACGGCACGTCGAAGATCTCGCCGTTGTCGGTGCGGTACTGGACGATGCGTCGTGGCGCGAGGTCGTGGTCTCGATCGGTCTCGTAGCTCACCGCGCCGAGGCGGCTACCCCGAAGTACTCGATCTGCCATGAAGGGTTCCTCTCAACTTCGTCGGATCTCCCGGTCTGCCGGGTGATCTCTGTTGCATTCCTGCTTCGCACGCAGCGCTGCGCACGACTTTCGGGTCGTCAACAGGAACATTCTACGCGCATCCGCGCGCAGGTTCCTCATCGGCGACGGCCCCGTGTTGCCCGACGCGGTCGGCACGGCCGCCGCCGGGAGCGCAAGCGGGGCGACTGGCTGGCCGCCGCCGGGAGCGCAGCGAGCGGGGCGACTGGCTACAGCGGTACGGTCTCGGTGTGGATCCAGGCACTTCGCACCGTGTGGAGACCGGCGCCCCAGGCGGTGACCGACTCGGCGCCGCGCGCCGGCGCCGGCCCTACTCATGCGCCTGGTGCGGCCGCACGATGGTGGACTCCGAGTTGGGGCGTCGTCGGAAGTACTGCAAACGTTCGTGCAGGCAGCGTGCCTACGAGCAGAGAACGTTGCTCGAGGGCACATCCATTCCCGACGACGCGGTGATCCTGTCCTCGGCCGAGGCCGCCGACTTCGGTGACCGGATGTTCGCACTGCGGTGTGCCGCCGAGGACCTCGGCACCGCGGTCGCCGAACGCGCCGACCATGACGTTCTCGCCGGCCTCACCGAGACCCTGCTCGAGCTCGCGCGGGAAGCCGAGAAGTTGCGGTGATCGGGCGCATCTTCGCACCGTCGCTCGTCGTCACCCTAGTGGCGCTGGTCGTCGCCTACCTCTATCTCGGCTGGACCGGACTCGCGCTCTGCGCCATCCTCGGCGTCCTCGAGGTGTCGCTGTCCTTCGACAACGCGGTCATCAACGCGACCATCCTGGAACGGATGAGCGCGTTCTGGCAGCGCATGTTCCTCACCGTCGGCGTCCTCATCGCGGTGTTCGGCATGCGTCTGCTGTTCCCGCTCGTGATCGTCTGGATCACCGGCAACCTGAACCCCGTCGAGGCGCTCGACCTGGCCATGAACCCGCCGCCCGAGGGCCAGACGCACTTCGCCGACGGTCAACCCAGCTACGAGACGATCCTCACCGAGGCGCACCCACAAATCGCGGCGTTCGGTGGGATGTTCCTGCTGTTGCTGTTCCTCAACTTCGTGCTCACCGAGCGCCCGCAGACGTGGCTCACGTGGCTCGAGCGGCCGCTCGCGACACTCGGCAAGCTCGACCAGTTGGCGGTGGTCATCGCCTCACTCGCGCTGGTGCTCACCGCCGAGTTCCTCGCACCCGACGAGGTCCGCGCGACGGTGCTGATCGCCGGGATCCTCGGCATGGTCACCTACATCACCGTCGACGGACTGAGTTCGCTGTTCATGGCCGAACCCGACGCTGACCCGGCGACTGAGGGCGACGCAGATTCAGACGGGGCTGGAGCAGACGGGGCTGGGGCCGAGCAGGCCGACCGGGGGCGGTCCGGCCCGCACCCGGTCACCGTGGCCACCGGCAAGGCCGGGTTCTTCCTCTTCCTCTACCTCGAGCTGCTGGACGCCTCGTTCTCCTTCGATGGGGTGATCGGCGCGTTCGCCATCACCTCGGACCCGATCATCATCGCGCTCGGGCTCGGTTTCATCGGCGCGATGTTCGTGCGGTCCATTACGATCTATCTCGTCCGCAAGGGGACGCTGGGGGAGTATCGCTACCTCGAGCACGGCGCGCACTGGGCGATCGGAGCCCTCGCCGCGATCCTGCTCATCAGCATCGAGTTCGAGATCAACGAGGTGGTCACCGGGCTCGTCGGGGTGGCGTTCATCGGCGCGTCCCTGGCGAGCAGCATTCGTGCGAACAGACGCGAGGCACGGGCGGCGAGCCCCGACCGACTGGCCGTCTGAGGGTCGGTCCCGCGCCCTCCTCGAACGTGCGATGAACGTTTGCGGCACCTTTGAAATCAGCCTGGGCCACCCGCTGTCTTCTGTCGGTCGACAGGTGTACAAATGACGTCGTCGGTGACGTGCATCACGCGTAGGCCCACAGGTAGAGGTAACTGCCGCACGGGCTCCGCGACGCACGTTCAGGTTCTAGGTCGAAAACGCAGAATTCGGTGGCTTCCATGGACAGCAAGCAGCAGCAGATGATCCAGTTCGAGACGAACTGGTACCCCTTGGGCGGGGGTTCGTCCCGGCAGATCGGCGAGGAGTTCGGTCTCACGGATCGGGACTTCTTCTCCGAGGTCGATCGTCTCGTCGACACCGATCCGCCGTCGGCACTCACAGCGTCGGAGCTACGTCGTATGCGTGAGGTCATCCGCCGCCGACTCTGGATGGCGCGCTGATCCTCCGCTGCTCTCGATCCGTCAGCTCTCGATCCGCTTGCGCAGAACCAGGCCCGCCCGGCGCGAGGAACGCCTGGCTCAGGGGATAATCGACCGGTGCCCTTCTCCGACGACGATCTCGAGGCGTTCTATCGCGACGTCGAGGCACGCACCGCATTTCGCGATCAGCCTCGTCGCGCCCGCCGCGGTGGCGTCGACTATCCGGCGTGCCCGACGCCCGACAAGTTGCCGTTCGCCTCACCCGCGGACGCGCGCGAAGGGATCGATCGGCTGCGCCGCCACCTCATCGGCACATCCTCGGAGCTGCGGTACTACGAGTGCTCCTGCGGCGCTTGGCATATCACCAGTTCCGCGCAATTGATCCACCGACGGGTGCCGCCGCCGGCGGCCCGTCGTCGAAAAGGTAAGAAGAAGCGGTGACGATACTGCCCGGACCGCACGCCCTCGTCGACCTCGCAAGCGACGATCCCTCGTCGACCGCCGCGACCTATGAGCGACTGCTCGGACGGGTGGTCGGTACCGACACCGACGGCCGCCGGACGCTGGCCGTCGGCAATGTCGTGCTCTCGCTGCGGGCGCCGTCCGGCGGGTCCGACTCCCATGGCGTCTACTTCACCGTCGACGACGTCCCGGCGACCCGACGCCTGCTCGGTCGGCGCGGTTACCCACTCACCGACTCCGTGCTCGGCGCGCTCGGCGAGACGTCTCCGATCGGGATGGCGGCGCGCCCCGATCCGGTGGGCGGCCCCGACAGCGACCTCACCGGTCTCGACCATCTGGTCTTCACCTGCGACAACCGGGATGTCGCCGTCGCGCTGTTCGCGGGGACCTTCGACCTCGACTTCCGGCTCGATCAGCCGATCGGGCAGGACGCCCGCCAGTTGTTCTTCCGGCGGGGCGACCTGATCGTCGAAGTCGTCGCGGCGCCACGACCGCCGGCCGACCCGGTGCCGTCATCGCCGGTCACACTCTGGGGCGTCGCGTGGCGCTCGATCGATGTCGATGCCACCCACGCACGTCTGACAGCAGCCGGGCTCGATCTCAGCGAGATCCGGGTCGGCCGCAAGAAGGGCACGCGGATCTTCACGGTCCGTCATCGCGAACTCGCCACGCGGACCGTGGTCATCGGCCCCGAGGCCTGAGTCCGGCTCCCCTCCGAGCACCTGAAATCCGGCAAACGGTGGGTTTTCGGGAACGGCTGCGCTAATCTGACTACGAATGTTGTCGAATTAGCAGTTTCCGAGACCATCGTTGGGGGCACCATGACCGCGGTACATGACGAGCGGACAGCAATCGAACCCGAAACCGGAGATTCCGTGGCGGCCGAGCCTCTGCTCAACCACCGCGATGACGAGATCGAGCTGATCCCGCCGGACTCGCTGACCGCCAAGCTCACAGGGATGTACACCTTCCTCCCGATCAACGGGGCGGCGTTCGTGATGCAGGTGATGCACCCGGTCATCGGCGACGTCGTCGGCAAATACTCCGTGTTCCGTACCGATCCGGTCGGCCGTGCGATCCGGTCGGCCGACTCCGTGCTGCGCTGGACCTACGGGGGGCAGGAGGCCCTCGAAGAGGGCAAACGACTCCGCAAGCTCCATCAGCCGCTGCAGATGCGCAATGCCGAAGGAAAGCACATCAGCGCGCTGAACCCGGAAGCGTACGCCTGGGTGATCGCCACTGCGCTACCCACGATCGAGACCGCCGCGCCGCTGGTTCTGGGCCGACACTTCACCCTCGAGGAGCGCCGGGAACTCCTGCGGGACAACCGTCGGATCGCGAAGATCGTCCAGGTGCCGATGAACAACTATCCCGAAACCCTCGAGGGGTTCGACGAGTACTTCGACGACTTCATCGAGAACAAACTGGTCCGGCACCCGGTCGCCCTGGAGCTGATCGATCAGATGCGTGCCGCACCGGTCATCCCGAAGTCGGTACCGAAAGCCCTGCGGCCCGCCGCCAAGAAGGCGGCCGCCACCGCGTCGGTGCCGTTCCAGAACTTCAACTACCTCACCACCGTCGGTGTGATGGACCCGCGGGTCCGCGAGATTTTGGGGCTCACCTGGACCGACGCCGAGCAGCGGCACCTCGAGCGCATCCATCGCAATCTGCGATTCGCCTACCGCACCCTGCCCGAGCGGCTCACGTATTTCCCGCTGGCCTATCACGCGCGGCGCCACCACGACGCGATCCAGGCCATGAAGGTTCGCGAGAAGGCCAGTGCCGCATACCAGTACCACCCGAAGCCGGGTGACTCACCGCAGAGCTGAGCTCTCTCCGGTCGGCCTGGTCACGTCGTCGGGGGCGTGACCAGACCGACGACATGTTCGGCGATCGCCAGCGACGACGTGATGCCCGGCGATTCGATACCGAACAGGTTGACCACCCCGGCGATCCCGTGCGTCGCCGGGCCGTGAATCTCGAAATCGCCTGCCGCAACCCCCGGCCCGGTGACCTTCGGCCGAATGCCCGCGTACGCGGGAACCAGGGCCGCCGTGGGCAATCCGGGCCAGTAGGTGCGGATCGCGCGCTCGAACGCCGCGGCGCGCGCATCGTCGACGGCATAGTCGAGCGCGTCCTCGGTGGCTGTCTCGCCCGCGGTCACGTCCAGCCACTCGACGTCGGGTCCGAATCGTGCGGCGCCGGCGAGATCCATCGTGAAATGCACGCCCAGTCCACCGTCGGCGGGTACCGGATACACGAGGTGCCGGAACGGCGCTCGGACGCCGGATAGCCCGAAGTAGCTGCCCTTCGCGAGAAATCGAGGTGGCAGGGGCCCGTCGAATCCGGTCAGGCTCCGGGCCACCTGCCACGCGCCGATCCCGGCGCAGTTGACGAGTGTCCGCGTGACGGCCGACTCACCGTCATCCGTGTGCACGGTGATCCCGCCGCGGTCGATGTGTCCGCCGATCACTCTGCTGCGCAGAGCGATTGCGCCGCCGAGCGCCTCGAGGTCCCGGCGGAGTGCACGGACCACGCCGTCGACGTCGACGATCCCGGTCGACGGCGAGAACAGTGCCGCGACGCCGTCGATCTCGGGTTCGCGGTCGCGTAGTTCGTCGACACCGATCCGACGCAGGTCGGTGACACCGTTGGCCAGGCCGCGCCGGTGTATCTCGTCCAGTCGTTCCCGCTGGGTGTCGTCGGTGGCGACGACGAGTTTGCCCGGTTGCGCCCACGACACGTCGTGTTCGTCGCAGAACCGCGTCAGCACCCGTCGACCGCCGACGCACAACCTCGCCTTGAGGCTGCCCGCGGGATAGTAGAGGCCCGCGTGGATGACCTCCGAACTCCGCGACGTCGTCTGCGCGCCAACGGAATCCGTGGCCTCCAAGACGACGACCTCGCGCCCCTGCAGCGCGAACGCGCGGGCCACGGCCAGACCCACGATCCCGCCGCCGACGACCAGACAGTCGACCTCGACACGCTCCGTCGTCGCGTGCTCGGCCGGTCGGATGCGCGCCACCGATGTACCTCCTCGTCAGACCGGACCGACAGATCTGTGGTCGAGCATGCCACCCAGCGCTCCGTGGCCCCGCCATCCGGGCAAACCCGGCGCAGTGCGGCAGACTGGGGTGATGCGGTATTCGGAGGTTCTCGCGATCGTGCAGGCCGGTGGACGTGGTTCGCGGATGGAGGTGCTGACCGATCGGCGTGCGAAACCGGCTTTGCCGTTCGCGGGCAACTATCAGCTCATCGACTTTCCGCTGTCCAACCTGCACCACAGCCACATCGACGATGTGTGGCTCTGCGTGCAGTACGAGGCTGAGACCATCACGCAGATCGTGGCCGGCGGTCGGCCCTGGGACCTCGACCGCACGAGCGGCGGTCTGCGCGTCGTGATGCCCGAGCAGACCGACGCCGCGGAGACCGAAGACGGCTTCGCCACCGGCAACGCCGACCTGCTGTACCGCATCCGCGGCCGCATCGCCGCCCACGCCCCGGCCGAGGTCATCGTGATGAGCGCCGACCACGTGTACGACTTCGACTTCCGCGACGCCATCGAAACCCACCGCCGTCATGGGGCCGAATGCACCGTCGTCACCACGACGTGTCCGCTGGACGAGGCCACCCAGCACGCCACCGTCAAGGCCCGCCGCGACGGGACGGTCCGCGAGTTCCGCTACAAACCCGAGCGCGCCACCACGCGCACGATCGCCACCGAGATCTTCGTCTACGACCCTGCCGTCCTCATCGAGGGCTTGGAGTACCTCGAGAGCCGGACGACGGAGAGTTCTCCGAAGGACGACACCGGCCTGGGGGACTTCGGCGAGCACCTGCTGCCGTGGTTCGTCGATCGCGGCAAGACCGTCGCCCACGCAATGCCGGGGTACTGGATTGACGCCGGTCGTCCCGAGACGTACCTGCAGGCGCACCGCGACCTGATCTCCGGGGCACTCGACGTCTTCCGCGGCGACCGCCCGATCCTCACCAATCAGCCGCAACGTCCGGCCGCCCGCATCGAGACCGGGGCGGTTGTCGAGGACAGTCTGGTCAGCGGCGGTGCCCATGTGCTCGGCACGGTTCGGCGAAGCGTGCTCGGACCGGGCGTGGTCGTCGAGAAGGGTGCGGTGGTGGCCGATTCGGTGGTCTTCGGCGATGCCGTCATCGGCGCCGGCGCGTCGGTTGCGTGGTCCGTGCTCGACGAACGCGTTCGCGTCGGTCCGAACGCGGTGATCGGCGGGCATCCTCGCAACCGGCCGGTGCCCACGGAGAAGATCACGCTCGTCGGCATGGACACGCAGATCCTGCGAGGTGCCCGCGTCACCCTCGGTGACCGTGTCGACCCGGGCCGTCGTATCCGGTGACGACGATCGAGACCGCACGCCGCTGGCGAGACCACGATCCCGATCCGTCGACCCGGGCCGTGCTCACCGCACTGATCGACGCCGCCGAGCACGGCGACGACGCGGCGGCCGGCGATCTCGCGTCCCGCTTCGACGGCCCGCTGGCCTTCGGTACCGCGGGCCTGCGCGGTGAGGTCGGTGCCGGTGAGTCGCGGATGAACGTCGCCGTCGTCACCCGGGCCACGGTGGGTCTCGCCCGATATCTGTTCGACACGGTCGGTCCCGATGCCCGCGTCGTGGTCGGTTGCGACGCCCGGCACGGCTCCACGGAGTTCTTCGACGCTGCGACCGAAGTTCTTGCCGCGCAAGGGCTCACCGTGTTCGCGCTGCCGCCCAGGCTGCCGACCCCGGTGACCGCTCACGCCACACGGTCACTGGGTTGCGACGCCGGGGTGATGATCACCGCCTCGCACAATCCGCCGGCCGACAACGGCTACAAGGTCTACCTGGGCGGCCGCGCCACCGATGATGCGGGCAGGGGAGTCCAGATCATCTCGCCCGCCGACGGCGACATCGCCGACCGGATCGCGCAGGCGCCACCCGCCGACCAGGTGCCCCGTGACTCCGCGGCCGTGATCCACCTCGACGACGCGATCGTCCGCACCTACGTGCAGCGAACCGCGGGGCTACGACGCGACTCCGGTCCCTCACCGGTTCGTGTCGTCCTGACGCCCCTGCACGGTGTCGGCGGCGATGTTGCCCGAGATGTGTTGCGCGCCGCGGGGATCGGCGACGTCCATGTCGTGGCGGCGCAGTCCGCTCCCGACCCCGACTTCCCGACCGTGCCGTTTCCCAACCCGGAGGAACCCGGGGCCCTCGACCTCGCGCTGGATCTCGCGCGCGACGTCGACGCGGATGTCGTGATCGCACTCGACCCCGACGCCGACCGTTGCTCGGTCGCCACGCGCGGTGCCGACGGCCGATGGCGGCAGTTGACCGGTGACGAGATCGGCGGATTGTTGGGGGAGCAGGCGGCGCGTGACCCGGCGCGACCCGGCGACACCCTGGCGTGTTCGATCGTGTCGAGCCGATTGCTCGGCCGGATCGCCGCGGACCACGGACTGCGGTTCGCGGCGACGCTCACCGGCTTCAAGTGGATCGCCCGCACGCCAGGCCTGCGTTTCGGCTACGAGGAGGCGATCGGGTACTGCACCGACCCCGAGACGGTCCGCGACAAGGACGGCATCGGAGCGATGGTCCGGGTGATCTCCCTTGTGGAGGAACTCGCCCGCGACGGCCGCACGCTCACCGACGAACTCGACCACCTGGCCCGCCGCCACGGTCTGCACGCGACCGCGCCGTTGACCATCCGCGTCGAGGACACCGCGCTCATCGGCGAGATGATGGCGCGTCTTCGGTCCACGCCGATCGATCGTCTCGCCGGCTCGCCGGTGGTGGAGAACCGCGACCTCGCACACGGATCCGCCGATCTGCCGCCCACCGACGGCATCTTGCTGCGGACCGCCGCCGACGACCGGGTCGTCGTCCGCCCCTCGGGCACCGAACCGAAACTGAAGTGCTACCTCGAGGTCGTGCTGGACTGTCCCGACGGCGTCGTACCCCACGCCGAGGCCTCGCGTCGTCTCGACGCACTCGGCGCCGACATCGCCGCATTGCTCCAGCTGTGAACCGTCGGCGCACTACCATCGATTCGTGCCGCGAACCGATTCCGATCAGCGCCTGCGCGACCTGACCCTGCTGCGTCAGGTCCGCGACCGCATCGACCGCGAGTACGCGCAACCGCTCGACGTCGAGGCACTCGCTCGCGGGGTGAACATGTCGGCCGGTCACCTGAGTCGCAAGTTCCGCCAGACCTACGGTGAATCGCCCTACTCGTACTTGATGACTCGTCGTATCGAACGCGCGATGACCCTCCTCCGGCGCGGCGATCTGAGCGTGACGGAGGTGTGCTTCGAGGTCGGATGCTCCTCATTGGGCACGTTCAGCACCCGGTTCACCGAACTCGTCGGGGTGCCGCCGACGGTCTACCGCGAACAGTCGGCCGACGCGACGGACGGGATACCGGCGTGCCTGGCGAAGAACGTCACCAGACCGATCAGGAATCGAGAAGCACAGCGTGGGTGAGACTGCCTAGCCTGATCCCATGAACATCACGATCCAGTACACCTTCCTCCCGCACACCGACGGCGACGCCGCCCTGGGCTTCTACCGCGACCTCCTCGGCTTCGAGCTCCGCAAGGACGTCGGCTACGAGGGCATGCGGTGGCTGACCGTCGGCCCGCCCGGTCAGCCGGGCACGTCGATCGTCCTGCATCCGCCGGCCGCGGACCCCGGCATCTCCGATGAGGAACGCCAGACGATTCTCGAACTGATCGCGAAGGGAAGCTACGGCGCTCTCACGCTGGCGACCGACGACCTCGACGGCCTGTTCGAGAAGCTGCAGGGCAGCGGTGTCGACATCGTGCAAGAGCCGATGGATCAGCCGTACGGGGTGCGCGACGCAGCCGTCCGAGATCCCGCAGGCAACCTCATCCGCATCGACCAGGCCGGCTGAGAGATGTGCGGACCCGGTCGATTCCCGCCCCCGGAAGCACTCGTCGCGGGCGTCGATGGAGAACCTGCCGCGACCGTGCCCTCCGGACTGGTTAGATCGACCGGGAGTCCGCGCACCGATCTGGCGGGACCGACCCTCCGAGATGACACGAGCACCCCGAACCCCGGCGACCGCCCACGTGCGGTCGCCGCATTGATGGAGAGACGATGAGCCGAACCGCGACCCGTTCCGAGACAAAGGTCGACGCCGTGCGGGCCGACGGCGTCCACCCCGCCGACACACACGACCTCATCCGCGTCCACGGCGCACGGGAGAACAACCTCAAGGACGTCAACGTCGATCTGCCCAAGCGTCGGCTGACCGTGTTCACCGGTGTGTCGGGTTCCGGGAAGAGCTCGCTGGTCTTCAGCACCATCGCCGCGGAGTCGCAACGCCTCATCAACGAGACGTACAGCGCGTTCGTCCAGGGCTTCATGCCGTCGATGGCGCGGCCGGACGTCGACATCCTGGAAGGTCTGACGACCGCGATCATCGTCGACCAGGAACGCATGGGAGCCAACGTCAGGTCGACGGTGGGGACGGCCACCGACGCCAACGCGATGCTGCGTATCCTGTTCAGTCGCTTGGGAACTCCGCACATCGGTTCACCGCAGGCCTTCTCGTTCAACGTCGCCTCGATCAGTGGGGCGGGTGCGGTGACGATCGAGAAGGGCGGCCAGAAGGTCAAGGAGCGGCGGAGTTTCTCCATCACCGGCGGCATGTGCCCGCGATGCGAGGGGCGCGGGGACGTCTCGGACTTCGACCTCACCGCGCTCTACGACTCGTCGAAGTCGATCAACGAGGGCGCGCTGACCATTCCCGGCTACTCGATGGACGGCTGGTACGGCCGGATCTACCGCGGTTGCGGCTTCTTCGACCCGGACAAGCCGATCGCGAAGTACACCAAGAAGCAACTCAACGACCTGCTCTACAAGGAGCCCACGAAGATCAAGGTCGAGGGCATCAACGTCACCTTCGAGGGTCTGATCCCGAAGATCCAGAAGTCGATGCTGAGCAAGGACCGGGAGGCGATGCAGCCGCACATCCGCGCCTTCGTCGACCGCGCGATCACCTTCGCAAAATGCCCGGACTGTGAGGGCACCCGCCTCACGGCCGAGACCCGGTCGTCGAAGATCAAGGGCATCAGCATCGCCGACGCCTGCGCGATGCAGATCAGCGATCTCGCCCAGTGGGTCGCCGAACTCGACGACCCATCGGTGGCGCCGCTGATCGCCGCGCTGCGCGATCATCTCGACGCGTTCGTCGACATCGGTCTGGGCTACCTGTCGCTGGAACGTCCGGCCGGCACACTCTCCGGTGGCGAGGCCCAGCGCACCAAGCTGATCCGTCACCTGGGTTCGTCGCTGACCGACGTGACCTATGTCTTCGACGAGCCGTCGATCGGCCTGCACCCGCACGACATCACCCGGATGAACGATCTGCTCCGTGCGTTGCGGGACAAGGGCAACACCGTGCTCGTCGTCGAGCACAAGCCGGAGGTGATCGCGATCGCCGACCGCGTGGTCGACATCGGCCCGGGCGCGGGCACCGACGGCGGCGAGATCGTCTTCGAGGGCACCGTCGACGAACTGCGTGTCGCCGACACACTCACCGGACGCCACCTCGAGGATCGCGCCGCCGTCAAGGACGAGGTCCGCACGCCCAGTGGACATCTCGAGGTCCGCGGGGCCGACGCGAACAACCTGCGCGACGTCGATGTCGACATCCCCCTCGGCGTGCTCGTCGTGCTGACCGGGGTCGCCGGCTCCGGCAAGAGCTCGCTGATCAACTCGACGGTGGCGAAGGAAGACGGGGTCGTCTCCATCGACCAGAGCGCGATCAAGGGGTCGAGGCGCTCCAACCCGGCGACCTACACCGGGCTGCTCGACCCGATCCGCAAGGCGTTCGCCAAGGCCAACGGCGTCAAACCGGCGCTCTTCAGCGCCAACTCCGAGGGTGCCTGCCCCAACTGCAACGGTGCCGGTGTCGTCTACTCAGACCTCGCGATGATGGCCGGAGTCGCCGCTCCCTGCGAGGTGTGCGAGGGCAAACGATTCCAGGCCGAGGTGCTCGACTACACCTTCGGCGGCCGCAACATCAGCGAAGTGCTCGAGATGTCGGTGGCCCAGGCCGAGGCCTTCTTCGCCGACGGCGACGCCAAACTCCCGGCAGCGCACAAGATCCTGCATCGGATGGTCGACGTCGGCCTCGGTTACATCAAGGTCGGCCAGCCGCTGACCACGCTGTCCGGTGGCGAACGCCAGCGACTGAAGCTGGCGAGCCACATGGGGGAGAAGGGTGACGTCTACATCCTCGACGAGCCGACCACCGGCCTCCACCTCGCCGACGTCGAACAACTCCTCGGGCTGCTCGACCGTCTCGTCGACTCCGGGAAGTCGGTGATCGTCATCGAGCATCATCAGGCCGTCATGGCGCACGCCGACTGGATCATCGACCTGGGCCCGGGCGCCGGCCACGACGGCGGTCAGATCGTCTTCGAGGGCACACCGGCCGACATCGTCGCCGACCGATCCACACTCACCGGCGAGCACCTGGCCGAGTACGTGGGTGCCTGACAAGGGAATCCCAGGGAACTGCTGTCTATCCGAAAGAAGCGACCCCCTCTGATCCCTGAGGAGCGTCCGGAGCTTGCGGAGGGCGCGTCACCCCTCTGATCCCTGAGGAGCGGCCGGAGCTTGCGGAGGGCGCGTCACCCCTCTGATCCCTGAGGAGCGTCCGGAGCTTGCGGAGGGCGCGTCACGAAGGGTCTGGCGACCGAGGTTGCGAAACCCTTCGTGACGCTCGCAAGCTCGCTCCTCAGGGACCAGAGTTGGACGCGCAAGCCGGCCCCACTGCCCCCTGAGGTGCGAGGAGCGCCAGCCGGCCCACTGCCCCCTGAGGTGCGAGGAGCGATAGCCGCCGGGCCGAGCAAGCGACGAAGGAGCGCGTCGAGGTCGACGAGCCACGAAGGGCGGCAACAGCTTTCCGCCCACACACCCGCGGGCGCAGTCAGATCCCACTATGGAGTTGTCAAGGTACAGATGCGGTCCCGGGAAGCCCCGGGTGCGGAAAGTGCTACGCGTGAGACTGTGGTCAGGTCACGCGGCGTCGTCGAGTCGTGTGGTGCGGCGGTTGTAGGCGGGTAGGGGTCGACGTTCTGGGTCGATCGAGGCGGGCGGCACCAACCAGGGATGCCGGTCGAAACCCATGACGACGTCCCAGCCGTGGTGGTGGACCTGGGTGTGGCATCGTTGGCAGAGCAGGCATCCGTTGTCGAGGTCGGTGGGGCCGCCGTCGGCCCAGTGGCGCACATGGTGCACCTGGGTATGTGACGGTGGTGCACCACATTTGATACAACAGCCATCTCGTACGATCACTGCTTTGCGCAGATGCGGCGGGAACAGCCGGTGGGTGTGTCCCATCTGCAGGGGTACACCTCCGTCGTCGAGGACGATCTCGGTCAGGCTCCCGTCGCACGAGATCTGTCGGGTAGTTGCCTGGCTGACGGATCCGGTCCATGGCAGTGTTGCCGGATCGATCCCGGTGGCGGGGATGGTCAGCATGAGTTGGGTCCGTGGACTGCCGACGCTGTCGATACTGGCACCCAGTGTGGCCTGGTCGAGGATCAACTCGAATGCGTCCGCGCGGCGTTGCTCGGCGGTGCGTCGGTCGTTGGCTCCGTCGGGTTCGGGCCTTGGGCAGGACCGTTCGTCGATCATCGACAGAAACTTCTCGCCGACGGTCTGGGTGAGGTCGGCGCGGATGTCGACGCGGCCGTCGTCGGTGGTGTGCGCATTGACGGTGTTGAGAGATGGATTATCCGCGGCGGGGATTCCGCTGTCGACGGCGTCGGCGAAAGCGTTGCCAACCGCGCGGGCGTGTTCGAATACTTGCGCCGGCGTCGCACCGGACAGGGCCTGGGCGAGGAGTTCGATCTCGTGCGCCTGCTTGTCGTCCTCGGAAAGTGCTTCTGGGCAACGCTTCTGGACGTGGTTCATTCCGCGGATGACGGCGTCGACTATCTCCGAAGACAGGCGTCCGTCGGCGGCGTGACGAGCCACAGCGGGCAGCGAAGCCAATCCGTCGACGCTTCGCATGATGCGTAGGGCTGCTGCGGGCGCATGCCCTGATTCGATCAGCATCTGCTTGGTGGTGCCACCGGCTTGGTGTGCGACCCCGAGTTCGTCGAGTTGTGCTGTGTGGGTGACGATCTGAGTATCGACGGTATTGCGGATCAACCGCAGTGTGTTCAAGGCGTCGAATGTTGCTGCACCCGTGGGGTCATCGGCGGGCGGGCTGGTCTCGATTAGCTGATCGAGGAGTGTGGCGAGCTCTGGCATGACCCCACTGTACGGGAACAATCGTTCGATCTCGAGGACTATCCACAGGCTTAAATCGACGAATTCGTCGACTGTGCACGAGATTTCGTCGACTGTGCGTCTCCCTGCGTTGACTGTGCGTTGATCGTCAACAGTGGTGAACTCCAGTCACACCAGTATTGGGATTCGCGACCAAGAACCGCGCCTCTGCCGACAATCGGCGAATCTGTAGCGGCGGCCACCGCCTGAAAGTTCATGAGGGGGATCGGATGAAGGCAACTCGCGAGAATCTGCCTCACCGGGACCTGCCGACCGACAACCCACATGTGTCACCCCCGGCGTGCCAACAGATCTCGGCCAGAGCGCCGGGTCGTCCTCATCCGGTAACCCCTCGCGCGATCGGACGACGTGGGCGGTGTGGTGCGGAACCAGACCGAAACCTACCGCGATTCGCATATTCGCAAGACGTTGTGGAACGGGTCGATGAGCTCCATGGTGGGTCCACCCGGGGCGGATCGATCGATCCCCGGTCGTATCGACGTCAGGTGGTCGCGCGAGCGTAGCTCGGCGTGCAGCGCATCGAGCCCTGTCGCGTCGATCCACACAACGCTGCCAGGAGTCCCATCGCCATGGTGTTCGGAGAGGTCCAGTTCGATCTCGCCTCGGCCGACCCTCAGATACAGAGGTAGATCGTCGGCGAATCGATGCTCGAACAGCACTTCACAACCCAGGTACTCACAATAGAAGCGCCGTGCCGCCGCGACGTCGAAGATCCGTAGGACCGGGACCGCGAACAGAGGGCGGGCCGCGGCCAGTGCTGCGCTGTACGAGGTCCAGTCGGGGTACCCGGCGGTGTGGGACAGGATCTCCAGTGCTTGTGGATCAGTCGGCTCGGGAAAGCCATTCAGTGCGAGCGAGTTGCGCAACGCTTGTGCGGCTCGTCTGGCGTCCGCGACATTCGACGGCATCATCATTCGGTCCCTTCGGGGGCTGCCGGCCACGGCCGGCGCTCGCATCTCTGTCGACACTGTGCCTCAACCAAGACGCTTCGAAGCGCAACCGCACACCCGATTCGTTCACACCTCGGCGAGGGATCGGCCGACCATGGAGTCTCTCTGCATGAGTCTGGCAGGGTTTTCTGCTGGCAGGGCCGCACAATGGCGTCGGCACGGCCGCTCGCCGACCGTTGGGCATCCGCTCGGTTGTCACACCACCGTGGCACCATGTCGGTTGATGAACGACGGGCGAGGTGAGAGGGGATCGTCGCGATCCGTCTCAGGGGTAACCCCTGGGTGCACTTCACAGTTGGTTCCTGCGTCCGACGCCGGCGCGCACGCTCCACGTGCCACCCGGCGCCGCTGCACCACAGCTCTGGTCACCACACCCGTCGTTCATCACCGGCCGTCGACCCGCACACAGGCGACGACGCCGTGACCGACCCGTTCCTCCACGCACACGAGGCCGCCGAAGTCGCTGCGGCGTTCTCGCGGACGTACTCGGCATGGACGTGGCCGGAGGTCGTCGACGCGCTGCGTACCGTTCTGCCTGCCGAAGAAATCACCGACGTGGCCGACCGCCTCTTCGACCTCTCGCCGCACGAACCGAGACACCCCGCATCCGTGCTCCTCGAGGCATTACTTCCGTGGACCCACCCGACGCCCGAACCCCGCCGGCCCCTCCTTCTGCACGAACCGGGGTCGACGGGAACGGTGCCCGACGATCTGCCCGATGTCTACGACGTGGAACAGTTCGCGCACTGGCTCGACTTCACCGTCCCAGAACTCGAGTGGTTCGCCGACCGTGGACAGTGGCTGCGAACGGCACGTCCTCCGTTGCGGCACTACCGAATCTGGCGGCGCGACAAACGCGACGGTGTGCGCGTCATCGAAGCCCCGAAGCCGCGGATGCGCGAAACCCAACGGCGCCTGCTCAGACGTCTGGTCGAACGCATCCCGGCACATTCGGCGGCACGCGGGTTCGTGCCCGGGTCGTCGCCGGCCGCGTTTGCCTGGCCGCACACCGACCGTCCGGCGGTGGTGCGCGTCGACCTCCGGCACTGCTTCGAGACCATCACCGTCCACCGCGTTCGTGCGGTGTTCCGCGACGCCGGGTACCCATCGCATATAGCTCGCCTGCTGGCCGAATTGTGCACCACGGCAACCCCCGTCGACGAGCTCCGCGGAATCGACCGCACGCACGCAGCTCTACTTCGCGAACGTCATCTCCCGCAGGGCGCACCGACGTCGCCCCATCTCGCGAACCTCGTGATGCGGTCGCTGGATCGGCGGCTCGACGGCTATGCCCGCCGCAACGGTCTTCGGTACACCCGGTACGGCGACGACCTCGCGATCTCGGGCGACGCGATCGACGCCGACCGGGCGCTGTGGACAATGCTTCGCATCGTCGAAGCCGAGCGCTTCACCGTCCACCCGGACAAGGTCCGCATCATGCACCGCCATCAGCGCCAACGCCTCGCCGGACTCGTCGTCAACGACCGACCCCAGGTCGCCAGATCCGACTACGACAACTTGAGAGCGCTGCTCCACAACGCCCGCCGCCACGGTGCTTCGTCGCAGAATCACGACGATCACCCGGACTTCCGCGCACACGTCTACGGACTCATCGCATGGATCGGGGCGTCGGGGGAGACCCGTCGACGTCGGCTTGTGGACCTGGCGGCAACAGTCGACTGGGACACATGAAAGTCCGAACCATCCCGAACCTCACACGGAGTGCACTTCGGTGTGCGGTCACTGTTACCTCTGGCTTCCGGACCGCCAGTCCAGCGGCAACGCACGACCAACAGAGTCCCTCCATGGACAAGCAACTGCTCGTCGATAGTCTGGCTCTCGTCGACCTGCCCGACTCGGGTCTCACCGTCCGTTTTTACGAGGTCCTCTTCGAGCGCTATCCCACGGTCCGCGCGATGTTCGACGGTGACACCCGCGTGCAGGCACGCAGGCTGCGGAGCGCGATCGTGTCCGTCGTGGAGCATGTCGACGACGCCGAGTGGCTGAGGACGACGCTCCACGCGCTGGGGCGGCAGCATGCCCGGTTCGGCGTCACCCGGCCGATGTACTGCGCGTTCGCGGAATGCATGATCGCCGTTATGAGCGAGATCGGCGGCGATGCGTGGACTCCGGCGATGACGCAGGCGTGGGACCGTGCCCTCGGCGCGATCGCGACGATCATGCTCGACGGCTACCCGGACCAGCCCGCCATGCCGGCACGCGCGCCTCGACGTAGCGCCGGGGCTGCCTGAGGAGTCCCCGGACTCCGCTCCGCTGCACCGGGTGCGCCCCGCGATACGATCCCGCTCGGAAGTGAGGGCTCGTGACTGCTGCTGGAACCATCCGACATGCGCTGGATCGCTACCTGGGAACGCCGTGGGCCCGATGGGCGACACTCGCCGCCTTCGTCCTCAGTTCGGCGGTCGCAATCGTCGTCCTGCCGAATCAACCGCCCACCCCGTATCGCATCGACTTCGACGTCTACCGCATGGGTGGCCGGGTCCTGCTCGACGGCGGCGACCTGTACGGCATGCTGCCGCAGCTCGCCGAGGGCTCCTATCTGCCGTTCACCTACCCACCGCTCGCCGCCGCACTGTTCTCTGCGTTCACCGTCGTACCGCTCGGCCTGGGCCAGGCCCTGTTCACCGCGATCTCCATCGGCTGCCTGCTCGTGGTGTGCCGGATCGTCCTGTCCGGCCTCCTCGACCGGCCGGTCAGAGACCTCTGGTGGCTCGCAACGGCGGCCACGACAGTCGCCCTCTGGCTCGAACCCGTCCGCGACACGCTCAACTTCGGGCAGATCAACATCGTGCTGATGACACTCGTCGTCGTCGACGCCCTACTGGGCCGGGGCAAATGGTGGAACGGTCTGCTCGTCGGCCTCGCCATCTCGATCAAGCTCACCCCCGCGGTCTTTCTGCTGTATTTCTTCGTCCGCCGGGACTGGCGCGCACTTGCCGTCGCCGCGGTGTCAGCGATCGGCTACGCCGCTCTCGGCCACCTGCTGACACCGAGCGACTCGACCACCTACTGGACCTCGACCCTCTTCGACACCGACCGCATCGGGAGCCCGCACTTCGCGAACAACCAGTCGATCAAGGGTGAACTCGGGCGCCTGGGTACCGAGTCCGACGCGGCGTGGTTCCTGGTCTCGCTCGTCGTCGGGTTGTTCATCGCGTGGGTGGCATGGCGCCTGCTGTCGTCGGCACCGGCGGACCCGCCGACGACGACACCGCACGACGTTGCCGCCCTCATCGCGGTCGCCTTCGCCGCGCTGTACTGCTCGCCGGTCGCCTGGGACCACAGCTGGGTCTGGGTGGTCCCGCTGCTGCTCGTGCTGACCTACCTCGCAACGCGCCCCGCCGCGTCGTCGATGTGGTGGTGGCTCCTCGGCCTGGGAGTGGTCATCTTCGCCGTCGCACCACACCAGCGCATCCCGCAGCGGTACGACGCCGAGCTGTCCTGGGCCTGGTGGCAGCACCTCGTCGGGTCGTCGTACCTGCTCTGGGGCCTCGCCGTGCTGATCGCTCTGGGCGTCTCGGCGCCGCGCGTGCTCGCTTCGCGGAGGGCGGTCGACACGCTCGCCCAGCCTGCATGAACACCCCGTCCGCGCCACCCCCTTGAAACAAGCGCTAAAATCCGTTCCAATGGTGCATAGTGATGTAACGCACATCGGATCAACGGGGAGTGGCAGGTTCATGACGAGTCGGAAGAAGCAGATCCAAAGCGTGCTGGCGAAGGCGAGCAGCATGTACCCGAGCTCGGAACGCCCGCTGGCCGAGCCGCCCGCTGGGTCCGACCTCAAGCCGGTCATGGGTGACCCGGGGATTCCGTGGCTCGGCAACACGCTCGAAGCGCTCGTCGACCCCCTCAAGTCGGCGATGGAGCGATTCGATCGCTACGGGCAGGTCTCGTGGTCGGGTGCGCTGGGCATGAACATGGTCACGCTCGTCGGCCCGGAAGCGATCGAGGCTGTCTGGATGAACCGGAAGAAGGCGTTCTCCAGCGAACTCGGCTGGGAGCCGATGATCGGCCCGTTCTTCCGCCGGGGTGTCATGCTGATGGACTTCGACGAGCACATGCAGCATCGGCGCATCATGCAGCAGGCCTTCAGCAAGCCCCGGCTCACCGGCTACCTCGACATCATGACCCCGCACATCGAGAAGACCCTTGCCAACTGGGAGGTGGGCAACGGCTTCAAGATGTACTCCCGCACCAAGGACCTCACGCTGTCGCTGGCGACCGAGGTCTTCATGGGCGCCCACGTCAGCGAGTCCGAGGCCCACCGCCTCGAGCACGCCTTCGAGGCGGCCGTGCGTGGCGGTCAGGCGATCGTGCGTAAGGATGTCGGCAACTGGACCTGGGCCAAGGGGCTCCGAGGCCGCGAGGTGCTGCAGGAGTACTTCCGCTCCGAGATCCCGTTGCGTCGCGGCAACGACGCCGACGACCTGTTCAGCGTGCTCTGCAACGCCGAGAGCGACGAGGGCGAGACGTTCTCCGACGAGGACATCGTCAATCACATGATCTTCGTGATGATGGCCGCGCACGACACCAGCACCATCGCGCTGTCGATGATGACTTACTTCCTCGGCCGCCATCCCGAATGGCAGCAGCGCCTGCGCGAGGAGTCCCTGGCCCTCGACAAGCCGACCATCGACTACGACGACGTCGACAAGCTCCCCAGCATGGAGCTCGCCTTCAAGGAGACGCTGCGGCTCAACGCCCCGGTCGGCATGCTCTTCCGGATGGCGATCGAGGACACCGAGGTCTGCGGTCACTACATCCCGAAGGGCACACTGCTCGGCATCCACCCGTGGGCGACGATGCTCCGTAAGGAGTGGTGGCCCAACCCCACCCACTTCGACCCCGAACGGTTCTCCGCCGAGCGCCGCGAGGACAAGGTCCACCGCTTCGCGTGGGCGCCCTTCGGCGGCGGCGCACACAAGTGCATCGGCCTGTATTTCGGTGGGATGGAAGTGAAGTCGATCCTGCACCAGATGCTGCTGCGCTTCGAGTGGGACGTCCCCGCCGACTACCGCCCGGAACTGACCTATGGAACCGGCCCGACCCCCGCCGACGGCCTGCCGATCAACCTGCGGCACCGCAAGATCTGACCTGGTGAACAGAAGCGCCACTTCCGACAAACGGGAAGTGGCGCTTCTGTTTTCAACTCTGTGACCCTCTGCTGATTGAGCCGGCACCGAGCGGAGCGAGGAGCCCCCTCCGCTGATTGAGCCGGCACCGAGCGGAGCGAGGAGCCGAGTCGAAATCGCCCCGGTGACCCGAAGGTCACCAAGTGATTCCGCGTGCCACCAACCCCTACGACGCCGCGAGAATGCTGATCTCGAAGACGAGCGTGTCGCCGACCTCGATGCCCGCCTGGGGATTTCCGGAAGCGTAGCCGTCGGCCGACGTCATGGCGACGCCCACCTTCGACCCGACCTTCTGTCCGGCGATGGCCTTGCTGAAGCCCGGGATGACGCCATCGAGCGGGAAGGTCGCGGGGGAGCCGCTTGCGTATGCGCTGTCGAAGGTCTCGCCGGTGCGGCCGTTGACGCCGACGTAGCAGACCGACACCGTCGCGGTCTCCGGCACCACCGCGCCGTCACCTTCGACGAGCACCTTGACCTGGGTGGCATCGACGCTGAACGGGTTCTCGACGGTGATGTCCGGGGCCTCGGTCGCGGTGGACGCGACCATCTGCAGACCGCCGGTGGTGCCCTTCTCGGTCCACTGCGGGGTGGCGTCGGCGTTCGCGGGTGCGCTCGGGCAGCTCTCCGCTCCCGCTGCCGGGGTCTCGGCGCCGCCGGTCGCTGCGGTCGCGGTGGGTTCGGTTGTGCCCGAACCAGAATCGGAGTCGGAGCTGCAGCCGGCGACGGCCAGGACGAGAGCGGTGCCGAGGACGAGTGTCGCGTTCTTGATGTTCACCCAGGGAACGCTACCCGAGGAGGTACCGCTCACCGAGCGTCGCGACCACCCAGAACCCGTGCGGCCCGCTCGAGATCGGCCCGCACGGCTCGCGCGGCCGGCCATCGCGTCGCGGTCAGCACCAACCCACCGACCGCCGGCACCGTGAGCACCGCCTCGGCATGCACGTCGGTGCCGGCCTCGCGTTCGGCGAACGTCAATGTCAGCACCGCGTCGACCGATCGCCACCGTCCGATCTCCTGCCATGTCCGGCGAGGCTCACAGGCGGTCACCTCCATCCGCGGGGACACCCCGGGGACGACGGTGACGTCGGTCCAGCTGGTGCCGACGTCACCCGCCCGGTCACCGATGGGCCGCAGGTCGTCGACCCGACGCAGGCTCGATTGCCACTCCGGACGATTCGCGGGGTCCGCGAGGTAGTCGAAGGTGACGTCGAGCGGCGCATCGAACGGCACCACGGTGTCGATGACGGTGACGCGGACGGGGGAGAGCATCAGCGGATGAGCTCGGCGAGCTGCTCGACCTCGGCGACGCTGCCCGGCGACACGAGCATCATCGTCACCCCGCAGGCTTCCCAGAACTTGATCTGTTCACGCACGTGGTCGAGGTCGCCTACGATCGCCGAGTCGTCGACGACGGCATCGGGGATGATCTGTGCTGCTTCGTCTTTGCGGTTGTTGCGGAAGAGTGCGGTCACCTCGTCGACGACGTCGGAGTAGCCCATCCGCCGGTAGACCTCGGCGTGGAAGTTGGTGTCCTCGCTGCCCATTCCGCCCATGTAGAGCGCCAGGAACGGTTTGATCGCGGCGTAGGTGCCCTCGCGATCGTCGGTGACGACGATCTGGGCGGTCGCGCACACCTCGAAGTCCTCGCGGCTGCGGCGTGCACCCGGGCGCGCGAATCCCTCGTCGAGCCATTCGTTGTACGTGTCGGCCATCCGCGGCGTGTAGAAGAGCGGCAGCCACCCGTCGGCGATCTCGGCGGCCAGGGCGACGTTCTTCGGTCCCTCGGCGCCGAGCATGACCGGGATGTCGCTGCGCAGCGGATGCGTGATCGGCTTGAGCGTCTTGCCCAATCCCGACGCACCGTCACCGTCGAACGGCAGCGGGTAGTGGGGTCCGGCGCTGCTGACCGGGGCCTCGCGGGCCCACACCTGGCGCATGATGTCGATGTACTCGCGGGTCCGGGCGAGGGGTTTGGCGAACTTCTGCCCGTACCAGCCCTCGACGACCTGCGGCCCCGAGACGCCGAGCCCGACGATGTGGCGACCGCCGGACAGGTGATCGAGGGTCAGCGCGGCCATCGCGCAGGCGGTCGGTGTACGGGCCGAGAGTTGCAGCACCGACGTCCCGAGCCGGACACGTTCGGTCGACGACCCGAGCCAGGCGAGCGGGGTGTAGGCGTCGGAGCCCCAGGCCTCGGCGGTGAAGATGCTGTCGAAGCCGGAGGCCTCGGCCGCGGCGACGATCTCGGCGTGATGGGTGGGCGGTTGCGCACCCCAGTAGCCCAGTTGCAGACCGAGTTTCACTGGTTGACTCCTTCTGACTCGGCGGCGGCTTCCGCGGCGATCTGGTCGAACTGTGCACCCATCGCCGCGGCGACGGCCTGCGCACCCGACAGCGGGCGGACCATGACCATGAGGTCGTCGATCTTGCCGTCGTCGTTGACGTGGATGAAGTCGCAGCCGGTGATCTTCTTGCCGCCGACGACTGCTTCGAAGACGAGCGCCGAGTCGCGTCCGCCGGCGTCGTTGATCTCCCGGATGTAGCGGAAGTCCTCGAAGACCCGCAGCACGCCACGCAGGATGGCCGACGTGATCGCCTTGCCCGGGTACGGCTTGAACGCGACCGGACTGGTGAAGACCACATCGTCGGCGAGCAGCGCCCTCATCGCCTGCTCGTCACGCGCCTCGACGGCCTCTCGGAACTGCTTCATGCGTCGACCTCCCTGTCGGTGATTCTGCTCCGACGCTAATGGATGCCGGGCCGGTTGATGAAGGCAGGCGAGGGGCCAGGAGTACGAGCAACGCCGTCGCGAGCAGGGTCATGCCCACCCACCCGATCGCCGTGATCGGTTCCGCGAGCACCCCGACGGCCAGCGCGGTCGCCACGGCGGGCTCGATCAGGGTGATGGTGGTGGCGGTGCTGCTGTCGATCCGGCCGAGTCCGCGGCTGAACAGCACGTAGCCGAGGAACTGCGGCACCAGGACGAGGTAGGCGAGAACACCCAGGGTCTCGGGGTGCTCGATCACCGCGGGTATGCCGACCGCGACGATCGGCAGCAGGAACACTCCGCCCAGACCCATGACGGTTCCGGCAGCCGCGCCGCGCGGCACCGACCGGCTCATCAGTCGACGCATCGCCCACGACAACCCGGCATAGGTGACGCCGGCGAGCACTCCGAGCCCCACACCCAGCGCAGCGGAGTGGTTGCCGGACAGAGTATCTCCGTGCGACGACTCGCTCCGCGACACCGCGAGGGCCACACTGCCGACGATGCCGAGCAGGCAGGCGACCGTCCACCGCGTGGTGAGCCTCCGGCCGTCGGCAACCCGTTCGATCACCGCCGAGAACAGCGGCGCTGTCGCCAACGACACGACGGTCCCGAGCGCGACGCCGCCGACGCGCATCGACCCGAAGAAGCACAGCGGGTAGATCATCACGCAGATGCCGCCGAGCAGCGCGACCGGCCACTGGGCGGTCACCTGGGATGGTGTCATTCGGCCCGCTCGCTCCGCTCCCGGCGCCGGTGTCATTCGGCCCGCTCGCTCCGCTCCCGGCGCCGGTGTCATTCGGCCCGCTCGCTCTGCTCCCGGCGCCGTCCATGCGGCTCGAATCCCGCGGGCGTTGACCGCCGCCTGCAGAAGGCCACCGCCGCACATGGCGATCGCACCGATGGTCACCGCGCTGAGTTCGGGCGCCATCGCCGCCGCGGTGCCCGATGTGCCCCACAGGATCGCGGTGAGCGCGACCGCGAGCATCCCGGCGCGTTCGGCCCGGCGGGAGTTTGTCATCCGGAAACGCCGACCGGTGACACCGGATATGGATGTCGCGCGTAGAACTCGAGGTGCCGACGGGCCGCGTCGTCCCACGTCAACGAGGCGGCCAGGGCACGGCCGGTCGTCCTGCGTTCGGAGTCGGGCGCGAGCGACGCGTCGAGGGCATCGGTGAGTTCCGCGACGGTCGATGCGTAGGCCACGGTGTCACCGAACACCTCGCGCAGGATGGGGAGGTCTCGCGCGACGACCGGCCGCCCCGCGGCGAGTGCCTCCATCGCCGCCAGACCGAAGCCCTCTTTCACCGACGGGAACGCGAACACGCGGCAGGCCGCGACCAGTGACGGCAGGTCGTCATCGGGCACGTTCCCGAGCACGACCGGTTCGACGTCGAGTTCGGCTCGCCGACGGTCGAAGTCGGCACGGTAGTCGCGGTAGTCGAAGAGGGTCTCGCCACCCGCGAAGACGAGCTTCAGTCCTGGGTGCCTCTCGCGCAGCACGGCATACGCCTCCAGGAGGTCGATACTGCCCTTGCGCGGTTCGATGCCGCCGACGGCGAGCACATAGTCGCCCAACCGATCCGACCAGCGTCGTCGAGCTTCGACGGACGTGGGGGAGTCCGACGCCGCTCCGGCGAAACGTTCATACGCAACGCCATTCGGGATCACCGTCGGAGTGAAACCCCAGCCGTGTTCGACTTCGTCGGCAACGGCACGCGACACACAGATCCGCGCATACGGGTTGACCACCGCCTTCTCGTGGCAGTCGACGAGGATCGGCGTCGTGAACTGATCGAGATGGTGAATCGTGCGGATGCACGTCCCGACGGCGTTGGCACTGATGCAGTCCTGTGCATGCACGATGTCGAAGTCGGCCGGGTCGAAGGCGGCGCGCAGGGTGTCGATGGACCGCACGATACGTTCGGTGATCGTCTCGTTCTCCCGGTCGGGGAACGGTACGAGCCGCACCCGCACAGCCGGATCCACAGCGCGGAAGAAACCCTCGTCGCCACCGCGGGCGAGCGACCACACCGTGACGTCGGCGCCGAGCCGAGCCATCGCCTCGGCGAGGTTCAACGTATGCACCACGCCGCCACGGGGTTTCGTCGAATAGGTGAGCAGAGCGATGCGGAGATTCTGCGTACCGGTCACCGCTGCTCCGCCGGCATCGTCGACCGGTACGTGTCCGGCCGGAGTTCGGCGAGGTGGCTGAGGACGCGCCGCGCCCGGTCGACCTCGGCGTCGACATCGACGGTCACCGTGGCCATCCCGCCTTTCGATCGAGTGGTTGCCAGGGTGTCGCCACCTGGTCCGACGACCTTCGCCTGTCCGAGGAAGCGCAGTGACCCCATCACCCCGGTCTGGTTCGACGACACGACGAACACTTGATTCTCGGCAGCTCGGGCGCTGTCGTAGAGATCGAACAACCGGGACTGGCGGTCGGCCGGTAGGCGTGCGGCGCGGTCGGTGACGCTGGCCGGCCACGCGGACAGCGCCGCGATGATCCGTGCGCCGTCGAGCGCCAGCGTGCGTGCGGACTCCGGAAAGGTCTTGTCGTAGTCGATCAGCATGCCGACGCGGCCGACCGGGGTGTCGAAGGCACCGAAGGAGTCACCGGCCGCGTAGGCGAGTGCCTCGCCGGCGGGCTGATGGACCTTGCGGTGCGTGCCGAGGATGCCGTCCCCCGTGACGCAGACGGCGGTGTTGAATCGCTGCTCGCCGACCGCTTCGGTGTAGCCGATGCAGACGGTCATGTCGCCGGCGGCGGCGGCGATCGCGGCGAGTTCCGGACCGTCGGGGTCCAATGCGGGTGGCAGCTCGGTCGGATCGGGCTCACGGAGATCGCCGAGGTAGCCGCCGAGCGAGGCATCGGGGAAGACGAGGAGGTCGACGCCGTCGGTCGCGGCGGATTCGACGATGCCGACCGCCTTGGCGACACCGCGTTCCACGTCGCGTCCGAAGTGCGCGGCGAGGGCCCCGAGGGTGACCGTCCTCATGGGCGAACTGTACCGGTCGAGACCGTCGTCGAGGTCGGTCGCTCGAGAGTCATGCCCACGGGGTTCATGCGGCCCCCAGCCTGGTGACCGTCGATGCGACGGCGACGGTCGTCTCGCCGTCGGGCCACCGCAGTCGTACGCCGGGTTCCGTGGTCAGCCGGCCGCAGTCGGCGGTCGTGACCGGAGCAGGAGTGGGGACCGGGCGTCGGGCGCCGGCGCGATCGGTGCTGAGCATCGCATAGCCGGGGAAGCAGGTGAGCCACCCACCCATCGGCGCGTCGCCGGGGCGCGGTACTGCCGTCACATCCAGTTCGGCGCCCGTTCCCGACGCTTCGGCGAGCATGCCGAGCGTCCCCACGATCCCGGCCATGCTGACGTCCTTCGCCGACGCCGGACGCACGGTCGCGAGATGCGACGCCATGGCGACGAGTTCGTCGCTGCTGCGCGAACTCGTCGAGTCCCACTGACGATCGTGATAGCCGGGCCGCCATGAGCCGCCGAGGTCGGCGTGGAGGGTCACGGTGTCGCCGACCGCACCGCCGCCGGCCCGGAGCGGGCGATCCGTCGTGCCGAGCGCGGTGACCGACAACGCCGACGGCACTCCGACCTGCGTGTGGCCACCGAGAACGGGCGTGCGCCACGCGGCGGCCGCGGAGGAGATCCCGCGGATGATCCGTGTCAGGTGCGACGTCGTGGGCGCCCCCACGGCGTCGAGCAGGCCGAGTGGGTGGGCACCCATCGCGCTGAGGTCGTTGATGTTGACGAGCACCGAACACCAACCCGCCCATTCGGGATCGCGTTCGATCATCGACGGGATGATGGCGTCGCAGGCGGCGATCACGTCGGTGCCGGGCAGCGGCACACCGTCGTCGCCGCGGAACCCGGCGGCTCCGAGGCCGCCGGGCATGTTCGCGAACGGCGCGAGCGCATCGGCGAGAACCGCTTTCGTCCCGTCGACCGTGCGTTGAATTCTGTCGAGTGGGTAGCGCATCTCGCGGTGCGACCGGCCTTCGATCCGCGGGCCGGGACCGCGGTCCAGCCAGCCGAGTCTCGAGAACATGGGTGCATAACGGTCCTGCACAGTCGCGTCGAACCGCAGGGCACCGAGTTGTTCGACGTGTGCGCAGGCCGCTCGTACGAGTGCTGCGCCGATTCCGGCTGCCAGTCCCGGATCGGCGACGACGAGCCGCGAGCCGAACCACCATCCGATGTCGGCGTGGACCGATCCCGCCCAGGGGGTGGGGGCGATCCGCACGCCACCCGCGATCGTCCCGTCGGCCAGGGTCGCGACGAGGACGGTGGTGCGCGGGTCCTCGTCGGTGTCGTCGAGATCGGTGCGCTCGAAAAGTGCCTGCCGCTCGACGAATTCGCGGTGCCGCAGCGCGCGATACGCGGCATGTTCCCGCGGGCCGTCCGCGACGGTGATCAGGAACTCCGACCGTGGCGTGGTTCGCGGAAGCCCGGACAGGATCGACAGTTCGCCCCGTGACAACACGTCAGCCTCCGACCGTCGGCAACACGCTGCAGGCACCACAGGCCGCGCAGCCCGCGCGTTGGTCCGACCCGGACATCCCGATGAAGCTCAGATGACCGGCGACCTCGCGGCTGATCTTCTCGACGATCGTCGGGTCGGCTGCGGGAGCGTTGTCGACGTCGACGGCGAGGGTCCCCGCATGCCGCCGGAACGGCACGATGAATGGGTACACACCCATGTCGGCCAGTTCCTTGGCGCCGGCGATCATCTCGTCGGTGTCCTCGCCGAGTCCGACCAGCAGGTAGGTCGACACCTGGTTGCGACCGAACACCCGGACCGCCTCGGCCCAGGCCGCGCGATATTCCGACATCGGGACCGTCGACTTGCCGGGCATCCAGCGACGCCGTACGCCGTCGTCGAGGGATTCGACGTGGATGCCGATGGCGTCCGCACCGGCGTCGCGGAGTTCGGTCAGGACGGCCAGGTCGGCGGGCGGTTCGCACTGGACCTGGATGGGCAGTTCGGGCACCGCCGCCTTGATGGCCCGGACGCACCGCGCGAGATGACGGGCGCCCCGATCGCGTCCACCGCTGGTGCCGGTGGTCATGACCATGTTGGTGACGCCGTCGAGATCGACGGCCGCACGGGCGACTTCGGCGAGCTGCTCGGGCTTCTTCACCGCAATCGTCGAGCCGGACTTCAACGACTCCTCGATCGAACAGAATCGGCACCGCTGGTCTTCGGCGTAGCGGATGCAGGTCTGCAGGACAGTTGTCGCCAGCACATTCCGACCGTGCAAGCGGGCGATCTTCTCGTAGCTCACCCCGTCCGCGGTCTGCAGGTCGTAGAACCGGGGCCGGCCGATCGCGCTGACCTCGACACCGATGTCGACCCCGTCATACAGCACACGATCGCCGTCGAAGACGAACGGACTCCGCGGGTTCCGCGGTATCGCGGCATGCAATCCGTCGACCATCAGGTGCCCGTCATCGCTGGGCCCCGCACCGCCGCTGCGCTGCAACGGAGGGTTCCCGCGAATCCCGAGCAATGCCAGATCAACTCGTGTCGATACCGTCATGGGTACTCCTTAGAAGAATGAACTACATACTCGACGGTGAGCGCGACGCCCCTCTGCTCCCTGAGGTGCGAGGAGCGTAAGCGACGAGCCTCGAAGGGCGCCGCCCCCACCTCTGCTGGTTGAGCCGACTCCGAGCCCCTCTGCTGGTTGAGCCGACACCGAGCGAAGCGAGGCGTCGAGTCGAAACCACCCGGTGACCCGACCCGACTCCCGCTGGTTGAGCCGACCGCGCGCCCCCTCTGCTGGTTGAGCCGACACCGAGTGAAGCGAGGCGTCGTGTCGAAGCCACCCGGTGACCCGACCTCGACAACGCAACCCCGGCACTCATTTGGGACCCGAAACTTACTGCGCCACAACCAACCGCGCGCGCCCACCGCGTACCGCTTCAACAACATGCTCCGCCACAAACCGAGCATCACGATCAATGCCCAGGAACCGCCCTGACCCCCACGTATGCATCCACGGCAACCCGACGAAGCTGAGCCCGGGCACTTCGGTGATGCCACGCGTCTGCATGGGCCGACCACCGCCGTCGAACGCGCTGGCCTCGATCCATCGGTAGTCGGGTCGGTAGCCGATCGCCCAGATGATGGAGGTGACGCCCTCTTCCGCGAGGTCGAGTTCCGCAGGATCGACCTCAGGCGCCCACACCGGTTCGTACCGCGTCGCTTCCGGCGCCTCTATACCCAGCTTTTCGATATGCCGGTCGATGTCACCGCAGATGGAGTTGTACACGGCGTCGGCCCGGTCGAGCGCGGCGGTCAGTGTCGGCGCGAACCGCAGCGTCGAGTCCTTCCCGTCGTCGAGAACGCCGTACAGCTTCATCCCCTCGACCGCGAATCGTCGGAGGTCGATATCGCGGCCGCCATCGCGGCCGGTGACGTAGTGATTGGTCTTCTCCTGCGCGGCCCGTCCGCCGGGGTACTCCTGGGTCGGAGTGTCGTAGAGACCCATGTCCGACAGCCACGTCATGCAGTCGCGCCCGCGATAGAACCGGGCGACTCTCGGCGCGTTTCCGATTGCGAGGTGCACCTGCCGACCTGCGAGGTGGAGGTCCTCGGCGATCTGCGTGCCCGACTGTCCCGATCCGACGACCAGCACGGCACCGTCGGGCAGTTGCTCGGGGTTGTAGTACTCCTCGGAGTGCACCTGGTGCACAGCCGGATCCAGCGACGACGCGAACGACGGCACCACCGGCAGTGGATATCCACCGGTCGCGATGACGGCCTGGTCGCACGTGAGCGACCGCATTCCGTCCGGGCCGTCGAGAGTCAGCTCGTACCGATCACCGGACAGTCGCTGCAGGCGAGTGACCTTCGTGTGTTCGACGAGCGGCGGTTCGAAGGTTTCCAGCCATCCGTGCAGCCACTCCACGACCTGGTCGCGCGTCATGAACCCGTCGGGGTCGGGACCCTCGTAGGTGTATCCGGGGAGTTTGCAGTGCCAGTTGGGTGTCACGAGGGTGAAGTTGTCCCAGCGCTTGTCGGCCCACGCATGAACCGCGGTGTCGGCTTCGACGACGAGATGGTCGACGCCCGCCTGCCCGAGGTACCAGCTGACCGAAAGGCCGGCCTGTCCGCCGCCGATGACGACGACCGGCACATGTGCGTTCATGAGAGCTCCTCGAGTTTGCCGCTGGTTGACCCTTCACCCCTGATTGAGCCTTTACTGCTGGTTGAGCCGGGCCGGAGCGAAGCGACGCCCCGAGTCGAAACCACCCCCGCACCATCGACGCCCGAGCCACCACCGCTGCTTGAGCTCTCAATGCTGGTTGAGCCGGGCCGGAGCGAAGCGACGCCCCGAGTCGAAGCCACCTCCGCACCCGGTAACGGCGGGTACATCGCCACCACCTCGACCTCAGCGGAATCCGCATGCCTCCCGGCGTCGACCGCGATCTCCTCCGCCGACGCCGCGGCCGACGTGCAAGCGAATCCGTACTCGGCGCGGACCCGCGCGCTGGCCTCGTCGAGTGCGGTGGTGGCCCGCGACCGGAAGTCGTCGACGCGATAGGTCCCGGGTGCGAGGTGGTCGTGCAGGACGAGGCTGGGGGAGTAGTACTGGCGGAACAGGCCGTCGGGCCAGCGCACCTGGACGGTCATCTCAGGCATGGGCGAGGTCCCGCCAAGCGAAGTCAGCGCCTGCGTCGGAGTCCGCCTCGACGAGCAACCCGTACACCTCGGGACGACGGTCCCGCAGATGGAACATGCCGGCTCGCATGGCGGTGAAGCTCTCGGCAATGTCCACGTCGGCAACGGCCATGCCGCTGCCGAGAAGCGTTGTGTCGAGGATGTTCCCGCCGGGGTCGACGATCTTGGCGTTCCCCACGTAGCGCAGCGACCCGAAGGTGCCGCTTTGGTTGGCCGCGACCCAGAACACCTGATTCTCCAGGGCACGCGCGGAATCGAACAGGTTGAATCGGTAGGTCCAGCGGTCGTCTTGCAGGTTCTCCGCGGTCGCGGTGCGCGCAGCCGGCCAGGCGGACAGGCTCGCGATGATCTCGGCGCCCTTGAGCGCCATGATGCGGGCCGCCTCGGGAAAGGCCTTGTCGTAACAGATCTGGAGACCGATGCGGCCGACGGGAGTGTCGAAGACGTCGTACCCGGTGCCCGACGAGTAGGACATGTTCTCGCCCAGGGGCTGGTGGACCTTGCGGTAGCTGCCGTAGATGCGGGTCCCGTCGAGGAGGGCGGCCGCGTTGTAGCGGGTCTCGCCGTCCTCGCCGAGCTCGCAGAATCCGATCGCCACCACCAGATCTCCGACGATGGACTGCACCCGAGCGATCTCGGGCCCGTCGAGGGAGATCGCCGGCGGCAACGATCGTGTGCTGTTCTTCTGGGTGTCGCCGTGGTTGCCCAGCGACGACAGGTATCCGCCGATCGCCGCCTCCGGGAACACCAGGAAGTTGACGCCCCGCGTTCGTGCCTCGGCGACGTACTGTTCGATGGTCGCGTAGTTCTGCTCGAGATCGCGGGTGAAGTTCGCCGCGACGGTTCCGATGGTGGTCATGTGCTTCCCAAAGTCGGTTGTCGGAAGATGCTGTGAGGAGCGGCTATTCGTCGCGTCAGACCATGTAGGTCGAGTTGATGATCGCGCCCTTGCGTGCGTAGTGGATGAGTGCGTCCTGGACGTCGAGGGGGTGCGCCGGGATGACGCCCTCGATCAGGTCCTCCTCGCGTCCGCCGTGCAGGGCGAGACCGAAGCGGCAGCAGAACACGGTGCCGCCCTCGGAGATGAAGGTCTCCAGCGAGTTGTTGATGTTCTGCTCGCCCGGGAAGCCGGAGTCGCCGGTCGTCGGGAATCCGCGTGTGGCAAGGCAATTGATGGCGCCGGGGCCGTAGAAGTACATGGCCGATTCGAAGCCCTTCCGCAGCGCGCGGGTGGCCTGCAGGACGGCGACGAATGACACCGACGACTCATGCGCGATGCCGTGCACGAGTGTGAAGTACGACTCACCGTTCTCGGCCTGGTAGTCCGGGAAGATCTTGGTGCCGCCGTAGATGTTGGAGCCCTTGGGAAGTGAGGGGTGCGGGATCTCCGCCAGCGACGCGGCGATGTTCTCGGTGATGGTTTCGTCGAAAGAAGGCACAAGAACTCCTGGGATGGCGAGACGAGACAGTGTCTGATGGTCGGGCCGCATGGCGGCTCGACGTGCGAGGGTGGATCGGGCATCATTGCCCTGAGTGGTTCGACCGGAGATCCGGTCTCATCGAGTAGCGATTGCTTGCTACGACACTCAGTTCACTCGCCATCGATTACCGAATGGTTTCCGGCGGAATAAAGAAACCGCGGATTCACGTAACACGACCCTGGTCGGTCGACCGACACGCGGAGCAACCCGGTCATAAAAATATCCGACGAACCGGTCGGGTCGGGGGTCTGACCGGTTCGTCGGACGAGACCCAGTGTATCCCTCGCCCCGCAGCACGGTCCATCGAGGTATCCGCAATTCTGTGACCTCTTGGATTGCAGATCCTTCATCGCTTCTTGCTCCGTGAAGTTCCGAGAACCACTACGCGCTCAAGAACCCAACAAGCAGTGCCCCCCATCGATCCCTGAGGAGCGCCCGGAGCTTGCGGAGGGCGCGTCACGAAGGGTCTCCGCAACCAGCCACTACACCTGTGCGCGCCCCACTCGCCATCGACCGCGACACGGAGCAACCTTGACGTCATGCTCACTGCAGTTCTCTACGGGCTCGCGACTGCCATACCCATCGCGGTCGGCGCTGCGATCGGTCTGCGCTGGAACCTGCCGAATCCGATCCTGGCGACGCTGATGGCGTTCGGTGCGGGCACGATGATCGCGGCGGTGTCGACCGAACTCTTCGAACCCGCCTTCACCCAAGCCGGTACGGGTGTTGCGGCGGTCGCGCTCTTCTCCGGGACCGCGGTCTACGTCGTCGCCGACCGTCTCGTCGAGACCAAGCTCGGGTCGTCGGCGATCGGTCCTGCACTGATGATCGGTGTCTTCCTCGACGGTGTGCCGGAGAACACCGCGCTCGGCGTCTCGCTGACCGCGGGTGGTTCGCTCGTGCTGGTGGTGGCGATCGCGGTCGGCAACGTCCCGGAAGCGGTGAGCGGCGCGTCGTTGATGCGCCGCGAGCACGACGCCTCGGGCCGCTCGGCGCTCGCGATGTGGATCTTCACCGCCGTCGTCCTGGTCGCTGTCACAGTGGGCGGTTACGCGATGGCCGACGCCATCCCGTCGACCGCGATCAGCGTCGTCCAGGCGTTCGCCGGCGGCGCGACGCTCGGTGTGCTCGCCAATTCACTGATGCCGGAGGCCTACCGCGAAGGCGGGTGGTGGGTCGGCCTCGCGACCGCAGGAGGATTCCTTCTCGCATTCGTCCTCGGTTGAGCGCTCCCACCGCCCTACGGCTCCCCACTGCCCCCTGAGGTGCGTGGGCGCCGCCACACAACGGGCGAACCCTCAGTGCGTCTGAACCGCCTCCGGGTCACTCTCGACGTGCCCGTCCGCCAGCTCCGACAACGCCCGGAACACGCGCTTCGACGCTTCGGCCCACGGCATGAGGATGGGGAAGACGTGGAACATCCCGGGTTCTTCGATGGCGTGCGTCGGGACCTCCGACGCCTCGAGCCGTGCCGCGAAGTCGCGTATGCCGTCGCGGAACATCTCGCTGCCGCCCCAGCACACGAACGTCGGCGGGAACCACGACGGATCGGGTTCGCCGTTGATGGGCGACACCCGCGCATCGTTCGGCTGCACGCCGTGCAGGTACGGCGTCACCGGGATGCTCCACGGCAGGATGTCGTAGGGGGCGTTCTCGGTGATCGACGGATGGTCGAGGTCGAGATCGATCTCGGGCGAGAACAGCGCGAGCGCGCCCGGACGCGGCAGGTCGTGATCGCGAAGGTAGGCGACGAGCGACGCCGCGAGCCCACCGCCACCGGAGTCGCCGGCGACGATGATGTGGTCAGGGTCGACGCCGCGTCCCAACAGCCCGCGGTAGACATCCGCGGCGTCGTGAACGCCTGCGGGGAACGGGAATTCGGGGGCCATCCGATAGTCGGCGATGAACACCTCGTGCCCGGCGATCCGCACGAGCGACGACGCGAACGCCGAGTACATCATCGGCGAAGTCCCGATGTATCCACCGCCGTGCAGGTAGAGGATCGTCGCGCCGATCTCTTCCTTCTCACAATCGTCGTCGACGTAGGCGTCGGTGCTCGCCTTGGCACGACACCACAGCCCGGGCACGCCGCCGACGATGTCGTCGGTGAGTTCGACCCCGTCGGTCAGCTCGACGAACGGCGGCATCACGACGCGGCACACGTCGTCGAGGATCTTCTCCATCGACCGGAACTCCTCGATCGGCAGTCCCATCGAGTAGCCCATGAACGCGCGGATGGTCTGGCGGGTGACCGACTGGCCGAGATTGTCGAGCAGTCCGGACGGGCCCGACCACGGCTTGCGGAACGGCACCCGCGCGAGGCCGTTGACCATGCTCTGCGCGAGCCCGACGACGGTCAGCGCGGTCACCGGCGCCGACGCGGTCTGGACCTCCGGACGATCAGCCATCACCATGCCGCTCAGGGTAACGAGAGTGTCGATGCCCGGCTGGACACGCGACCCACCGGGTGGGGCGGCAGCCGCCAGGCGTGGCAGACTACCCGGGTCCTCTAGTCCCCGAGATCCCCGTGAGGCGGCGATGGAGTTCTCAGCCTTCCCGGCTCCGGTCGAGGCCCCCGGCACGTCGAGCGGTTCCGAGTCCGCGCAGGTCACGCTGGCCGACGCGTGGGAATCGAACCGTTCGATCCAGAAGTCCGTGGGACGACTCTTCGCGGCCACCAACTCGGCTCTCTACGTCACCTTGATGGAACGTCACCTCGACTACGGCACCAAACTGTCGGAGACCGAGCTGACGGTGCGCCTGGACCGCGACCTCGCCGACCTCGACCTCACCGACCAGGCCACCGGCCTCGAGCTGGTCAAACTCTGGGCCCGGCAGGGCTGGCTGCACCGAGTCACCGACACTTCCGACCCGCACGCCCCCAACCTGTGCCATCTGACCAGCGAGGCACGGTCGGTTCTGGACTTCATGCGGCGTCAGCGGCGTGAGGATTCGATCGCCACCGGCGGCTCCATCACCGGTATCGCGTCGGAACTCCGACGCGTCGCCGGTCAGGTCAGCAACGATCCCGACCAGATCCGCTCGGAGATCGAGGCACAGATGTCCGATCTCGACGCTGAGCTCGCCGACCTCGACGCCGGCCGACGCCCCCCGGTCGACCTGCGCGTCGCTGAGGACGCCGCCCGCACCATCGGGTACCAGATGGAGCAGATCGTCTCCGACATCGGTCAGTACGGCACGATGCTCGACCGCATCACCACCGCGCTGCTCGACGACCCCGGTGACTCCGACCTCGCCTACCGCGACCGCCAGCGCCAGCTCTTCGACGACTACGAGGCACTCCTCGACTCGCCGCAGTCCGCGTCGTACCAGGCGTTCTCGCACCTGATCCAGGATCCGGAGCGTCGCGCGCGCCTGAAGTCCGACATCGAGACGATCATCGACAGCTTCCCGGGCATGGACGCGGGCCTGCGGTCCGTGATGGACAACTTCTTCGGCCTCGTCACCCAGCAGATGGCCGAGGTCGGGCGTACCAGGCAACGCTGCGCGCGCCGTATTCGACGCTTTGTCGCGTCGGGCACCCTCGAGCAGAGCCGCGGCCTCGCCCGTCAGCTCAACGACGCCCTGGCCACCGCCAACGAGCTGCTCAAGACGTCGCTCGCGGACCGCCGCATCGGCTACGAGCTACCCCTGGCCGCGCCGACGGTGAACTCGATCGGCCGACTCGCCTTCGAGATCCGCGAACACGTACCGCCCGCACCCGCGCTCCCGGCCGCTGCCGACGCCGACCTCACCTCGTTCGCGTCGCTGTCCGGCCAGGTCGACACGACCGAACTCACCGACACGGTGAACGCCGCGGTCGCCGCGGGGCCGGTTGCCCTGGCCGACGTCATCGAAGGACTTGAGGAGCCATACCTCGCGCACGTCATCGTCCTCTGGTCCTGGGCCTCGAAGCAGCAAGCGGCAGGGGAGAAGGTACCGATGACCACCGTCCGCTTCCGGTCCCTCATCGGCGACGACCACGCCATCGAAGTGCCCGACCTGACCTTCACCGAACCGATTCCGACTGCGGAGGTCGACGCCGAATGACATCTTTGCCCCCTGAGGTGCGAGCGGAGCGAGCCACGAAGGGCGACACCGATCCTTCGCTCCCTGAGGTGCGAGCGAACGACTCTCTGCCCCCTGAGGTGCGAGCGCAGCGAGCCACGAAGGGCGCCCCAACCCCCGACGAATTCGCCGGCTTCGACGACCTGCCCACCGTCGCGAACCGAGCGGCGACCCACACGCCGAACGCACCGCGCTTCGACGGCGACGTCAGCGAGCTGCCCGACCGCGCATGCTGGGCGCTGCAGAACCTGTTGACCCGCCGCTACATCAGCGGCGACCGGCAGCCGCAGCTGTGGTCATGGGTGGCCGAGTACCAGGACGTGTTGCGGGGGCGGCTTTCCGAACTCGATCTCCGGCTGCGCATCGTCGACGAACTGCAGGTCGCCTTCGTCGAGCAGGCGGGTTACGACTCCCGTTGGGGCCGAAAGATTCTCAAGCGGGAGACGATTCACACCTACGACGCCATCCTGGCGTTGCACCTGGCCAAGTATGTGCGCGCCGCTCGTGACGAGCCGGTGTTGATCACCCGCGAGGAGATCCACGAGCTGTTCGTCGGCGTCACCAACACCATCGACCGCGACCTCGCGCTCTTCGACAAGCGCATCGAACGCGCCCTCGACAAGATGGAGGAGCTCGAGTTCCTCCGCAAGCAGCGCGACGACGCCGACACCTTCATTGTCAGCCCGGTGATCTCCGCTGTGATGACGGCGTCGGTGATCACCGACCTGCAGCGGCAATTCGAGCAGTTCATCGGGTCCGGCGACACCGGCGAGATACCGCCGGAAGACCTCGCCGATGAGTCGGCCGAGCGCGACGACGACGCGGCTGATCTCGACAACGCCTACGGAGACGACGAAGGAGACGACTGGTGAACGGGCAGGTCGACCGGTACCACCTGTCCCGGTTGCAGCTGATCAACTGGGGCGTGTTCGACGGATATCACTCGATCCCGTTCAGTCCCAACGGTTCTCTGATCACCGGCTCGTCGGGTAGCGGCAAGTCGTCGTTGCTCGACGCCATCTCGCTGGCGTTCCTGCCCGACCACCGGCGTAACTTCAACGCCTCCGGTGATGCGACGGCGGCCGGATCGTCCAGCGGCAAGCGCACAGTCGGCAAGTACGTGCGCGGCGCCTGGGGTGAGCGGCGCGACGGCACCAACGCTCACCGCGAGATCATGTACCTGCGCGGCACCGGACCGGCGTGGGCGGCCATCTCGGTCACCTACACCTCCAGCTCCGGCGAGGCCATCACTGGCCTCGTCCTGAAATGGCTTGCCGCAGGCAAGATGACCGACGCGCACAGCTCGTACTTCCTCTACGACGGCGACGCCGACATCGTCGAGGCCTGCAACGAGTGGGCAGCCAACAACTACAACTCGGCCAAGTTCCGCGACCGCGGTTGGCGCGGCGGCCCCGGCGAGGGCAAATACCTCTCGACGCTCTACTCGCTCATCGGCATCCGTGGCTCCGACGCCGCGCAGCAGCTCCTCGGAAAGGCCAAGTCGCTCAAGAGCGTCGGCGGGCTCGCACAGTTCGTGCGGGAGTTCATGCTCGACGCCCCGACCAGCATCGTCGGCATCGCCGACGCCCTGGACCAGATCGATCCGCTCGTCGAAGCCCGTGAACTGCTCGACGTCGCGCGCCGCAAGCGCACCATCCTCGGCAATATCGAGGAGGTGCACGAGCGGTACGCGGGGGAGGCGGCCACCTTCTCCGTCCTCGACACCATCGACAACACCACCATCCGCAGCTACGTCAACAACCTGCGAATCCGCAACGCGGAGCCCGAGGTCGCCGACCTCGACGACCAGATCACCCGCCTCGACGGTGATCTCGCCGCGCTGACCACCCAGCACGACCAGCTCCGCCAGGACCACAGCCTGCTGCTGTCCCGGATCGCCACCTCCACCGGCGACCTCGCCCCGCTGCGCGAACAGCTCGGCGGTGCACAGAAACTCAGCACCGAGGTCACCGCCCGACGCAATGCGTACGAGGACAAGGTCTCCGCGCTCGGATTCACCCCGCCCACCCGGGCCGAGGGCTTCTGGTTGCTCCGCGAGGAACTCACCGAGGAGGCCGCCAAGATCGACGGTCAGCTCGACGCAGGTCGCGCCCATTACGCCGAGGCGCTGGCCAGCGAGGTCGCGGCACGAACCCGCCGCGACGCCGCGATGGAGGAACTCGGCCGCGTCGAGAACGCCGGCTCCGCACTGCCGCGTACCGAACACGAGATGCGTCGCGCCATCGCCCACGGACTGCAGATTGACGAGTCCGAGCTGAAGTACGTCGCTGAGCTCGTCGAACTCGACCCCGACGAAGAGCGCTGGCGTCTGGCCGTGGAGAAGGTGCTGCGGAACGTCGGCCTGCGCCTGCTGGTGCCCGACAGGCACTTCCGCGCCGCGCTGCGCTTCGTGAACTCGCACGACATGCGCGGCCGGATCCAGCTGCACCAGGCCGACTCTCGCCCGATGCCCGTTCTGGAGCCGGGGAGCCTGGCCTCGAAGCTGCGTCCCGTCGACTCCGCGCACCCGTGTGCCGCCGAGGCGATGACGGTCTTGTCCAAGCTGGGCAACCACATGTGCGTCGACAGCCCCGGCGAGTTCTCTCAGTACGCGAAGGCCGTGACCGACCAGGGCCTGCGCAAGGACTCGGCGAAGCTCGCGGTTAAGGACGACCGCCAGCAGCTCCGCCGGTCGCAGTACATCTTCGTCGGTGACGTCGCATCCAAGATCACAGCCCTGCGCGACGAACTCGACTACGAGGAGCGGGCGTTCGAGGATGCCCGCCAGGATTGCGCCGAACTCGATCGGGAGCGGAGCGCCAAGGAGAAGCGTCGCGACGCGTATCGCCGTGTGTGCGAGCAGTTCACGCAGTGGAACGAGATCGACGTCGACTCCGTGGATGATCGCGTCGACCAGCTCACCGACCAGTACGACCTCCTGATCGAAGAGAACCCCGACGTCGAAGCCCTCCAGCGCAAGGCCGAGGACCTGTGGGAGCAGGTGCGCAACGCGATTTCGCAGGCCGCGCTGGTGAAGGACAAGATCGCTCGCCAGGATTCCCGCCGCACCCAGCTCCTGGACCTCATCGACCGGTTGAAGCCCGAAGACGTTCCCGCGCAGGCGGAGAAGACTCTCGACGGCTTCCGCGAGGACCTCTCGGCAATCCTCGACGTGCTCAACCCGGAGCCGTACCGCCAGGAGATCGTCAAGGCCGCGAGCCGTGAGCGCGACCGTATGCGGTCGGATGCACGACGCTCCCGCGATGAGCTGGCCCGCATCCTCGACACCTACGACGAGGAGTTCCCGGACGCCATCCCGAATGACAGCGACGACTTCGACGAACGTCTCCACGACTACGTCGCGGTCTGCCGCCGCATCGACGAGCGTGAGCTACCCGCCGCCTACGAGCGGATGCGACGTCTGATCACCGAGCAGGCGCCGGGCGCGATCCTGGGTCTGCACATGGCTGCCGACGCCGAGGAACGACGCATCGTCGAGCAGATCGAGCGCGTCAACACCGGCCTCGGCGCGGTGGCGTTCAACCGCGGCACCCGCCTGCGCCTGCGACCGGGCCGCAAGAAGCTCGCCGCGGTCGAGGAGCTGACCGAGAAGGCCCGCCAGATCTCCAACCGCGCGACCGCGGTCAGCTTCGGTGACGAGCAGGCAATCCTCGAGCAGTATTCCGACATCCTGCTGCTGCGCGAACGCCTTGCCGGCAACACCCCGGAGGACCGCCAGTGGACGCGTGACGCGCTCGACGTGCGCAATCGGTTCGACTTCTACTGCGAGGAGCACGACGCCGAGTCGGGGGAGACCATCCGCACCTACTCCAATGCCGGCGACAACTCTGGCGGTGAGCAGGAGAAGCTGATGGCGTTCTGTCTCGCCGGCGCCCTGAGCTTCAACCTCGCCAGCCCGCACGGCAACGACAACCGGCCCATCTTCGCCCAGCTGATGCTCGACGAGGCGTTCTCCAAGTCCGACCCGCAGTTCGCTCAGCAGGCGTTGAGCGCGTTCCGCAAGTTCGGGTTCCAGCTGATCATCGTGGCGACGGTCCAGAACACCAGCACGATCCAGCCGTACGTCGACAACGTCGTGATGGTGTCGAAGACCGAGGCTGGGCCGGATTTGCGGCCTGTTGCCACAGCTACGTCGACGGGGATCAAGGCGTTCTCGGAACTTCGGCGGTCGGGAAGTCAGTTGTCGGTGTAGGGGGATCTCACGCTGCAAGAGCTGACGCCCGCACCACAGCTAGGTTGGCAGCCAGGGACAGCATCAAGCGCAAGTCGGACCTCGCAGAGGATCTCGTTCGTCAGCACCAGCAGATGTTGACCAAACTAGGATGCGGTATTCGCCTAACTGCCCTGCGGAAGGCCAACCTGGTGGGCGAGCAAGGCACAGTCAGGTCGATCCCTAGAGGTCTGCTGGTGCATCCTGCAATGCGGTTCGGACGGCATCGTACGCCGACTGCAGCAACGCGCTCTTCGCGCCGCTTTTCTTTGCGAGGCGAACTAGGCACGTTTTCTGTTTTGCCAGAATGTCTTCTGCAGTAACGCGCTCGTATTCTGGATCAATATCTTGTTCGGCAAGATGCACGAAATACTTCTTGGCCTCGCTCGTTGGTGTCATCAGATCGTATTGATCGTCCAACTCATGGGCGAGCATTGCCTCGGGAACGTAGCCAGCGAGAAATCGGACGTGACTCCGGCACCATCGGAGATTCCGGTTGATCTCGGATACTTCGGTCTTATCCGACCGGAAAGAGTCGGAATCCCGCCCGTAAATCTCGAAGCTTGATCCCGTGCCGAGGATTTCCTCAACGAGCTCCCGCCATCGCTTCACGAGTGCTGCCGCTTCAGCGGGGGTAGACGCATCGGTGGGGAGTTCATCGATGCGATCCCATGTGGGCTCGTGCGGGTTACCTGATCCCTCCGGCAGGGCCTTGAGCTGGTCACCATCCAAGAGAACGACGGTGTCGGTCGTTCCCGCTACTGCCAGCGTAGGAACGACGGTACGAATAATTCGGTCTGCACCACCGGGGACGGCTGTTGGTTCAACGGACTGCAGCGTGCTGGGCTCGTGGACACGCATTGCCGTCTTGACGATCTCTTCCACGAACTTATCCTCGACCAGTACCTTCGCGTGAGTTCGTGTACTTACGTACCCGAGATTGAAGAAAGCTTGATGGGGATATGTATGGTCTGACAACAGTCTGACAGTGCTATCCTGACCATTCGTCCCCAGCAATTTGATTGCGTCTGGAGGAAGACCCTGAATAATTGAGAGGGAATGAGTAGAGAGGACCACCTGGAGTCCTTTCTTCAAGCACATCTTTCCGATGTAGTCCATGAGTCTCGTCTGCGCGCCGGGATGCAGGGAGACTTCCGGCTCATCCAAAAGAACTAGTGCCGATTCCGGGGCTTCCGAGACTTCCGCGACCAGCCTGACAACGGCGAATTCACCACTCCCTGCATGGGCCTCGGAGTAGGATTTGCCTGCCAGAGTAATAAGCGCCGAGTATCCCTCGACGCCGTAGCACTTGTGTCGAACTAGGCGAATGCGATCGAATTTCTTGCCAAGTATTTGAGATACTGATGCTGTAGCATCCGAAGACAACTCGATTGGCTTTTCGAGGATTCTGTCGCCCACCCTCTTCATGGTGGTAAAAGCCTCGGATAGTTCGTACGATCGAGTTATCACCCGGTAGCGCCGCCCAGTCGATGTTCTAGTCCATTGGTCGGCCGCAGTATGGTGAACGAATTTGTCGTATGCCGACAGTTCGTCACGAAAGTCGAGATAGATGACTGGCTTCTTGAGGGCATTCCACCTATCCTTCGTCGGGGACATGAAGCTATCGAAAAGACTATCGGTAGGCAAAGGAGCCATTGCGTCAATATCGACACGCTTCGTGGGTTCCCAATAGTCTGGATCCTTCTGGCCCCGCAAGGCCTGAGGGATCCAATCATTTCGAAACTCTTTCGTAACTCGAGATTTTCGTACCTCTGCTAAACGTGACGTTCCATCACTGGCTCGTGCGATGTAGCTATAGATAAACCGATGTTGGTCCTTTTTGGTTAGCCGGTTTATTGGGTCTAGACTGGTCGAGAACCAATGGTTCGACATACTGCGTCGGCCCGGAGCGCAATCCAGTGCATGAAGAATTGATGATTTGTTGGATCCGTTCTGGCCCACAAGTGCGGTAATGGGAAATGTGAAATCGATGTTGAGGTCTTTCTCAAGTGCTTTGAAGTGTGGAAACCGAATCGATTCTATGTGTGGCACAGCTGTTGCGCGGAATCGACTTCGTAACTTCTCGATCTGAATTGTCACCATTCTCCCCGTTGCTTTACTTACCGGTTGCCAATTGTAGCCAACCATCGGAACGGCCGCTGGGGCGGTTACCCTGTCCGACTTGCTGACATTCCGACGGTTACGTTCCGGAAGACATGTCGACCGAAGTTCGAAGGGCCCCGACGGAGGATCGGGTGTCGGCTGCTCCAGCGATGCTATCGAGACGGACTGGTCGAGACTACGGCCGCGTGTGAAGTTCGAAGATTGGTCCAGTTCTAAGAGCGACGGTCGTCTATCTGTACTGACCCGCCAGGTTGGGTACGCGGCTGACGGGTGAGTTGCCTCGCAGTGCGGTGTGGCCGCGTTCGTGATTGTAGATGCGAAGGAAAAGGCTGCGACGCGTTCGGTTTCGCTGAGGTAGGGGCGGGCGTAGGCCCATTCCTCCTGCAGGGTGCGGTTGAAGCGTTCGACCTTGCCGTTGGTATGCGGCCGGTACGGGCGGGTCCACTTGTGCCTGATCCCGTTGTCGGCCAACAACTGTCGGAACATTCGGGACCGATAACATGACCCGTTGTCGGTCATCACCCGCGCGGTGGTGACACCGATAGAGGCGAAGTGCGCCACTGCCCGGGTCATGAACGCGGTCGCGGTTTCCTTCTTCTCATCACCGAGGATCTCTGAGTAGGCGTAGCGGGAATGGTCGTCGACGGCGTGGTGGAGGAACGCGTACCCCAGGTTGGGGCGGCCGTGGACTTTGCGGGGTCGTGCGGGCTCGCGGTGGGCGCTGGAGTTGCGGGCGCCCAGGGCGCGGCCGTGGATGCGGTGTCCGCCACCGTCGGGGATTCTGCCGAGTTTCTTGATGTCGACGTGGATCAAGTCTCCGGGCGCTTGGCGTTCGTACTGATGAATCTCGCGTCTGCGGGCACGTACGGGCGCCCCTGTTGCGGGGTCGGTCCATGACAACCGTAGGCATCGGTACCGGGTCAGGATGCGGTGCACCGTGGAGACGTTCACCCCCAGGTGAAACGCGATCCTGCCAGGCCCCCAGCGGCGGGAGACGCGTAACCCGACGACCCGGCGTTCCCGGCGCCGGCTGGTGCGATGCGGACACGACCGGGGTCGGCTGGAGCGGTCGACCATTCCGGCTGACTCTGCCTCGCGGTAGCGGTCGGCCCACCGTTTGGCCGTGGTGACCGACACGTTGAATCGATCAGCCGCGCGACGCAGTGGCCACCGGTCGTCCACGACGCACCGAGCCAGACGCAACCGACCAGTCGGGGACAACGGTGAATTACGGTGAGACACGAAGACCTCCGGGTTGAGGAGCGGTTCCTAGACAGCTCCACACCTCACTCGGAGGTCTTCCCTATGTCACGTCGACTCGCCGAACGCCGTACCTAACGTCCCGGGTCAGTACATCTAGTGGGTCAAACGTCCGTGTCGCGGCGACCCCCTCGCAGGCGGTCGCCGCACCGTCCGCCTGCGAGTTGCCCATTAGTCCAGTCGAGAATGAGTCAGCGGAAGACTCGCATCACCGAGCCCGAACTCGCTGTCCGTCGTGTGCCACATGTTCGATGAATCCGTTTCCGGGTAGACATCAAGCTCGAGATTGTCATGCTCCACGAGCCGATCTAGCCTGAAGGGGCTGAAGCTCGCAGGGTTCGTCGACAGGGTGCTTCTGGCACGGGTGCCCTCGACACGCGTCGCGAGCACCAGCCACCGGACTCGTGGGCACAGAAATCGTTCCGCGCGCTGTTCGTCGTAATGACACAGTTGGTGCGCGCACTGCGGCAGGATGTCGTTATGCGAGACCCGGATGACGACGAGTTCACGGCCGCCGATGTCGGGCGTTTGATTCTCTCCGCTGTGGCGGTTCTGCATCTTCGCGGTCATGCTCGGTTGCGGATTCTCCCTGGCGTATCACCGTCCGGTGCGTACTGGCGAGTGAACGTCACTGCCGTCGACAACATGGACGACGTTGGGTATCCGACGTTGGTCAACTGGGAAGCAAGCTTCGGCTGGAGCACCGCGGATGGGCGAGGGATCGCTGGAGTACGCGTTCACAGCACGACCCACCCCGAACACGTCGCGGAGTTGATTCTGAATCAGCTCACCAACAAAGGGGTGGGGTTTGACCCTGCTTACACGAGTTGGTACCAACGGATGCTTGAACGCGTCAACCAACACCAAGCATTACCAATTGCTTATGCGGAACACTTGGACCCGAGACAGGGATGGGAAGTCGGACCGTCTATCGGGGTTCGGATTTCGCCACCTCCAGGAAACCCTCGGACATTGGCCGACCTTGTCACTCCAAGTGCCGGCTGGTATGTGTATGCGCTTCGCGATGCCTCGACTGGCCGGGTGCTGTTCGTCGGCGAGGGCCACGGAGACCGTGTCTTCACTCATGCCGTACATCTGCAAAGGGAGTGGGAGCGGAGTGACGTAGGTCCGACTCAACACACGCATGTAGCTGCCAGTACCCAGGAAACTTCGATCCACGGCTTCATCATCCGGAGTGGCTTGGAATCTGCGAGCGTTGCTTCGGGGATCGCAGCTGCTATAACCACTATGCTCGCTCTGGTCGATCCTGCCCTGCACAATCAGTTTTTCACTCTAAGCGACTTCAACGTCGCGTCAAACGCTTCGGGAGGCGGATTGGCCAGCGTCGACCTTGATTCGGCGTCGAGTGTGATAACTAACGCGCAGGCGCCGCCAATTACTGTTCCTGCGTTGCTGATCAAGATTCCGCGACTTTGGAAGCCCACCATGGACGCGATCGAGTTGTACGATGCCACTCGTCAATGGTGGCGTCTGGGCGAGAGAAGGCAAAACGCTCGATACGCTTTTGCAGTCGCCCAAGGGATCATTCGCGAGGTGTATCGAATCGATAGCTGGGAGCCTGGTTGGGTCGTCAACGGGGCGTGGACAACCGAGCCCCAGAATAGGCCGCCAGACCGTTGGCGCTTCCAGGGTGATGTAGCTGAGTCGCTTGCAGCCGATTACAAGAATACGAAAGTTAAGCACCTCTATAAGGCCGGGGAAGCGAACCCGGTTCGCTACTTGAACTGCTGACCGAGCAGAATCCTGCTCCAGAGACCGGCGTTTCCGTACGAGTCAGTTCGCGACGCGACGGTCGAGTGCACGGAACTTCACTCGACGCCCTTCGGTTCGTCCCCGACGTCCTGCAGAGACCGTGCCGTCCCGCAGTTGCAGGAGTCGACCGCTGCCTCGAGTCGGCGCCCGAAGCTCTGTGCATGCTCGGTAGGCCCGGGGAGGACGGTGGCTCGCAGCTCTTCGGCTCCGCTACGGTGCTGACCTGCGATGTGCTCGGTGCGACTGTTCGGGCGTTCAAGTGCGGCCGGTTCCAAACTCTTCAGAACGGGCGAGTGGCCTCTACTGGCGTACCGGGTGCTTCGCTCGGCGCGACGAAATCCGGAACCTTCTACTGGCCGACTGGGGTGAACAGATTGCTTGCGTAGCGATGAATCCCGTTGAGCGTCACGACATTGACGCCTGCACCGATACCACCACCGACGAACGGCACCACTCTTACGAGATTGACGGCACCCTTGGTTCCGAACTTGGTGAGTAGCCGGAAGCCCACCGCCTTGTTGATTTTGATGAGAACGGACCCCGGGAGCCTGGTCAGTTGGGCGATTGCGATCTTGTGGCCGATCTCGATTCCGACGGCCCCCACCGCGGCACCTGCGCTCGCACCGAGTAGCGAGATCAGAATCCCGCTCCTCACCTCGTCCGATGTGATGTCGTATCCGCGTATGTGAGCGATAGCAGCGCACATGCGGGCCGCGTTCGCATAGAACGTGGTCACGTCGGCCGGGATTGTGACCGGCATTGTGACGAGTCCTCCGACGCCGGTTGCGAATCCGGTTGCACCCACAACTCGCCGGTGCGACGCGAGTAGCCTCTGGATCGCGACCTCGGGATCTTTGTGAGTACGGAGCACTTCCTCGGCAACCGTCTCTGCTGACTTGAACGGTCCGACGCCCGTGACAGCCATTCCGAGAATCTTCTCGGTGAGTTCCAATGCGTGTGACGAGTCACCCTCAGAAGGCGTGGTCGTGGACGATGGGTCGGCGTTCTTACGCATGTCTCTCCGGGGGTATGTAGAACTGACGTCGGCAGGCCGAGCAAATCATGGGGCCCGACAACCGGGCCCCGTCGCGTAATCGCCGAGCCTTCGTGCTCTGTTACATAGCGTACGGAGGGATATCAAGGGCACGCCCGAGTCGCTGCGCGCAACGGGAGCCAGTTCGTACTCTGACCGATTTCGTCGTGGTTGCTTGGTGCCGCTGAACCAGGCGTAACGGCCGACACCGTGGCGCCCCTAAACTGCCCACATGCCATCCGACGACGCGCCGAGTCCGCTGGGCGACCGGCCTCGCGCATCGTCGGAGTCCGTCCGCGCCCGGATGAGCCGGCAGCGCAGCAAGGACACGGCTGCCGAAACACAGGTGCGGCGCGCGCTCCACTCACGTGGTGTGCGCTTTCGAACGGACGTCAAAGTTGAGCCAGATTTGCGCACCCGCGCTGACCTTGCATGGCGCGGGCTCAAGCTGGCGATATTCATAGACGGCTGCTTCTGGCACGGCTGTCCCGAACACGCAACACGGCCTGCGGCGAACGCCGCGTGGTGGGCCCAGAAACTCGAGATGAACAAGGCCCGCGACCGACGTACAGATGGGATGTTGACCGAACGCGGCTGGACAGTTCGTCGGTACTGGGAACACGAACCGCCGGAGGCAGTCGCTGAGGACATCGTCAGGCTGCTCGACTCACTCCGGGAGCGGCCGAAACGCTGAGCTCGACCCGTCTGAACGATGTCCACCGTTCGAACGACACGGGTCGCGATCAGGTCTCGCCGAGTCGATCGCATGTTCGAAAATCATTGCGGCGCTTGTCGAGCCGATTCCGACCCGCGCCGGCCATATCTCCGGAACTGTCGGTCGGCCACGGTAGAACTGTCGAAGGCACACAGCGCGAAACCGGAGTTTCCTCGGGACCTTCGCATCTATCCGCGTGAGTGCTGTAGACGTGAACGTGGATCAGTCGTGCCAACCGGGCCGACATCCTGGGCCGAGACGATGAGATGCAGATGATGATGGACGACACCCAGCCCTTGCTCGACGATGATCAACGCCGCGTCGCCGAGGCAGACGTGGACGAGCGGCTTGTCGTGGTCGCAGGTGCCGGCCAGGGCAAAACCGAGGTGGTGGCGTCACGACTTGCTCACCTGATCGAGTCCGAAGCGCTCTCTGCGTCGACTGAACTTCTTGTGCTCAGCTTCTCCCGCGCAGCTGTGCACGCCGTTCGCACGCGACTGGTGCTCCGCGAGATGGCAGAAGTCAACGTTCGAACATTCGATTCGTTCGCCTCACAGCTGCTGGTTGATTGGGACATCGAGCCGACAGGAAGCTTCGATGACCGAATCCGGCAGGCCACGCAGCTCCTGCGTGACTCAGAGGACGCGCCCGATCTTGTCGAAGAGCTGCAGCACGTCATCATCGATGAGGTACAGGACTTGGTCGGGGACCGGGCCGACTTCGTTCTCGAGATCCTCGCAAAGCTTCCTGATGCCGCGGGACTCACTGTCCTCGGAGACCCCCTACAGGGGATCTACGACTTCGTTCTGGATGCCTCGAAGAGCGTGACCTCATTCGAGGAGTTCTACGAGCGGCTGACCACCGCGCATCGTGCCGAAAAGGTAACGCTCGCCCGCAACTACCGAGCGCGTGGCGACGACTGTCTCAGGCTGATCGAACTTGCACCGGCCCTCCGCGCGCTTGATGACGCGGACGCCGCGCTCGACCGCTTGAAAAGTTTCGAGTACTCCCTGCCACAGATGGAGCGCGTCGAGGACTGGGGCTTCGTGAGCCTGTACGCGGGGAGGACGGCGATCCTCTGTCGGAGCAACGCGGGCGTACTTCGTATCTCCCGGGAGATGGCCGACCAGGGTGTCCAACACGCCGTCCGTCGCCCCGCACAGTCCTTCGGTGCTGCGCGGTGGATCGCCCCCGCACTCGGCGAACTCTCGGGTCCGCTCGTCGCGCGCAGCGACGTCGAAACAAGACTCGAACAGGTGGTCGCGGACCTCGACAGCGATGACGCGTGGTATCTGCTGAAAGCAGCCGAGGGTTCTTCGCGCAGCCAAGGACAGATCGACTTGGGCCGACTACGCAACCGGATCAGGTCCGCGACCGTACCTCTTACGCTCACTCAGGGTGACGACGCCGACATCATCGTGTCGACGATCCACCGGGCGAAGGGGCTCGAGTTCGAGAACGTCTTCATCGTCGACGACGGATACGAACCCGTCGACAACGATCCGTGGGCCCGGGTTCGCGAACGGTATGTCGCGCTGACGCGCGCACGGGACCATGTAGTGATCGTTCATCCGGCGAAACCGCGCGAGTGGTCGGTGATACGCGAGCACAGATGGCTACCGAATCGACTTCAAGAGCGGCACGGACCGCGCGGTAAATCCCGCGCAAAAGCAATCGAGTTCGGTCCCGGTGACGTGTATGCAGCTCGCCCTACACGCGCCGGGGAGCGGGACGCAGCCGACATTCAGAGCACGCTGCAGACGGTGCGCGCCGGAACACCGGTCGGAGCAGTCATCGATGGAGAACGCACAGACATCGAGTTCCCGATCTACACACTGACCGTCGACGCTGTGCCGATCGGCAGAACCAGCGACGACTTTGGCGCGGCGTTCGCCAAGGCGTTCAACGTCAAGCCAGGTGTCTGGCCCGCCGAACTCACCGACTTGATGCTTGTCTCGGTAGAGACGGCTGCGGGCGACCCGGGAATCACCGAGAAAGCCGGCGTCGGGCCGGGCGGATTCTGGCTGGTCCCACGAGTAGTGGGCTTGGCCAGGCCGATGTGGGATGTGATGGAGGCAGTGGGATGAGCACACACGAGGAACTCGCAGAGAAGTACAGGTTCCGAGATGAGATGGTCGATGCGCTGACAGCCGACCTAATCGGGCCGGCGGGAGGCGACAACGAGACCATCGAGGAAGCCCCACTGAGCCGGTACATCATCGGCGCCCTGTGGCCGCGCCCTGCAGACGATGAGCTGCCAGACGAGCTCGAGCAGGAGCGCGGAGCTGATCCAGAAGGCGCTGAGGCCGATGGAGAGGGGGCCGACGATGGCAGCCCGATTGCCCAGGCCCGCATGCGCTTTCCATCGTCTGTCGGATTCACATTCTCCGTCCGTGCGACGGCGGGCCACATCACCATCGAGCCCGCTGCCGCAAGGTACGAACAGCCCGTCGACGACGATCAGGCAGCGTTGGACTGGAAGCGAATTCCGCTCACCGGCCACTCGTACAGTCAGAAATTGGACAAGTCAGGTGTGTACCGCACCGAGGTCGTGCCAGGTCTCGAGCTGTACCGGTACGTGCGACCCGAACGGAACGGCATCGTCACGGTCTCCGTTGCGCTAAACAACACCCACAAGGCCGTCAAAGGCGATCTCCGCGATGCGCTCGCGTGGTTCCAGGTCGGCATCGCCGTGTACACACAGAACGCCGACATAGTCGACCGCTCCGCACCGCGCAATATCGAGCAGGACCCGGATCTTGCCAGTGCGGCGCTCATGTATCGGCACGCCTACACGTTCGCCATCGGACACGGATGCGCGGCCGACTGGGACCTCGACGCGATCCAGAACGGGAGCGTGTCCAAGGTCGCAACGACATTCATCCCCTCCCACGAGGTGCATCGAGCCAAGCCCGGGCGGTTGGAAGGCATCGATCTCAGCATGGCGACACTGGCGGACCAGCCGGTCGACGTGGTGACAACCAACCTCCGAGGCTTGACGGCCAAGTACCGCGAGTGGATCGATGGCCTGGAGCAGAACATCGACAGCGGCAAGGTGGCCGTGGCCACCGAACTACGGCCGATTGCGCAGGGCCATCTCGACGACATGCGCTCGGCCGCAGGCCGTATCGATGCCGGCATCCGGCTCCTGGAAGACGATCCCGACGCATTCAAGGCTTTCCGCCTGGCCAACCGCGCAATGCAGCTCCAACGAGCAAGACAGGACTGGGTGCGCTCGGGGGCAAAGGATGGGGAACTGACCGACGGTTCAGAGTCGGCTTGGCGCCCGTTCCAGATCGCTTACGTCCTCCTCAATCTGCCGGGGATCGCCGATCCGAAGCACGATGACCGAGACGTGGCGGACCTTCTCTGGTTCCCGACCGGTGGCGGAAAGACGGAGGCCTATCTCGGGTTGGTGGCCTTCGTGATCTTCCTTCGGCGGATCAAGAACTCGTCCGCGATGGGTGTAGCTGTCATCATGCGATACACGTTGCGGTTGCTCACAATTCAGCAATTCGAACGAGCGTCCATGCTCATGTGTTCGCTGGAGACGGTGCGCAAAGACAACCCTGAACTTGGACCACGCAGCTTCTCGATCGGTCTTTGGGTGGGATCAGGCGCAACTCCCAACTGTATCAAGGACGCAAAAGCCTCACTTCGAAAGCTGGCGAACAATCAAGAGCTGCAATCGGAGAATCCGGTTCAGCTTACTCAATGTCCATGGTGTGGCGCACCATTGACCCACGAAAACTATAAGGTCAAACGTGATCCGCACAACCGGCTGATTGTTGCGTGCAAGCAATCCCGTTGCGACTTCCGTGCGGGGCTGCCGGTGCACCTCATTGACGACGACGTGTACGAGGCGAGGCCAGAGCTGATCCTCGGTACAGTAGACAAGTTTGCGATGATGAGCTGGAACGACCACGTCGGAAAACTGTTCGCCCGCGATGGCAAAGGGAGCCCGCCTGAGCTCATCATCCAGGACGAACTGCACCTCATCTCGGGTCCCCTTGGCTCGATGGTCGGGCTATACGAGACCGCAGTCGATTCCGCGTGCACGGTGAGTTCCCTGCAGGACGAGACAAATCGGGCTCGCCCGAAGGTGATTGCGTCGACCGCGACCATTCGCCGCGCTGACAAGCAGATCGAGGCGGTGTTCGCTCGCAAGGCCGCACTATTTCCGCCGCCTGGTGTTGATCCTGACATGTCGTTCTTTGCAGAGCCTTCTGACAAGAAGATGGTCGGTACCCGGCGTTACGTCGGTGTCATGGCTTCGGGAACTAGCCACGCCACCCTTCTCGTCCGGGTGTACGCGGCTCTCCTACAGGCGGCGAAGGATATCCAGGGTGAACACGAGACCCGAGACCCCTACTGGACTCTTCTCGGATACTTCAACAGCCTCAGGGTGCTGGGGAGCGCCAACCTCCAGGTCGAGGGTGACGTTCGCGAGCGTCTTGAACTGCTTGCGACCCGACACGGAAGCACGAAACGCGACCTAGATCTTGTGAGCGAGCTGACGAGCCGTGTCCCGTCATCGGAGATACCAGCGAATCTCAAGCAGCTCGAGAATCGCGTGGGCGGTGACAGTCGTCCGATCGATGTCGTCCTCGCGACGAACATGATTTCGGTGGGGGTCGATATCGACCGGCTGGGCCTGATGACGGTCATGGGGCAGCCGCAGGCAAGCGCCGAGTACATCCAGGCAACAAGCCGCGTAGGCCGCCAACATCCGGGTCTGGTCGTCACGATCTTCAATTCGGCACGGTCGCGCGACCGGTCCCATTATGAGAGCTTTACGCCCTTTCATCAGGCTCTCTACCGCGCGGTCGAAGCGACGAGCGCGACACCATTCGCAGCCCGTGCTCGCGATCGAGGGCTTCACGGTGTTTTGGTTTCCCTCGCACGTCTTCTCATCCCAGGAATGTCCGTGAACAACGCCGCCTACCTTGCGGACCAGTATTGGGATGAGCTTCGGGAGATTGCAGGTCTGATCGAGGCCAGGGCTGCGTTAGTGAATCCGGACGAGCTGGACGCGACGTGCGACGAGGTCGATGCCCTGCTAGACGTCTGGGCGAATGCGGGCCAGGCGCGGCCGAACATGAAGTATCGCAACACTAATCACGAGGCCTCACTCCTGATCACGCCGGAGGACGCGATGACCGAGGACGAGATCGACTATTCGCAGGATGAGGTTCCGTGGCCCACACTGCAGAGCATGCGTGATGTCGACGCCGAGAGCGGCCTGTTTCAAGTGGTCATGAAGGGGAAAGCATGAGCAAGATCGACGCCAAGGCACGCCGTAGCCAGTTGCTAAGCACGTACGGTATCGGCGGTCTTTTCCCCTCGGAGACATCAAGTTTCATGATTGCAGGCCTCGACTACTGGAGTGAAGATCGCGCACCGATGGTCAGTGAACCGAGGCTGGCACGCTCTCTCGGTGTACGCGAACTCAAGATGCCCCCAGCCAGCCCGAAGGATAAGAAAACTCGGGATGTGCCGGTGGTCCGTTTCCCCCAAACGCAGATCTGTCCGGCTTGTCGCAAGATCGGCAGAACTCATGATCTTGGCGGCGACTGGAACGCCGAAAAGTGCAAGTGCCAACGAAGGTTAGGGCCCTCCGGAGCTTCGCTTTCGCCTTTTCGCCTGATCACAGCTTGCATGCGCGGGCATGTCGATGAGTTCCCATTCTTTCAATGGCTCCACAACCATCAAGTCACCACACCGGGCGACACGCATCAGATGGTCATGAAGTCGCTCGGCCGGACCTCATCGCTCGAGGACCTGGTCCTCGAGTGCAGTTGCGGTGTAAAGGAACGGTCGCTGGAAGGAGCCTCGCGGTTCAATGCCATGAAGGGAGTCCTGACCTGTAAGGGCAAGCGTCCTTGGCTGGGACCGGAGTACGCGGAGGACTGCGGGGAGACTCCGCGAGTTCTGCAACGTGGTGCGTCCAATGTATGGTTCCCAGCGGTCCGATCGGCAATCTCGATTCCGCCCTATTCAGAGCCGCTGGCGAAGTTTGTGAACAAACATTGGACTTCGTTGAGGGATCCAGCAGCCGTCAATGACGTGCTGCTGCGGAACATTGCCGAGGAGTCTCGAGGCCGCTTCACGGTTGACCAGATCGTTGCGGAGTCTGAGCGACGCCGCGGCGACGAAGGAGGCGAAGCGATCGGGGAGGACCAGCTTCGGAAGCAGGAGTTCAGTGCTCTGCTGGAAGGTAGGGAAGCGGGCAAGGACGAATCGGATTTCGTCTGCGAGAAGACTGCATCTGATGGTGTCTTTCCCGAGCCGGTCCCGGCGGTAGTGACGGACTTGCGCAAAGTGACCCGTCTAAGAGAGGTACGGGCTCTGTATGGATTCTCTCGCTTAAGCGGGGCGGTCGACCCCGATAGCATGTGCAAGCTCTCTGGGGAACCCAAGGACTGGCTTCCAGCGATCGAAGTGATCGGTGAAGGAATCTTTCTGGCATTCGACCGCGATGCGCTTAGCTCGTGGGCAGACGAGCCGTTCGCTGAGAAGCAAAGGAAACAGCTTCAGGCTGCTGCAAACGAGCAAGGAGAGCAGTTCAAGAAGGCGCCCATGAAGGTTGATATCGTCAAGGTCGCCCTCCACACCTTCGCACACGTCCTCATCGACCAGCTCTCCCTCGATGCCGGCTACCCGGCATCGTCACTGCGCGAACGTCTGTTTGTCGATGAGGAGATGGCAGGCATCCTCATCTACACGGCGAGCTCGGACTCGGCCGGCAGTCTCGGAGGCGTTGCTTCTCAAGCAGATCCGAAGCAGTTCGCGAGCGCCGTCCGAGAAGGACTGATCCGACTCTCCTGGTGCTCATCCGATCCGGTCTGCATCGAGTCGACCGCTTCAGGCAGCGACGCGCTCAATCTCGCGGCGTGCCACGCGTGCGTGCTCGCACCCGAGACCTCGTGCGAACTGAACAACACGTTGCTCGACAGAGCGTTGCTGTTCGGCACTCACGAACCCGACGAGGAAAACGCGGGTCTGTTCAGCGAATACTTGGCTCAGGTCCAGGCCTAAGAGAGGGCACGACGGTGGCAGACATTGCCGCGGGCGAGAGAGTGATCGTTCGTGACGAAGAGTGGCTCGTTCGCGCGGTGCGAGCGACCGAGTTCGACGGTACCCGCGTGGAAGTGACCGGTGTCAGCGAGCTGGTCCGCGATCAGGATGCGGTCTTCTTCGACCATCCCGAACTCGACAGCATCGACCGGCTGGATCCGAAGGACGGTCGTCTCGTCGCGGATACGTCGCCTGGCTTTCGCCGGACGAGGTTGTGGTTGGAGTCCGTCCGCCGCGGCAGCCCGGTCCCCACAGCGGACACCCGGATCACCGTCGGGCACCGAGCCCTCCTAGACCGGATGGACTACCAGCTCCGACCGGCCGCGCAGGCTCTGCAGAACCTCCGACCGCGAATCCTCATCGGCGATGCTGTAGGCCTGGGCAAGACGCTGGAGATCGGAATCCTGTTGTCTGAGTTGATCCGTCGTGGACGAGGCGAGCGCATACTCGTGGTCACCCCACGTGCTGTCCTCGAACAGTTCCAGCAAGAACTCTGGACCCGATTCGCAATCCCGCTGATCCGACTCGACTCGGCGGGCATCCAGAAGGTCAAACGCGAACTACCCGCCTCTCGCAATCCGTTCAGCTACTACAAGCGGGTCATCGTCTCCATTGACACGCTCAAGAACCCGGCCCGCTACAAGCACCACCTCAAGAATCAGCACTGGGATGCAGTCGTCATCGATGAGTGCCACAACCTCATCAACCGGGGCACACAGAACAACGAACTGGCCAGGTTGCTCGCCTCGCAGACAGACGCACTCATCCTTGCAAGCGCCACACCACATAACGGCAAGCAAGAGTCCTTTGCGGAACTCGTGAATCTCCTGGACCCAACTGCTATCGCGGACGCCGCCGACTACACGGCCAACGACATCGAACATCTCTACGTCCGTCGGCATCGCAATTCGCCCGACGTCAAACTGGATGTCGCGCACAAGTGGAAAGAACGCAAGCAACCGAACATCATCGGTGTGAAACCGACGCCCGCGGAACTCGATGTCCTGCGCGAACTCGAGGATGTCTGGCTGCACCCCACGGGACCGCACGTCGTCAGGGGCCAGGGTCGGCAGCTGTTCCCGTGGACGCTGTACAAGGCATTCCTCTCGTCCCCGACAGCACTTCGGTCGAGTATCGAGCGGCGATTACGCAACGTGGACGATGATTTGGGTCGCGAGGCGCAGGCGCTCCGTCGACTCGACGAACACGCTGCCGCAGCCGAAGCGGGCGTGCCTGCCAAGCTCACGGCGTTGATCGAGCACCTGCGGGCCATCGGTGTAGGCAAGGACTCGGACACCCGTGTGGTCGTCTTCTCCGAACGCATCGACACGCTCGGGTGGCTCCACGACGAGATCACCAAACGACTCAAGCTGTCCGGCAAGGCGGTCAACGGTCTCCACGCCGTCGAGGTGATGCATGCAGGTCTCTCGGACGAGAAGATCCAGGCAATCGTCGAAGGCTTCGGACAAAGCACATCCAACCTTCGGGTCCTGATCGCCTCGGACATGGCGTCCGAAGGGCTAAATTTGCACAAGGAGTGCCATCAGCTGGTCCATTACGACCTGCCGTGGTCGTTCATCCGGATCCAACAGCGCAATGGCCGAATCGACCGGTACGGCCAGATGCACTCTCCCCAGATCACCGCGCTGGCACTCACGACGACCGCCGACGTGACCGATGACATGAATGTCGTCACCAAGCTCCTCAAGAAGGAGGACGAGGCCAACCGAGCACTCGGCGACGCCGGTGTCCTGCTCGACGTGCACGATGCTCGAATCGAAGAGGACACGGTGATGAAGGCGATCAGTGCCGGTCAGGACCTCGACGCGATCACCCCAGAAGTCACCCCGGCCAAGCTGAATCCGTTTGCGGCGCTGATGGTCTCGGGTGGTGAACACAGGTCGGATCCCGCACCGGAGACCGCCGAGAGACTGTCGTTCTTCGATGACGACGACAACTACCTCTTCGACGAACTCACCGACATCGCTGCCGGAACGCAGAGCGCCGACTTCGATTTCCATCGCGACGAAGACACGGACCTGATCGCCTTCGATCCTCCGGACGACCTGGTGACAAGGTTCCGCGACCTACCCGCGGACTATCGGGAGGAGCAGGGTATCGAACGGCGGCTCCGTCTCTCCGGCAGCAGAGGCTTCGCGCAAGAACGCCTCACCCGCGCTCAGGAGGCCGAGAAGACCTCGTGGCCGGACGTCCACTTCCTCGCGCCCATTCATCCGGTGCTCGACTGGGCAGGTGACCGGGCGGTCGGCAGATTCGGACGGAACGAGATTCCCGTCGTCAGTGGTGCCGTCGACGAACCGTACTTCCTCACCCAGGCGGTGTGGTCCAACGATGCCGGAAGTCCATCGATCGCCCACTGGGGTGCGGTTCGCGGACTGCCCGACACACCTGAGGTGCATTCGTTCGACGACATTGTCGACGGAGCGGGGCTCCGGGAGGGCGCAACGAACACGGGCATCGGCGATGCCGACATCGAGCGTCTCCGGCACTACGTACCCGCTGCCGTGGACGCCGCTCTTGCCCACTTACGCGAACGACGTGACGAGTTCGAAGCCGACCTACTCGACCGAGTCGAACGCTATCGGACGAGTCTCGAGACCTGGGAGCAGACTGCGTTGACGATCACCACCGCCGCCGGCAGCCGAAAGAACTCTCGACTCGAGGTCCAGAAGACGGCGGGCGACTGGAGCGAGATCATCAACTCGCTGGCCGCGTCCGGCGATCCGTTCGTCCGCGTCGTGGGTGTCGTCATCCCCAGGAAGGGAGTCTGACCGATGTTTGACTCGATCCAAAACGTCAACGACTTCCTCTCTGAGCATTGGCTCGCCGAGGTGTTCCCCGCCAAGCTCAAGGAGCATTCGCGACGGTGGAAGGAACTCGCGGACCGGGACAAGAAGACCCCGCTGCGTGGCCTCACCTCGCTTTCGGGCCGGTATCTGACCGCCCTTGGCGACCTGCCGTCGCCGGCATCGGCCGACTATGTCCGCAGGGTGACCGAACTGCACATCGAACTCTTGACCGCCGTCGGATTCGAGGCAGTCCCGACAGTCCTCGAGACCGCGCAAGCCGAGACCACGATCGATGTGCCGTTGCTGGGGCGCTTTGCCAGCGCAACCAGTACCGATGCCCTGCACATCCTGCAGGCCGTCCCGGTCGAAAGTACCGACGGACTCTTTGGCGGGGACGCGGAGCTGATCGAACCTCTCCGTGTGCACGTCAGCAGCGAGAGAACCGATCCGGTGGACTCGGTCACCGACGCGATCACTCAACTCTTCGTCACCGACGACCCGCCACGCTATCTGCTGGTCATTGCTGGGGGCACGCTACTCCTCACCGACGTCGCGCGCTGGGCGGAAGGACGTTATCTGGCATTTGACTTGGCGACCGCTCTCGATCGACGGGACGAGAAGGCGGCGGGCGAACTCGCCTACCACGCAGGACTGTGGTCGTCGGACGCGTTGTTGCCCGATGAGGACGGAAAGACCGAGCTAGATCACTACACGGAGGATTCGGAGAAGCACGCTGTCGGCGTGAGCGAAGATCTTCGCGAGGGACTTCGCATCTCGATCGAGAAGATCGCCAACGAGGTCCTCACCCGCCGGCGTGAGGCAGGCCTGTCGGTGGACGGGATTCCGGAACTACCCCGTGACCTCACGACGCAGTCACTTCGGTTTCTCTACCGAATCCTGTTTCTGCTCTTTGCCGAAGCACGACCAGAGCTGGGTGTGTTGCCGGTCGGGACCCCTGAGTACGAGTCGGGTTACGGCCTGGATCGGTTGCGCGAGCTCGTCCAGGTGCCCCTGACGGGACGATCCGCCGATGGGCACCATCTCCATGAGTCCCTCGATCGGCTCTTCCGCCTGGTGAACACGGGCCATAACCCGGGTAGGGAAGACACCGACGCGATGGTGTTCGAGCCGCTGCGCTCGGACCTGTTCGATCCGCAGAAGACCCCGCTGATTGATGGCGAGGGTATGCGCCTCAGCAATCGCGTATTGCAAGAGGTGCTGAACCTACTACTCCTCTCTAAGCCTTCCAAGAGGAAGAACCGGCAGCGCGGATACATCTCGTACGCGCAACTCGGCATCAACCAGCTCGGGGCTGTATACGAGGGTCTGATGTCGTACTCCGGGTTGATCGCCTCCGACGACGTGGTCGAGGTCGCCAAAGACGGGGACGCCGACAGAGGTTCTTGGCTGGTGCCGTCTACACGATCACACGACTACGACGAGAAGGACATCGTCTGGCGCGAAGATCGCCTGACCGGCCGCAAGGATATCGTCCGACACGCGAAGGGCAGCTTTGTGTTCCGGTTGTCAGGGCGCGACCGGCAGCGAAGCGCCTCGTACTACACGCCGGAGGTTCTGACCAAGTGCGTGGTGAAGTACGCGTTGGCCGAGTTGATCACCGACGAGACCGCCGCGGCGGATATCCTCGAGTACCGGATCTGTGAGCCCGCACTCGGCAGCGGCGCCTTCTTGAACGAGGCCATCAACCAACTGGCGGCCAAGTACCTGAGCCGGCGGCAGGACGAACTGAAACAGCGGATCAAGCCAGAGGCCTATACGACCGAGTTCCAGAAGGTCAAGGCTTACCTTGCGTTACACCGGACCTATGGCGTCGACCTCAACTCGACGGCAGTGGAGTTGGCCGAGGTCTCGTTGTGGCTCAACGTGATGCATTCCGGTCTCCAGGCGCCGTGGTTCGGCCTGCACCTACGGCGTGGCAACTCTTTGATCGGAGCCCGCCGAGCGACATATGACTTCACCTCGCTCGGACGTGCCAAGAAGAACTGGCTCAAGACATCTCCCACGGATCGTCCTCTGGCCGAGGGGGCGATCGGTGACGGCGAGATCCACCACTTCCTGTTGCCGACCGATGGCTGGGCAGCCGTCGCTGACGCCAAGCAGGCCAAGGAGTTGGCACCCGACCAAGCGTCCGCGCTTCGCGAATGGCGAAAGAGTGTCACCAAGAGGCCGAGCGCGAAGCAGCTCGACCGCCTTAAGGCACTGGCCACCCGCGTGGAGCGGCTCTGGTCCTTGGTCCTCAGGCGCCTGGAGATCAGCGAGCAGCAGATCTCGCGTCAGATTGATGTGTGGGGTGCCAACCTTCCTGCAGTAGACGACGCAGTAGACCGGGCTCGGGTCGAAGGAGACCTGCACGATCCGGAGGGGCCTTATGAACGTCTGCGTCTGGCCATGGATGCCTGGTGCGCACTCTGGTTCTGGCCGCTAACGGGATCGGTAGAGGATTCCGGCGAAGGCCCCCCGGAACCACCCAATCTCGACGAATGGATCGTTACTCTCGAAGAATTACTCGGTGCGGCGGGAGTCAAGAAGGTCGACAAGGACCAGACGTCTTTTCAAGATCTCGCAGAGGGCTTCGATGAGCTCGCCCTGATCGATGATCAGGATCGGGAGTTCTCGGGGATGCGCTCGATCCCTGATCTACTGATGCGCCACCGATGGCTGGGAATAGCTCGGACGATCGGGCAGGAACAGGGGTTCTTCCACTGGGAATTGGACTTTGCGTCGGTGTTCAAACGCGGCGGATTCGATCTTCAGGTAGGCAATCCGCCTTGGGTGCGGCCATCGTGGAAGGACGACGTTACACTCGCCGAGTTCGAGCCTTCGTTCGCCTTGCAGGAGAAGATCCCAACGACTGAATTCAGCACACGCCGGCGCTCGATTCTCGAACAGGCTCCAGCCCTCGGCCGGTATCTGGGAGACCTCTCCGGCTGGGCGGGGACAGTCGAACACCTGGGATCGGCGGTTGAGCATCCTAGGCTGGTCGGTCTAAAGGTAAACCTTTACACCAACTTCATGGAACAGGTTTGGTGGAACGCGGGTGTAGGTGGCGTGGCCGGTCTGATCCACCCAGAAGGCCATTTCGTTGATCCCAAGGCGGGCCGCCTCAGGGCGGAGGCGTTCAAATGGCAGGTAAAATACTTCAATTTCATCGAGGCGAATCGTTGGTTTGACGGAGTCGAAAGTCCTTCGCAGGCGTTTGGCCTCCATTTCTATCAGAAATCGGCGCGAGAAAGCGTCGGATTCGATATGGTGACGAACCTACAGTCGGTAGATACGTTGAACGGAAGCTACGCTACCCAAGAATATTCAGGCGAAATTCCGGGGATCTCGTACGCTTGGGGCGAGCGCGATCTTCGTCCACATAGTTCCAGGGTTTTACGTATCGATTTATCGGTACTCCAGCAGTGCGCCGAGCTATTCGACCCTGTCGGCACGTCGGCGGCCGAAGCGCGCCTGTTTCGTCCCCTAACGAAGGAGCATTTAGAGATTCTCTCTATTCTGTCTACTCAGCCAACGAGGCTGGCAGACCTCGGATATAGGTGGACGCTAGTTTGGGATGAAAAGAAGGCAAAGAATGATCGCCGCATAGAGTGGCGCACGCAGTACCCGGCCTCGTGGTCCGAAGTCATTTACCAGGGGCCGCACTTTACGGTGGCCACGCCATTCGCCAAAGAGCCGAATGAGTTTTGCCAGAGCAAGAACGACTACACAGCTTGGAATCTTGAAGCGCTGCCACAATCTGTTATTCCTCGCACCAACTATCAACGCGCCTGCAGCCGGGATAAGTACGATGCAGGAATTCCTCGATGGGATGGGATGTTGGCGACTGATTACTGGCGAATTGCGTGGCGACGGCGTGTGGATTCTTCGACGTATAGGACTTTTGAGGCTGCTCTAGTCCCCCCTGGATTAGCGCATGTGGATACCGTGCACTCCTGCACGGTATGCGCCTCCCCGACCCCTTCTAGTGGCGGTAGTCTGTCTGTTCAGCCAAAGGACATGCTCAATACCGTGCTCGTTGCGGGCTTGTGGGCTTCGATTCCGTTCGATTACCTCGTAAAGGTCAGTGGTAAGGCCGACGTGCACGCGGACCTGATCGATCGTCTCCCAGCTCCTGTTGACAACCCTGCTTGGCCGTACCTGCTCCAACGCACACTGCGCCTGAACTGCCTCACCCGCGACTATGCGCCATTGTGGGAGGGCCAGTACCTCAAGCGTTTCGCGGATGATGCTTGGACTCCGTCTTTTGCGCCTTGTCTCACCGGTCCCGGCATGCTCGCGGTTTGTGAACGGAGCTGGAGTATGCGTACTCCGCTTCGGACCGATTTTGAGCGAAGAGCCGCGCTTGTGGAGATTGACGCTCTTGCGGCGCTGATGCTTGGACTCACTGCGGATCACCTCGGGTTGATGTTCAGGGCGCAGTTTCCGACTCTTCGCAAGTACGAGTACGAGATGTACTTCGATGCCAACGGACGAAGGATCGCCAAGGATCATCACGCGCACGGTGTCCGACAGCGAAAGGACGACTACAAATTATTGCAGGCGTGGATGATCGGCGACGACTGCGGTGACCTTCTCGATCGTTACACCCCTTTCGCTCCCGACGCGGAACACGACGAACCTTGGTTCTACAAGCCTGACCGTGAGGCGGAGATGCGTGCTGCATACGCGGAATTCGAACATAGGCTGGCCGCCACGTGACGAGCCCCCAACCGACCTTCCCCTCGCTGCTGGCTCGGGAGACACGTGACTCGATCATCGAGTACCTGTCCACAACCTTCGCGTTGTCCGATCCGGCGACCCAGCGCTCATTGAGAGCGTTCCTGGCGGATCCGCAGACGGGGATCTTTCGTGGCCCGTACCTGAAAATCCGGACGCCCTACCAATCCGTCGGCCAAGGATGGGTGTCGCCATTGGAGTGGCTACCCAGCGGGTTTCGTCCGTTCCAGCATCAGGCCGAGGCGTTTCAGCGACTATCGACCAACGGAAAGCCGGCGCAGCCGACAATCGTCACGACCGGTACGGGGTCGGGGAAAACGGAGTCGTTCCTGCTTCCGCTCCTCGACCACGCTCAGCGTGCCTCCGCTCGGGGAGAGGAGGGCATCAAGGCGATCGTCCTGTACCCGATGAATGCTCTCGTCACGGACCAGGCCCGCAGGCTGGCCGAGTACATCCACGACGACCCGAGACTGAAGGACGTCACCGCGGGCGTGTACATCGGCGGAGAAGGCAAGCGTCGTCAGTCCAGCCGCTACGCGTTGACTGATCATCGCGACACGTTGAGGCAGACGCCTCCAGACATCCTCATGACCAACTACCGCATGCTTGACCTCCTGCTACTGCGCTCGGCCGACACTCCGTTGTGGTCGAACGCCGCAACATCGTTGCAGTATCTGGTCCTGGACGAGTTCCACACCTACGACGGCGCTCAGGGCACCGACGTCGCGATGCTCATCCGCCGGCTCGGAGCAAAGATCAATGTGGCGGGAGAGGCGGGACCGCTGGGACGTGTTACGCCGGTCGCGACATCGGCGACGCTGGGCGGCGGGTCGCGGACCACCGAGTTGCGTGAGTTCGCCGAGACAGTCTTCGGAACTCCGTTCGAACCAGAAGCCTTGGTCACAGAGTTTGCACTCGCCGCGTCCGATGTCGTGCGAGATGTGGACTTCGCTCTGGAGATCCCGACGGTCGACGACATCCTCCGCACCCCGATCCCTCGATCGTCCGAACCGGACACCTGGGCACCTCTGGCCGCCGCGATCCTCGGCACCGGCGGTAGAAGCTCAGGACAATCAGCCCTTACCGACCCGGTCGAGATCGGCAAAGGCCTTCAGCGGCACTTCCTCACCCGGGTCGTGATCGACGTACTCGGTGGCAATCCTCGGTCGATCTCGGACGCCGTGACGGAGGTGGCACAGGCAGGCGTTCTCCCGTGGGGTGTGCACAATTCGACACATCCCGGCGAGGTCCAAGAAGCACTGCTTCGTTTCCTCGCACTGCTGTCGGTGGCCCGATTGCGGGACGACTCTGGAAGAATCGGCCCGCTGGTCAACGTCCAAGTACAGCTGTGGGTTCGAGAAGTCAGCCGAATGATGCGGGGCGTCGCAGCCGAGCCCGAATTTCACTGGTGGCACGACGGACCGGGGGAGGGGCCACGTCAACTTCCTGCGGCATTCTGCCGGGTGTGCGGACGAGCCGGCTGGATGGCCGCGACCAGCGAGCTCGGCGACAGCCTGTCAGGGGAGGCAACCACGGTGTGGCGTAACAGTGCGCGCCCACACACACGCGCAAAGACCCGCGCGGTGCTCGTCGCCGACTCCGGGGAGGACGGTGCACATCACCTCGATGCGGAGACGCTGGAGATTTCCACCACGGCCGGGCCGGCGACCATTCCGGTCCTGATCTCCACCGACGATGAGGATGCGTCGAACGAAGTGTGCCCGTCTTGCGGCGCTCGAAATGCCATCCGCTACATGGGCTCCAGTGTCGCCACGCTCCTGAGCGTCGGGTTGACCACCGAGTTCGGGTCGAATGTACTGGCCGACGACGAGAAGAAGACCCTGGTCTTCACGGACTCCGTGCAGGACGCCGCACACCGCGCGGCCTTCATCGAAGGACGCGCCTTCGCGTTCAACTTCCGGTCAGCTCTGTTCCGCGCGGTGGGCGGCAAGCAAACAGACCTTCCCTCGGCGACCGAGCGTCTGGCTACCGGTACATCGACCGGCGACCTGTACTCAATAGCCCCGCCGGACTTCGTCCGCCGCCTGGCTGCCGATGCCGACTGGCTCGACCACGATTCTGGCGGGCGACTTCGCGGGTTGCTCACGACACGGTTGGCCTTCCAGAGCCAACTCGAGGTCGGCCTGGGCGCGCGGACAGGGCGCACTCTCGAGCTCACCGCAGCGTTGTCGGTCGACATCGACGTCGATCTGACGGACTTCGCCACACGCGCCCGTGAGACACATCAAAACCTGCCGCAGCTGAGCCTCCTCGAGGCCAAGTCGCCAGCACTTTACGAGGTCTGGATGCTCGGGCTTCTCGATCATCTGAGGGTCAACGGTGGGATCGTTCACCCATGGCTCGCTACCTACATCAATGAGGAAGGGAAACGGTGGTCCATCTGGGGCGGAAGCCCGGACGGTATGCCGAAGTTCCCTCGCGGGCGTCCTGCGCCGTCGTTCTACACCACAGGGGCCGCGGGCGACACAGACTTCCAATCCCTTTCTCCGAAAGGCGAATCCTGGTTGACGGACTGGACCAGACGCTGTCTGGAGGTCGCCCCGGGAGAAGCGAGAGCTTTGCTTGTCGATGTGGTGGAGCAACTTGCCGCCGCTGACGGTCCACTCGAACGACGGACCGGTGAACGGGGTTCTCAGATCTACGGGTTGCGGTCGACATCTATCCTGCTCGACCCGGACGACGTGGCGCGGCTCGACTGTCCCGTCTGTCACCACGTGCAACCGTCGTCGGGATCTCGTACCCATCTTTGGGAAGACGCTCCGTGCCCGCGGATGAGATGCGTTGGCCGACTGACGATCCGAGAGGTCGAACCGTCGAACTTCTACCGCAGCATGTACCGCAGTGGTCGGATCAGGCGGATTGTGAGCGCCGAACACACCGGTCTGCTCAGTCGCGCCGACCGGGAGGAGGTCGAGACGCGCTTCAAGATCGGTGGTTCTGCGTCCGACCCGAACATCCTCGCCTGCACCCCGACCCTCGAACTGGGTATCGACATCGGCGATCTCAGCACTGTTGCTCTGGCGTCGTTGCCGCGATCCACCGCGAACTACCTTCAGCGTGTCGGGCGTGCCGGGCGCTCGACCGGCAACGCATTCGTCATGGCCGCCGTCCCCACATCGCCTCGTGATCTCTACTTCTTCGCCGAACCCGAGCACCTGATCGCCGGCGAGGTCCTCCCGCCGGGCGCGTACCTGGATGCCACAGAGCTACTTCAACGTCAGTATTTGGCCTTCTGCCTCGACCGCCTGTCGGGTGGCATCGGCCGGATCCCGCAGCCCATGCCGACGAGACTCTCCGAGTGCCTGGAGAACGGTATGACGGAGGGGCAATGGCTTCGTTCGGTGGTCGACTGGTGCATCACGAATGCTCCAGATCTCACAGACGAGTTCCTGGCGCTCTTCGGCGCGCGTCTCGGTGACGAGTCAAGCGCGGGACTCAGGCACTTTGCATCCGATGGCATTCGCGAAGTGGTGGCCATCGCAGCCGCACGATGGGAGCAGGAGAGCGTCGAGATCCGAACTCGTCTCAACGAACTGGCGGCCACCATCGATCAGATCGACAAGCATGGGCATCTCGACGAAAAGGAGCAGGAGGACCGGAAGCGCTGTGCGGGAGAGTTCAAGGCACTGAGCGATCAGCGTTACGAGCGTGGAAAGCTCGAGACATTGACCGGACTGTCCGGCGTGGGACTGCTGCCCAACTACAACCTCCTGGACGACTCGACCACGCTGGACGTGCACCTGTGGTGGACGACGGGAACCACACCGGGTGGACGACCTCAGACAGAAGCACTGGACCTCAGCTACCAGCGGGGTAGCTCAACTGCCCTCACCGAACTGGCTCCGGGCGCCTACTTCTATGCGGGCGGCAAACGGGTGGAGATCGACGCAGTCGACATCGGACCGTCGTCACGTCCGCACTGGCGGGCGACGCGTCTATGCCCTGCTTGCGGCTGGGGGGCCACCGATCCCGCGCCAGTTGCATCCTGCCCGCGATGCCATTCGTCGGCGGTCGCCGATTCGGGTTCCGTGCATGACGTCCTCGAACTGCGCAAGGTCTCGGCCGTCCACCGACTCGACGACGTGCTCATCGACGAAGACGCCGAAGACCGGACACGCACCTTCTTCGGGACCATCACCGGAGTCGACATCGAACCCGCGGACATCGGCAGGGCATGGTGTCTGAAAGAGAAGGCTTTCGGGGCGGAATACGCCCGAACCGCGCTCGTCCGATCGATCAACACCGGATTCGGGGACGCTCCTGGAGAGGAACTCTCGATCGCCGGCGAGAAGCGCAACGCGCCGGGCTTCATGACCTGCGCACATTGTGGCGTTGTCGCCAAGCGGGCGTCGGCCTTGGACGAGGTTCGGCACAGGGGTTTCTGTGCCACCCGCCGCGGCACCGATCCGAAGTGGTCGCGTCTGCTCCTTGCGCATGAATTGCGGACCCAGGCGGTTCGGCTGCTGCTGCCGGTCTCGTTGCTGCATTTCGAGGGAACGTTGACCTCGTTCAAGGGCGCGCTTCTGCTCGGGCTCCGCAAGGACTTCGGGGGAGACCCGCAGCACCTGTCGGTGGTCGCGTCGAGTATGTCCGACACGTCCGGCGCTGTGCGACGCTTCCTCGTCCTGCATGACACCGTGCCCGGTGGCACCGGGTACCTCGACCGATTCGGTGAACCAGAACGCTTGCGACACATCCTCACCCTGGCGCGCGACGCGCTGGCGGCATGCCCATGCCGAACCGAAGAACGAGCGGCGTGCCATCGGTGCCTGTATGGAGTGCTCTCACCTCGCGAGATGCCGAATGCGACCCGGGATAACGCTTTACAGCTGATCGAGGAGTTCCTGTCGGCCTGGGATGTCGAGACCATCGACTCCGTGACGGGAGTCGACATCGGCTCCGTCCAGCTCAGCGAGCTCGAGATCAGGTTCCGGGAGGCACTGAAGGCACACCTCGAGCACCATGACGGTGCATCCTTCGAGGTGTCCATGGGGACACGAGGGCAAGAGCTCGACATCCGGTTGCCCGGACCGGACGGCCAGGTGCGTCGCTGGCGCATGCGCCCGCTGGTCCAGGTCAAGGAACTCGGCACGGCGACCGAACCCGACTTCCTCCTCACCCGCGTCGATGCGCAAACCGCCGACGTGGCGATCTATCTGGACGGCAAGCAGTTTCACGCGAGCGTGGAGCACAATCGCACCGCCGATGATGCGGTGAAGCGGGATGCGCTTCGGCGCGCGGACAATCGCGTCTGGTCGATCAGTTGGGATGACGTTTCGGCGTTCGAGAGCACCTCGGCCAAGGTCACGACCACCGAGATGCTGCATCAGCACGTGAAGAACGCGGCGGCCGAGATGGTGACAGATGCGCGCGTGCGGCACATGTGGGCCAATCCCATTGACTTCCTCGTGGAGTATCTCTGCGACCCGGACGCGGATGTCTGGGGTGAAGGGGCCGCCGCGACCGTTCTCGCTCTTGTCGCACCCTCCCCTCGGCACGGCGACACTGTGCCACTACACACGGACGGATCCCGACTCGGTGACATGCTGGCCTCGCTCGCGGGCGGAGCCGCAACGTCTGGGGACGGTGGCTCCGTCATGGTGGTGCCGCGTTTCGGCTGGAGCGGCCTGCCGGTGTGGGTATGCGCCGACCCCTCCGATTTCGAGGCCACACTGGGAGTGCTCACCGTCCTCGACGACTCCGACAACGAGGTCGGCGGTCCGGTCCATGAGACGCGGTGGCGCGACTGGTTGAGGTGGTCGAATGTCCTCCAGTTCGTCGACACTCCCCGGTTCGGCGCAGTCATGCCTCGACGCATGGCGGCGATCTGGACGAACCGAACCATCGGTGAGTTCCTGGCTCAGCCCATTCCCTTGGCGGATAGAGCCGGAGACCGGGTAGACATCGCTTTCGAGATGTCCGCGGAATGGCAACTCGTCGACAAGTACACGGATCCGGTCCTGGCCGAGCTCATCCGGACGCTCGCGAAGAACGGTGTCGAAGCACCGGAACCCGGGTTCGAGGTCGGGCCCGTCGACTCGGTGTGGCAGGTGGAGTTGGCATGGGAAGACGACCTGGTGGCGGTCGTTGTCGACTCCGAACCAGAGCGTGACGTATGGCTGGAGAAGAGTGGTTGGACGGTCGCGCGGCTCCGTGGTGACAACGACGCGCAAGAACTCGCGACGCAGATCGACGCAGCGATCTCAAAGGGGGCACGATGACGAACACCCAGGTTCTGATGCATCAGCAGTTCGAGGACTCCTACGACCGACTGGACGGCAGTATCCGCAATCGGGTCCTGAACTTCATGGTGCGACTCCAACGAGAACCCGACTCGCCCGGCCTCGATCTCAAGCATCCGCAGGGCGCACCCAGCTACGTACGTACGGCACGGGTGACCGACAACTATCGCGCCGTTCTCGTCACGTCTGGGTCGGCCGGCGACACCGAGCTGTTGTCGCTGATTGCAGTCAAGAAGCACGACGATGCCTACACGTTCGCCAACTCACTGCGTCTCGAAGTCAATGCGAAGACGGGCGCCGCAGAGCTGTATCAACCGCTCGCGCTGCAGACGGCGCTCGACAACGCCGACATCGCGACCTCGACCGAGTCGAGACCGTATCTGCCGAGCACCGTTCGGCAACTGGACCTGGAACGGTTCGGGGTGGCGTCGGAGGTCGCTGAGCGTCTGACCAAGGTCACTGGGGAGGATGCCTTTCTTTCCATCGCCGGAGCGCTTCCGGCCACTCAGGGCAGCGCCGTCCTCGACCTGGCATTCGGAAAGAGCCCCGACGAGGTCTGGCGTGATTACGGCATCGACGAGACCGGACCGATCGATGTGGACGACGTCGAGAAGGCTCTTCAGCGGCCGATATCGAGGCTCAATTTCACGGCTGCGGCCGCCGACAACGAGGACGAACTACGGGCGGTTCTGGAAGGCGATTTCGCGAAATGGCGTGTGTGGCTTCACCCGCTTCAGCGGAAGCTTGCCTACCACGACGGGTGGAACGGCCCGTTCCGCGTGACCGGGGGTGCAGGTACGGGAAAGACCGTGACCGCCGTCCATCGCGCCCGCCATCTCGCCGAACGACTGGAAAAGGCGGAGTCGACGTCGAAGGTACTGCTGACGACTTTCACCAAGAACCTGGCCAAGGCGATCGAAGCGCAGGTCGTCGAGCTCGCCGGGCCACCCATCCTCAAGAAAGTCGACGTGCAGAATGTTGACTCCCTGGCGCGATCAGTCGTTGCCGCGACCGATTCTGGGCGCGGTTTGGTGCACGGATCGACGTTCGTCCACGACACCGATCGTCGGGTAATCGACCTCTGGAAAGGCGCCGCCCAGGTCTCCTCGGGTGACTGGGACGCGGCCTTCTTGGCGGACGAATGGTCGTTGGTCGTGCTCGGCAACGCAATTCAAGAGGAGAAGGACTATCTGCGGGTTCCGCGCAGCGGCCGCTCGCAAAGGCTGAGCCGGCTCCAGCGGGCCGATGTCTGGCTGGCGGTAGAGCAGTTCCGGAGGCTCATGCGCGCTGAAGGTCTGATCACATTCACCGAGTTGGCCGCTCGGGCCGCGGCCGCGCTCGACTCGGATACGAACCTACGGAACATGTTTGGGTACCGGCATGCGGTGGTTGATGAGGCGCAGGATCTTCACCCTGCCCATTGGAAGATGCTGCGGGCCCTCATCGCCCCCGACACCGACGATCTGTTCATCGTCGGTGACGCGCATCAGCGAATCTATGGACGGCCCACACCCCTGTCGCGGTACGGAGTCGAGACCCGCGGAAGGTCGCGCCGGTTGACGATCAACTACCGTACGAGTCGGGAGATCTTGCGGTGGACACTGAAAGTGGCTGACCCGCAAGTAGACGATCTCGACAACGACGCCGAGACGCTCGACGGCGCACGGTCGGTGTTCGGCGGCCCAGAGCCGGAGACTCTCGCCTTCGCCGGCGTCACCGACGAGAACGACGGAATCGTGAGTGTCATCAAGCGCTGGAATGCCGACGGGATGAAGCCCGCAGGCATCGCAGTCTTCGCTTACGAGACACGCCATGTCGAGGACATCGCGCAAGCGCTTCGCGAGGCCGGCGTCGACAATGCCGTCGTAGGGGCGGATACACGCGAGGAGAAGCTGGGCGACGTGGTCCGCGTGATGACCATGCATCGTGCGAAGGGGCTGGAATTTCGCGGCGTCATCCTCGCCCGAACCGGTGCTACGGAGTTTCCACCGAAATATGTCGCCCGGTTGAAGGGTGAGGCGCGCGAGCGGGAGACAAAGAAGCTGCGCAGTGTCCTGTACGTCGCGGGCTCGCGAGCAAGGGAGCGGATGGCAATCATCTGTACTGGATCGCCCTCGGAGATGCTGCGGTCGCCCTGAGGTATCACGGAACGAAAGGGCCGGATGACTCTCCCGGGGCGCTGCGTCTGCTACCGGGCCGACGAGAGACTCAGCGGCAGTTCGAGCGTCACGACGGGGTGATTGACGGTTCGTCGCAACCGCGTGCCCCCGGCGTCGAACTCGAGCTCAAGCGCAACCGCTGTGTCCTGTATGTTGCGGATTCATGAACGCGTCTACCGATGGGCATCGTTACGTTGGACGCTCCTCGTCGATGCCGGCGTAACCATATAAGATAGGGACAGGTAGGCATGGATTTCGAACTCGATGAGTCCCAACGAGCAGTTGCCGAGGCACCGGCCGATTCGCGCCTGCTCGTGATCGCAGGTGCAGGACAAGGTAAGACCGAGGTCGTGGCCTCCCGCATAGCCCATCTCGTCGACGAAGAGGATCTGTCGGCTTCCACCGGGATCATGGTGCTCAGCTTCTCAAGAGCTGCCGTCCAGGCTGTTCGAACACGGCTCGCCGGCCGTGACATCGCGACAACCAACGTCCGCACCTTCGATTCGCTCGCGGCGTACCTGATCTCACAGACCGGCGTCGAACCTGTCGGCTCTTTTGACCATCGCGTGCGCCAGGCGACGAAACAGCTCGAGTCTGACACCGACGAACTCGATGAACTGGACGACGTCGAACACGTGATCCTCGACGAGGTTCAGGACCTCGTGGGGGACCGCGCCGAGATGGTGCTCGCACTGCTGACGCGTCTCGAGGAGTCGGTCGGCTTCACTTGCCTGGGTGATCCGCTGCAGGGAATCTACGACTTCACGCTCGAGGATTCCCACAGCAAACGGACGTCGTCCGAGTTCATGGCCGAACTGACCGGGAAGTTCGGGGCGAGCGTCGTCGAGTTGGAGAAGAGTTATCGTGCGCGAGGGGACTTTCCACGTGCAGTCGTCGACCTCGGCCACGCCGTCCGTGACAAGGGTCGGGACGATGCGGCTGAATCGGTGACGAAGTTCGAGTACACCCTTCCTCACTCGGGTGAGGTGAAGGACTGGGGGTTCTTGAATGACCCTGACACCGGGCGGACGGCGGTCCTGTGTGCCACCAACGGCGAGGTGCTCCGCGTATCCCGCTTCCTGACCAATCAAGGCGTCGACCACGTGGTTCGCAGGCCTGCACAGGATTTCGGCGCGGCTCCGTGGATTGCGAGGGTACTCGAGGGGATGGCAGGTCCAGAGGTCGCTCGCTCCGATGTCGAGGCTGCGATCGAGGCACACCTGGACCCTGATCTGCAGGACGAAGCGTGGTACCTGCTCAAGGCCGCGGAGGGACGGAACCGAACCATGCAACAGCTCAACCTTCCTCGGCTTCGTACGTTGGTATCGTCCGGTTCACTACCCCTGACGCTGACCGAACCCGATCACGCACGGATCATCGTGTCGACGGTTCACCGTGCCAAAGGGTTGGAGTTCGACAGGGTGTACTTCGCACATCCCAACGGCCCTGCCGCTGACATGACCGAGTGGTCGGTGATACGTCAGCGTTACGTCGCTTTGAGCCGTGCGCGCGACGAGGTCGCGGTGATCGACGTCCCCGGCCAGTGGACATGGTTCGAGTCGCGGGACAACCGTCAGCGCGAACGCAAGAAGAGTAAGCAAGGCAACAAATATACGTTCGCGATCGAGTTCGGACCTCGCGATGTACGTGATACTTCACCGGCTCCCAATGACGTAGAACGGCAGAGAGAGATGCAACGCGAGCTGACCAGGGTTCGACCCGGCGAGCTCATCACCGGGGTCTATGACTCTCTGTCACGCGACGGCATGCCCATTTTTGTGTTAAGCACCGCAAACAGCGCCGAATTGGGCTGGACCAGCGACAGATTCGGGGCTGCCCTTGACTACGAGTTCGGGTACCGCTTCGAGGACGGCTGGGACGGCGTCACGATCGAAGGACTCCGCTTGGTATCGGTGGAGTCTGCCGCTTGCGATCCGCATTTGACGGACGCGGCCGGCCTCGGTCCGTCGGGCTTCTGGTTGGTTCCGAGAGTGCTCGGACTCGTGACTCCCGAGCGCTGACCGCTACTCCGCGGATTCACGCTCCCGACGGAACCGCTCACGAATCTGTTCCAGCGTCTCCCCGGTACGTTCCAACCGCCAGTCTCGCCAGCCGTTTCTGCTTGAACCTGTCAGGTCGGACAAGGCGGAAGAGGGACTGGCGTAATGTCTTCCGCCGGTGAGGAACTGCCCTGCCCTCGTGATCTTCGCGGTGAAAGACGTTCCTTTGCGGGGCTGCTCGTGGTAGACGTGGTCACCTTCAGTGATGAGGCCCGCACGCATCAGTTCGCTGATGGACTCGCTGTGGACCGTGCGGGTCCGCGCTGTCTGCTGATGATCGATGCCCTGGGACTGCGCGGACGTCGGCGTTTCGCTGACAGTGTCGTCGTCGGCTTCCTCCATCGCGGTCGACATCGCGGAGCGCACTTTCTCGATGTAAAGGGTGCCGGCGATCTCGCGGAAGGCGAAACCGTCTGACGGTGACTGGGTCAGTGTTTCGAGCGATGACCTGCCATCGGTGTCGACGACCTCAATTCGATCCTCCAATCGCGAGACGGAACCCACGGGGAGGTCGGCGAAGAAACCCTCGATCTCGGACCAGACATCGCTCATCCAGTCCGAGTCGCCCTGGGCAGAGTCCTGTCGGTAGGTCTCGGGCGCGTCACCGGAAGGAACAACCGAATCTGGGTGGGGCCAGGTGCGGATGAAGCCTGTCGCCAGCTCGGACCCCCGCACGCTGATGGGAACGTCCGAGAGGGTCTCGGGGAGTGACTGATTCAGTTGGAGGTCGGTCGACTCGAGAATGCGGCGACGAGATTCCCAGTTGTGGGCTCTGCCCAGTTCGCGCGAGATCGCCGAAGGAACAAGCGTCAGATTGCCGAGCGACGGTCGATGAATGTCGTCCACGTCGTCATCTGCCGTCGCGAGTAAGGCGGACACCACGTCCGACCTGGTGATGTCCCTGTGTCCGGCGGCCAACCCTCGCTCGCACCCACGGAGCACAAGTTGAACCCGGGTGCGGGTCAGATTCTTGAAGATCGGTGCGGACACAAGCGCTTCGCGGATCTCGGCATCTGTTGGCCAGCGGCCCGACTCCGAAGTGTTCGCTTGGAAGAAATCCCGAACGGCCTCACCGTACGCACCTTGTGTGTTGTGTAAAACCCTTAGGAGGTCGAGAAGCATCCGATTGTAGTTCTTGCTTGTCGACCGGAGTACCGCGCGACGAACCAACCAGGACTCGATATATCCGAATGCTTGGACCCGGTCGTCGACGTGCGCGTTGCGGTCGAGGTAGAGGACGACGGGAGCGAGAACGGTCGTGTCCAGGGCATCGGCGGTTTCGAGGAGCCGATCGTGAACGTCGGTCCCGGAGCGGTCGACGATGGTCCTGTAGGTCTCGCTGCACTCGGCGATATCCGCAAGCACTTCGATGAGTTCGTCGCGACCCATCGTCGACGTCAGACGTTTGAACCGGTTGAAGAGCCCCGTGGTGGTGACTTCTTCGCCAGTCCTCATCGTCAGGTAGTGGCCAAAGAATGCGTCCAGGCGCGACCGGATGATGCGGCCCTGACGAACGTCCTCCTGCCAGAAGGTGGTTTCGAGGCGGCGCCAGTGGTCATCGAATGCCTGCTCGACATCGACGCCGGCGCGCTCCAGCAGCTGGAACAGGGAATTCTTGACCAAATCGCTCGGCAAGAGGGGAGTTCCGCGGTCGTTCAGGCTCTCGAAGATGACCTGCGCATTGTCGTTGCCGGTCAACTCGATAGAAACTAGTTGAAGACCTGTCCGGAGGGCGTCGACCAGCGATTTGATTCTGGCGTGATCCGAATCCGCCTCGCCCAGCCAAGCGAGCGTTTCGTCGAAGAAATACTCGTACGCGTCACGGAGTCGAGAGTCGTCGCCGTCGCCCGTGTCCTTGTGGTCCACGATCGCGGTGAACGCCTCCCGGTCACGCAGGGTAGGCCACACCTTGTAGGGCGCGAACTTCTCGCTCGAGAGCTGATCTTCATTCACCGTCAGCTTGTTGATGGCGCTGGCGAACTTTCGGGGGATACCCGCGGTCTCGAAGGCATCCCGAACTGCGCACAAAGCGATCTGAAGCGTGGTGATCCGCTGCTGTCCATCGATCACCTGCATAACGCTGATATCGGCCGAGTCCTTCTCGGTGGAATCGAGCACCACTGCACCGAGGAAGTGGGGTTCGGCCGACGGATTCCGAGATAGCGTGTCAGCCATCGCGACGACATCGGCCCACAGGGGTTCCCAGTTCTTGGTCCTCGTCCAGACGTACGGACGCTGGAACACAGGGACAACCAAGCACTGCTCGCCCTCGAAGAGTTCGCGGACCAGCTTCGCCTCGGCCTTCATGTGGATGACTCCGTAGGTGTTGGTAGATCTATTGGTTGAGAGTCAAACTAGCGGACCACGGCAGTAAGGGGGCAAGTGACCATGCAGACACTCTGCGATTCGATCCGTGGCGAGATGTCTCGCATCGGACCATTGACTTCGGTCGAGCTCGCCGACCGCCTCTCGGTGTCGGTCACCGAGGTTCAAGGAGCGCTGCTGGGCCACGACGCAGTCTTCGCGCCTCCGATCGACGGCGCCGAGGCATGGGCCCTGGTTTCGGCCGAGCAGCTGGCAGAACGACTCGGTATGAGCCGACCCCTGCGTCCCTGGCAGATCGAGGCACTCCAGAAGTGGATCGGTTCGGGCCGAGTTGGCGTGGTCGAGGCAGTCACCGGTGCAGGCAAGACGGATGTGGGTATCGCAGCCATTGCGGATGCGCGTCGCCGCGGCGTCCCGACGCTCATCCTCGTCCCAGATCGCGAACTCGTTGATCACTGGCGCCGCATACTCGAGAAGTCATTGCCGGGGATCAAGGTCGGCACGCCCGACGGCTCCAAGGCGTTGGCCGTGCCGGAGCAGCTCATCGTCTGCACCCCGACAGGACTCGGCAAGCGCCGGTTGACGGCATTTCGCGGAGCGGGACTACTGATCGTCGACGAGCTGCAACGCATACCCGTGGCGGACTACACCGACGTGGTTTTCCCCCGAACCGAGATCACCGAGCGACTCGGGCTGACCGCGGCATACGAGTGGTCCAATTCTCATACGGAGCGGATAGTCCGTCCGTACCTCGGGGACCTCATCAAGGGTTGCGACTATCAGCGCGCAGTCGAAGAGGGCATTCTCGCCCGGCCGTTGATTCTCACGGTCGGGGTCAGCTTCCTGCAGCACGAGCGCGAAGCCTACGAAGCGTGCTCCCAGCGCCTCTCAGCCGCCGAACGGAAGCTCCGCGACACCGGCGTCGACCTGAGCGCCGGATTGTATGACACCGCACGTCAGATCGATTCCGGCGCGTTGGTGGGCGAGATCAGCTTTCTCGCCAGAGAGTATCTCGACGCGCTTGCCGCCCGTCGTCGCGTACTCGACGAGTGCGCTTCCAAGGTCAGTGCTGTCGGGAGCCTGGTGCGCGGCCTCGGCGATGCGACGCGGACGATCGTTTTCACTCCATCCGACACCGCCTCCCTCGGAGTCGTAGACGCCGTTCTGCCATCGGGTGTCTCAGCCGCACCGATCGCCTCGAATCACGACGTTTCGTCAGTCTTGGGGCGGTTCACGAGCGGTGCGGTTTCTCTGCTGGCGACGAATCGGTTGATGGACGAAGGTGTATCAGTACCGACGGCACAAGTCGGCGTGGTGCTGGCGTCCGCGCGCTCTCGAGCCCAAATGCTCCAGCGAATGGGACGTGTCATCCACCCGACAGACTGGGTCGGCCGCACGGCATTCGTTCTCGTCTACGTCAACGCCACAGTCGAAGATCCCGACCTCGGGGGCCTGGAGGGCCACGCCACGGACTTGATGGCCATCGCCGCCAAGCATCTCGATGTGGGAGCGGGTGACGCTGTCCGGCATCTGACTTCTTGGCTGGCCGTCGACTCGCCGACGCAGGAACCACGTGAGGAGCCTGCCCAGGTCGACACGGACGTGGTCGTATCCGACGAGTGGGACCCGGAGGACGCGATCCTCGACATAGTGGATGAGTACCACGGACTGCTCACGTGGGATGAACTGCGAGAGGTTCTGCCTGACCTCGAGGTAGAACAAACACTCATGAATGGCGTAGACGCCATCAACTGGATGAGGATCGGTCGGTGTCTTCTCGGCATGGGTGGGCGTCGGTTCACAGAAGCAGACAAACGGATAGCGGCGCTCGGTCACCTTGCGAATCTCTTGGAAGCACGCGAAACGCAGCCCGTCGCAGTCTCGGACATCGCAGCCACAGTCGAGGCCGTCGCCAGAGAGTTCAGATTCATCCCCCATCAACGACTGCAAGATGTGTGGGAAAACCTCGGCGGCGAAGTGACCGGGCCAGAGGTGGATCGATCCTCCGCGGTCCCGGAGCCCGCAGGCCGTGACGGCTCCGACGATGCGCACGGCGAATCACTGGGAGTCGACACCGAGGCGATCCCGCGGGCCACTGAGACGGGACGGGCAGGGCCGGCGATCCAGTCCGTCATCCACGAGCTCGAGGCACACGGAGCCACAGCGCAGCTACCGACCGGCCGCCCTTCTGGCGTCCTACATGTTGTCGGGCCCGACGGGGTGCAACGAACCGTTCGGGTGCACAGCGGAATCGCGGGCAGCTGGCGGGTCAGCCAAGCAGACGCAAAGCTCACAACAGGCGACGGTGTCGATGCAATTGTCTTCACCGACCGGGGAGCCACACCCCCCGCGTTCTACATCGCTCCGGTGACTCCCTACGTCAAGCGCGTGCGAGCCGTGATCGACGCGTGGGTGAAGTCTCATCCACGAGACAACCGGTCCGGCCATGTGAACATCGAGAAGTGGGTGGTTCAGGACGGGTTGGATCGGTGGGATCTGCTGTGGCCGAAGCAGAAACCTTCCCCCAGGACCTCGCAGGGGAAGCCTGGTGCAGAACGATTGGACATCGAGTTCCAGAGGGAGCCCGAACCGATAACGCGACCCTCCGATATCCAGTACTCACCCGAGGGCGAAGTCCGAGTGATCCTGGTTCACGAGAACGCAAGGGTCGTCGGATTCTTCGATCCGCGAACTTCGCGTCTCCGGATCGCCGCGGCTCCAGGAGCAGCAAAATTGGCCGGTAGGGAATTCCGAAATCCCGCTATCGCCGCCGGAACAGTGATGTCGGCACTGTCCGGGCGCACCATGTTCGGCGTGGGGTTTGACAACTGGATAGTAGATGAGAACACCCAAGAGACCTTGGCAGGCTATGTCGATGACGAGCTTCGCATGAGTGTGTCCGCCGGCACTTGATCGCCGGCGGACACACTCTGCTCAAGAAACGTCGCTCGACCAGAGATGCTCGAAGTCGTTGAAGATGAGCTTTCGATCGAAGTTCGTGACGTTGTCCGCGACATCGAGGATCAGAACTTCCTCTTTGCCGCCGTTCTTCGCACCGCGCAGACCTCGACCCACCATCTGCTGATACATGTTGCGGCTGTACACGGGTCGGGCGATCACGACGGCACGCGTTGCGGGGGCGTCGAATCCCTGCGAGAGCACGCCGAAGTTGGTGATGACCCGAATCGTTCCTTTGCGAAACTCGTCGATGCTCCTGCGCCGGTCGGCAATTGGCGTCGTGCCGTCGATGGCGAAGGACCTGATACCCCTGTCGTTGAGGCCGGCCGACAGGACCTTGGCGTGGTCGACAGAGGTGGCAAAAACGAGCACCGGCCAGTCCTGCGGCATCTCGGAGATCTCGTCGAGCAGCTTCGAGTTTCGTGCTTCGTCGGCGGCCAACCGTCGTTCGGCGCTTCGTGGGAGTACGCCGTCGATGTTCATCCGAGCCAGGTCATTCAACTCGGACTTGCTGAGAGTCAGCTCGGCGCCAGGTAGCTCTCGGTGTTGAACTCGCGAGAGAATACCCAACTCTTGAAGCCGGGCGACAGGATTGTCTCCTAGAATTTCCTCGTCGAGCCGCTGGTGTCCAAATCGTCCGGCCAACCGTTGGGTCAGGTTCTCATCGTTGCGGAATGGTGTAGCGGTGAGACCGATGAGATTTCGCTCGGTCTTGCTCCTCGTCAGTCCCAGCTGTTCGAGGATGCCGGTGTATTCCTTGGAAATCGCCACGTGCGCTTCATCGACGATCACCAATGAAGCTCGTCGAAGCCACTCGTACTCGCCTGTGCCCAAGCATGACGCGAGTTTTGCGTCAGTAGCCACAACCAGATGTGGTCGACCGGTCACCGGTGTCGCCGAGTTGGTGTTCCACAACCGATCCAGCACCAGGTTCTGTCCCGGGCCGACGTGCTCCCATACGAAGCGCCACGACTGAACAGCTTGTTCACAGAGTTCGCCTGTTTGGGCGATCCAAAGCACGGGGCCCGACGGGACGCCGAATTGTCGGATCCACCGGATGACGGCTTCGGCTGCCACACGGGTCTTTCCTGCGCCGGTCGGGAGACTGAGCATGGCGCGCTGGGGTTTGGGAGCCGACAGGAAGTCGACGAAGCGACGAGCAATCACGTCTTGATACTCGTGCAGCGCCGGGAAATCGACGGGGCCTCGTGCCTCCTCCCGCTGTGGCGGGGAAGGAATCCGTGCTCCCGCAAACGAATCGGGGAAGCCGAGGCCTGTGACGAACTCGAGAGCCTTCGCACCACCATCAAAACGGCCGGGGGCGTTCTGGTATTCGGCACCGACGTCTGCCGAGTACTGACGCAGAACTCCGTCATCGAAGGCGTTGTAGGCCAGTTCCGCCAAGCGGGCGTGCGTGATATTTAGACCTGACTGGCTGATCTCGCGGGCGATCAGTCCGCCGGGAAGCCCGGCCTGTAGCTGCTTGGCGCTCAGCAGGAGCGCCAGCTTGCCCGCGATCGACTCTTCGTCGCGAATTGCCGCAAGTCGAGCGCGGAACTCCTGGGACTTGACAAGATCTGCGTAGTGAACGAGTAGCTTCTCGCAGCGATGGCGCCCCAGTCCGAAGCCCAGTTCGGCATCAACCACGGCCATCTGTTCAGGGAGTGCGAGCCCGACATGAACCAGGACGGTGTCCCCATCCCGGGCAGACTTCAGCGGCTGCCGCGTGGTCCCCGACGGCGTGCGAGTGACCTCTTCGAGTTCTTCGCACTCCTGCAGACGGAATGCGCGGATGGCGCGTTCGCCGGGATTGGTCTTGAAGGCCGGCAGTGCATCGCCGAGGGCGACGGCAGGACGTGCGAGCACAGACCTGACTTCTTTCTCGATGACGTCTTCGTAGCGGAGCATCTCCCACACATCGAGCATGAACTCGGCTTCGGCTTCGTCTTGCTTCCGGTCCACAAGCACCACCGGTTGCTGCTGGCGAACGAGCTCATCGAACTCGTTCCGATTCAGTGCAACCGCGACTTCCTGATCAGTGCGGATCTCCCAGTTGGATCCGACTCGGCAACGCACGCCCGGCTCCTCGCTGAGCAGGTCGTCTGCCACGCGGAGCAGCAGCGCATAGGAACGTCCGATGAAGTCGTCATCGGTGCTCTCTTTGACCCGCTCCAGGAGAGCAGCCCACTGCTGAGAGGGAACCTCCTCAGCCTTCGACCGTAGTTTGAGTCGATTGGACAGTGTGGGTGTCAGCCTGGCGACAGGTAGGAACTCCTCGAAAGCCTTCAGTTCGGGCCCCACTGCCTTGCCGGTCCTACGCAGTCCAAGGCTTGTGTCGACAAAGCCATGACGGACATAGAGCCACCGGATCGGGGAGGGGATCTGCGCACGAGTGCTAGCGTTGCGGCCGACCTGACGCGTCCAGTTGGTGACGAGGCCATCAGGCGGGGTTGCCGCGATGAACCGCGCCTTGCCCTCTTCGGACAATCTCGTGAATATCTGAAGGGGGCCTGCCATGGCACCGCCCTCGATCCGTAGGGTCTGCGGCTGCACTCTATGGCTGGTGCCGGGGAGGTTCTCGCAGTATCTCTCGTACTGTGCTTGGCGGTAGTCAGAAAACCACGGCTCACTGGTCGGGTCGTAGTTGCCGATCTCTGGTCGGTCCTTCATGCCGAGGGCCCGCAGCAACGAGACGTCGTCGGCGTGGAACCCGACGTCCACGGTCACATCCGCGTCGCGAGAACCGTCATCTGGGACAACGGGTCCGGGGAGCAGACACTCACATAGTCGAACAAATCGGCCGGCGAGACTCTTCACCCTGAGGACGGATCGGGCGGTAGGGTATTTGCCGAGAATCGTTCTGCTCTGGCCTGCGCCACCGGCGACGCGCACCAGTTCCCAGAACCGGGTCCAATGGGCGTCGGTGTACCCATCAAATCCTTGATCGAGGACGCTGCGGAAGCGGCCGTCAGTGTCCGCCTCCCGGATTCCGAGCAGATCCAGGATTGCCCCCATCGACGGGTCATCTGCGATGGCGTCGGCGATGTACTCGAGATCGTCTTCCAGCACATCGTCAGAGGTCTTGCGGTACACCTGGCCGGATGTCGGGGCAACGAACTCGTTGCGTGAAGTCAACACGATGCGCGCCGACTTGGCACTTTCGATCAGTTCTGCGTCGCCAGAGAAATCGTGCGTGAGTAGTCGGTATAGGACGCGCAAAGCGGCCTTCGATGCTTCTGCAGTTTGGTCCTCGACCAGTGCCTCCAGCCACGAATCGATCGATTCGGGCTGACAACCAGGCGTGGCCTCGAGGATGTGGGCCATCTTGCCGCGACGGATCGCCATAGCGTCGACCGACGGATGAACCCAATTCGACGGTCCGCCTTCGTACTCAGACCAGAGGCTGAGAGTGCCGTGCGAGATCTTCTCAGGCCGAATATGCAGAGATTGTGGTTCTCGCAGTTTGCCGTCCTGATCGGGTAGCGATGGGTTCTTGGACGCCAGTTCCCACACCTTGCCGGTCAGGTACTTGCATGCCCAGTTCGGCGATTCTCTGGTTCGGCCGGGTAGAAGCGCCAGGAATGCCGCCGGGTCCTCATCGACGACCAGATCGGGCAACGATTCGATCACCAGTCGAGCGGCCACATTCAGTAGCTCTCGGTTCAGCTCCGCGCTATCCAGCAGGTTCTGGCGGTCTTCGTTGGTCTTCCACGCCGCATTCAGCGCTCCACTGAGGGTCATCGGGTACTTCGTGGGGAAGTAGGACCAGAACACGCCACGTTCGGCGGGCACAGTCCAGAGCCGGGTATCAGCCGGCTTCTCGACGCGATAGTCAGGGACCGCCCAGGAGACGTCGAGGAGAGCGCGATCGTGTAGTTCACCTGATGTAGAGCGAACCGCGTCGGTGACGCTGTGCTGCATCGTGAAAACCCGGAAACCGTCATCCGTGGGCCTCGACCCGGTTCGCGTCTGGTGGATGATCGTCACCGGGCCGGTGTGCCCGACCTTGAGTTCGCGACGGACGGGCGGCTTGGCGTGCCGATCATCCAGGACGACGGTGCCGGCGTGCGGCGAGAACAGTTGAAAGAGCGTGGGGAACTCCTCAACTGGGCTCACGCCGCCGTTCTTGACCTTGTGCATGCTCTTGGCGAGTTCTTGGGCGGCTCCGGGTAGCAATGGAAGTCGCACCACGGTTGTCGCCCATGCCAGCAGAGAATCCAGAACTTCGTCGGCTACGCGCTCATCTCGGACGTTCAACGGTCTGGCGAGTCGCAGGACCGGAGTGTCTGCCAAGTCCATCTCTTGACGTCCCTGCTCGACCATCGATTTGTTCACCGCGGTCCGGATCTCGTCAGCCGACCAGTCTGCGTCAAAACCGAAAGCGCCGGTCGAGCTGAAGAACTGTGGCGTCTTGGTCACGGATAGAACCGACTTGACTCCGACGCCAAACCGGCCGATCTGTCCTCCGCGCTTCCTCGAGACGCCCATGCGAAGGATCGTCTCGGTACCGGCAGCGGTGATGGGCGAGCCCTCATTGGCGCAGTAGAGATGCGACTTGGTCAGGACCGCTTCGATACGGCCACCGCGGAACTCGAGGTCGCGGAGCTCGTCTGCTGCATTCTGAACCAGCTCGAACAGCTGGCGGTCTCCGTAGCCGCCCTGATGGATCCGTCGCTCGCCATTTGCGTGCTCTTCGATCAGGCCGGGATTGACCTCGTACGTTCGCAGCGCAAGCTGAGTAAGTGCCTCGACTGTCTCGAGGACACTCGCGTTGCCGTTGACGCCCATCATCACCACTCGCTTCTCATTCGTTGTTCCACATGCAGTGATGTGGGCTCAGACCGAATTCTGGTGAGCCCTAAACGATTACTCGATCCCACCGACAACACGTGCTGAGGTCGGTCGGCGGGTGAGCGGGCGTCACGCGCGTTTCGGCATCGTGCCAGATGGGGGCGATAGTCGCCTGCCGTTCGGAACGAATTCAGTCGAGCAGAGTAACGAGCTCGCGACCAGCGGTCCGCCGCTCTACTTGCAGGGCCCCTGTCTTGGAGATCTTCCACGGTGTACGGACAGCAGTATCCAGCTCTTCGTCATCAACCGACCAGTTCAGCGCCGCAGCAAGCACGTGAACAGCCAGGCGGGGCGGTATCGCGTTCCCGATCTGCTGCGCGACGTCGAGTCCGGACCAGGGGTAGTCGGGGGGGAACGTCTGCAGGCGGCCGGCTTCGCGATGGGTGAACCGATTGTCGGGACGTCCGGGAACCTCCAGCCGATTCCTCATCACCTTTCCAGTAATCGTTGCCGATGGCTCGGAGGCGTGCCGTCGCCCGCGGTTGCGCGGATTGCCTCCGCTTCCGTAGTTCGAGATCACGGTGAATGTAGGGTCGCGCTCTAGCGCCTCAGCCATCGACACCCAAGGCTTGAGATCGGGTGAGCCCTGACGTGACGCACCTCTGCGGAAGGCGTGGTGGGTCGGTGCCGGCAGAGCGACTTCCTCGTCATCCAGTCGAGCGACCAACACGGCACGGCGGCGAGTCTGGGGAACCCCGAACTCTTCGGTACGAAGAATGCCGTGGTCGACTCCATAGCCATACCGTTCGAGCACCTTACGAAAGGCAGCCCACACAGGAAGCACCTGCGGCACCTGCTCCAACACGATCGCCTCAAACGGCGCGTCGGCATTCAGCGCTGCGAGCGCCCACCGTATGGGTTCCAGAACAAGGGCGGTGCGTTCATCGTCGAAGATTGACAGGCTCTCTTCGACATCGTCGCCATCAGCCAATTTCTCCACGATGGCGATGACCTCATCGAGTGCCTTCCGTCCGGTACCGGACCCCGCCACGGTGAATGTCTGGCACGGTGGCCCTCCAGCCAGAACGTTGGCGTCATGGAACTTCGCCGGACCGTATGTTCGTACGTCTCCCTGAACCGTGGCCAACTCTGCGGCTGAGCGGGTCGCACACGCGTTGTCGTCCAGCTCGATGCCCAGAACCGGGACCCCGAGCCATGCAGCGCCTACGTCGAGTCCGCCAGGACCAGCAAAGAGGTCGATGATGTAGGGCTGTGCGCTACCCGCGTCCGGTCCCGGTGCCATGGTGCTGATCGTAGCCGGCCGCACGACGAGTGTGGACGGTGTGCCAGCCGTTCAAGCAGAGTGTCGCCTTCACCTGTGGTTTGCGGCTTTAGGCAGGCGGGACGGGCCATACCGGCGCTCGGTTATCAGAGGTTCCCATGGGTTGGCATTTCCTATCGGATCGGCCACTTGACTCCGACGTAAGCTGCGAATCTGGTGCTATCGGCGTCGAGCGTCAGATCGCGGCCTCGACTCCGTAAATCTGCGTCGACCCGAGTACTCGCCGCGCCGGGGAGCAGTGGCGATCGTGTCTCACGCAAAGCACACTGCCGCACGTGCGACCGGCCAAACTACTGCCGTCGCCCAGGTAGGGCCACCGGCGCCGCCGCACAAACTTGCTCTATCCGGCCCGGGCCCGGGGCCGGGGCCGGGGCCGCTCATTATCTCGCTCCGGCTCAGGGCGCCCTCACAGACGTGTTGCACGCTCACCGTCGCTCCTGCAGCTTGGTGTCGACTCGCTTGCCCAACACCTTGAGCACGGGGTAGCTCGTGAGATCGGACAGCGTGAGCAGCCGTTCCGGGTGCGTGATCCGCTCCAGGTCCTCTTTCGTGGGCTGCGGCACGTCGGGCGCGATTCTCTGCGCGTACGTCGAATTGATGTCTTCGAAGGACAGCCCGCTGCCCTCAGTCGACCAAGCTTCGCTGACGAACCAGTTCGCGATGAATATTCGGGTGCTGGGGATGAGCGTCCACACGATCGCACGACTGACTGCCGTACGGCCGCCGGGCCGCGTGGCGCCGAGCCACCGCAACTCGCCGTCGTTGTCTGTCACTTCCCAGAATTGCCATACGGACGATGCCATGTGGCGAGACTAGCGCTTCTGCGACAGCACAATTGGACTTACCAGGGCCGTCGCCTGGCGGCGCGTCCTGCCCGGCCCAAGTGTCGCGCCGGCACCACCATGGGAAGCGCCCGAGAACATCAGGGTCTGAGCGCCACGTGTCGCAAGGCGCCGCGCAAATCGCGCGCGGTCTTCTCCCACGCGCGCGCTTCGTGCGAACACGCTGCGGCCTCCTCGGAGTCACCCTCCGCAGACGCGTTGTCTGCACGGGTTCGCCAGCTGATCATCTGCTCTTCGACAGTCCGGATGTACGCCAGGATTGCCTCGGCGTCGTGATGACAGATCCGTGCGACGTCCTCGGGTGACAAGAATTCGTCGCCCTCACTATCGAGCTGGATCAAGATCTGGACGGGTGTCGGCAGCTCGTCATCGTCACCCGAGTTCGATGAGTCAGGATCCCAGGCGAAGCGACCGCCTACGTCGTGCGCGATTGCGGCGCCGTCGCCCATCACGGCTTCAAACTCGGTTAGGCATCGAACCAGGTGCGACTCGACTGGCGGGTCTGCGTACAGCACTGCGCGCAATCGAATCGTGTCGCCGACCAGAAAGAACTTGAGCAGCAGGTTGTTCCGGTTGAGCGTCTGCACAAGGAACGCCGCGTAATCGGTCTTGATCACGTCCTCGACCAGGGTCGAGAACAAATGGATCGACCGCTCTTCTTCGACTGCGCGGATGAACACCCCGCCCGTCTCCAACGGGATTGGGAAGTCACCGTCATCGTCAGTGACAGCTTCGTGGCCGACCAGCGGCTCGAGCGCCGCACTGATCCAGATCCGAAGATCAGCCGCGGACAGTGTTTCTCCGGACATCGCAGAACCCCCTCTTTCTCATCTACAAGTAAGACACCCATGGTGCCTACGTCATCGTCCTTGTGGCCGGCGTTCGCCGGCTGCCGCCCAAACGACCCCACGGCCTCGTGCACCAGGCATGACCTCGAGTACCGCGGCACGCACCTTCTCGATCGGGTGCCCCAGCATCACGCCGTACTCGACGGCGACGCTCGGTGTCCGCTGGTGTCCGGCCACGCAGTGCAGCAGCACGGTCTTGCCCTCGGCGCGCAACGCACGGACAGCGTCAGCCGTGTCCGCCAGCACGAAATCGAGGTTCTGGTTATCCGCAGGATCGTCTGAATCCATGAGCCGCGACGCGACGAACTCCGTCGCCTTACCGAAACACGCCTGGCGTCGTCCGACACGGCACATCGACACCACCGCATCGGCACGATGGCGGACAGTCGCGTGCGTGCCGAGCAGCACGCCGTCGTCGAACGTGTGGGGGACCACTTCGGTGAATGCGTGCTCGGAGTATGCGACGTCGTCAACCAGCGGCCAGCCTTTGTCATCGGGTTCGCCACCGCGGACCGCCAACGTCGCCAGCGCAACCAAGTCGTGCGAGTCGCTGGGACGCCCGTCGCGCTCGGGCCAACCGTGCACGGCACGACGCCAGAACCACGGGACCGCACTGGCACCCCATCGGGCGCCGAGCAGACCGCCGGCGATTGCGGCGACGGTGTCGGTGTCGTTGCCGATTCGGATCGCGGCGTCGAGCGCGGCCTGCAGATGACGGCACGACATCGAGTTGGGGACCGGTGTCTGCGTGATCGCTGCGGCCGCCGCTTGCAGAACGGTGACCGTGAAGCCATTCGGCGAGAACGACTTCGGAGGCTCGGATTCGGCAGCATCGAGCCAGGCCGACCACTGGTCGGCCCGCTCGCCGGGTAGTAGGTCCAGCCCGGCACGGACGTCGATTCGGCCGTCGGAGACCGCGACCCGGATGGCCTCACACCACAGGACACAGGAGTCGCCGGCCAGCGGATCGGCGTGCGTCAGGCCGGCGACCAGACGAGCAGCATCCGCGAGCGTGTCCCGATCGTCGAGGTGGGCAAGCGCCACGGGCGCGGTGCGCATCAGCGCACCGTTGCCGGCCGAGTGCGTGTGCTCCTCGGCGTAGGTGGCCGCTTCCTCACGCATGATCGCGCCCGCGCCGACTTCACCGCGGTTGAGCCGACGCCTCGTCGCGCTCAGCACAGCCCGGGTCTGGATGCCGACGTCGGCGGGGCCGCCGTCGAACCAGCGCAGGAAGTTGTTCGCGATGGCATCGAGCGCGTCGTCGGTGGTGAGGTCCGCACCGGTGGCGGCGACATCCGCGATCGCCATCGCCATCGACGTGTCGTCGCTCCATTCGCCGGGTGCGAAGTCGCCGAGGCCGCCGCCGAGCATCTGCGGGGACTCGTCGTCCCGCAGAACGCGGGACTCGAACTCGTACGGGACGCCGAGCGCGTCACCGGCGGCGGTGGCCAGGAGAACGCCTGCGGCTCGGTCGAGTTGCGCGGTAGTGAGTTTCATGAGGCTCCTTCGAGTCAGGATCGTTCGACGGCTGGGCGGCGGCCGGGTTCTCGTTCACGACCACGCGGAGCGTCGTCGTGAACGAAGTCACTCCCGGCGTCGGCCGCGCTTGCGGTTGGCGAGATGATACGAGTCGCGGGTCGCCTTCGAGACGTAACCCGCACCTGTAGTGCGGATGTCGGCGGCGAGCCCATCGAGCGCGCCCACCTCGTCGTCGATCGTCTGACGGTCCTCCGGGGGACAAAACGCGGCAGCCTCGGTGAGACGAGCACGCGCAACACCCAGTGCGGACTCGCCGCCTTCGATGTCACCATGCTCGAAGGCTCGCGACGCTCGGAGTTTCTCGGCCTGTCCCTCCTGGTACAGCTTCTCTGAGTGCACCTTCGGGTTCGGGATCCGATCTCCCAGCTCGTCGCCAGGCACCACGTTGACCGAGATCGGCACGGTCACGGTGTGCTCGGTCAGCGTCGCAGTTTCCACGTAGCGCAACTCGAGGTCGGCAACCTGGACAAGTCCTAGCGCTGCAAGTCCGTCGACCTTCATCTGCAACAACAGTTTCCGTTGCTCCAGCGAGTGGAGGTCGCCGAGCTCGATCATGAGCTCGTGCTCGGCGATCTGGTGGACCGGGAGGTCGTTGTATAGGGTCAGCTGCGTCACCTGCGGAACGGATCGCACGGTGAGGGTGACCGCCTGCGCCGCCTTGGCCAGCAGTCCGTCGACTTCGCCGCCGATCGCGGCCCCTGCTGCGTCGGGGTCGTCGGCGAAGACGTGATTGCCGTTCCCTGCCTTCGCCATCGCGGACAGCAGCGTCTCGTCGTACCCGCGGCCGTAACCAAGTGTCGAGGTGACGATCCCGTCGGCGGCGGCCTTGGCGGTGACCGACGCGAGATCGTCGACGTCCTGGATACCCCGGTTCACGTGGCCGTCGCTGATGATCAGCACGGTCCCGCCGCGAATGCTGGCCGCACCGATGCCGCGGCGCACCTCCTGCAGCGCTCGCAAGTAGCCGGATGAGAGGTCTGTGCTGCCACCGCTCGAGATGCCCGCGATGGCGTCGGTGGCACGTTGCTTGTTCGAGAGACGGGCGGCAGGGACCACGACGTCAGCCGCGTCGTCGAAGGTGACGACACCGAAGACATCGGCGGGATCGAGCTGCGCGACAACGCCGGTGAGAGCTTTGCGTGCACCGTCGAGCGGGGCGCCGGACATGGAGCCACTTCGGTCGAGCACGACCTGGAAAGCAGTCGGAGTTCTGTTGGTGAGGGGGCCGGCGGGTGCTTGCAGTTCGAGCAGCACGGTCACCTCGTCCGCGGCTTCGTGAGCGACGACCTCGACATCGAGCGCAGCAGAGAGTTTCATGTGTCTTCCTTCCTCCGACTCGTCTCGACCAAAGGTCACCTCCGGCCACGGCGACGACGCCGCGACACGGTGTGCGCGTGTGACGGCGGTACCGGGTGCTGATTCGTTCAGATCGGGACGAGAACCCCTCATGACTCCCGCATGATCGCATCGACCACCGACAATTTCGGATGCCTCGATGCAGGTAGGCGTTCCGGAGCGCAGGCTCAGCCTCTGGCCACGCTGGGGTGACTGCTTCGTCGACTGTCAGTGAATCCACTCAAGAGAACATCGCGCGGACATAGGCTGCCTGTGGCGAGTCGGAGTGGCGCGACAGATGGTGCGCCTAGGTGCGAGAGCGGGAACGATGGCTGCAGATGAACAGGTCGGTGCGATCAAGCAACTCGAATTTCGCTACTGGCGGGCGTCAGATGCCAAGGACGTGACTGCCTTTCGCGACTGCTTCGTGCGCTCCGGAGCGCGGATCGACTACGGACCGATGGGCACATACGACGATGCCAATGCACTCACCGACATCTTCCGCCGGGTCGCACTGCACAAGAAGGACGGTCGGTTTGCCATCCTCGACATGCACCACGGCATGCATCCCGCCATCACCCTCACCAGCGAGACGACCGCGGTGGGACGATGGTCGTTGCGCTTCCGTCAGGTGAACCTGCTCGATCGAACCGAAACGGTCATGGTGGGGGAGTACGACGACGAGTACGTCGTCGAGGACGGTGAGTGGAAGATCGCCGCCTCGACGCTGATCGAACGCTGGCGAATGCGGCAACCGCTAGCGCCAGAGGTCGAGATCACCGAGGGAACGTTCGCCGCGAGTCTCGAGGATTGAATTGGCCCGGCCCCCAGGCGTCCAGACGGAATCGGCTACGCCGGTCGCAGGACCGCCACGAGGAACTCCGACTTCTCGGTGAACGGCCGGACGTCCCAGGACTCCAGCAGCAGGTCCTGGGTGAAGCCGGCGGTGGCGGCGTTCGTGAGGAACTCGTCGAACGCGTAGTCGCGACCGGCGCCGAATCCGATGACGGCGCGACCGTCGTCGCGGAGGTGCGCGCGCAGTCGCTCGAGGACTGTGACGCGCGTGCTCGGGGCGAGGAACGCCATCACGTTGCCGGCCGAGACGATCAAGTCGAACGGTTCGGCGATGCCGCGGGCCGGGAGGTCGAGTTCGGCGAGGTCGTTTATCAGCCAGCGCGGGCCCGGGTGGTCCTCTTCGGCGGCCTGGATGAGGACCGGGTCGACGTCGACGCCGACGACGTCGTGTCCGACCTCCGCGAGGTAGGCGCCGACGCGGCCCGGGCCGCACCCGGCATCGAGGATGCGAGATCCACGCGCAGCCATTGCGTCGATGAGCCGCGCTTCGCCGACCAGGTCGTTCCCCTCCCGGGCGAGGTCACGGAAACGTTCGACGTACCAGCTCGAGTGGTTGGGATCCTCGGCGACCTTCTGCATCCAGATGCTCTGTTCGACCATGCCCCTCATTCTGGCAAAGACGGGAAGGTGCGATCGTTCGGGCGCGCGAACGACCACGGCCTCCTCGAGCGGTCAGAGCCTCGATGAGGGTGCCGACTCTCACCGGCAAACTCATCGACAGCTCCGCAACATCTGCTCGACATCGCGCCGGGTGGGCGTGGTTCGGACGAGTTGCGCCACTGAACTAGCTCGCTGACTGGGGCATTCACGATTCACGTGTACGCCCAGAGCTCGCCGAGCAGAGGCTAGCGCTGATCTCCGAACTGGATGTGTGTACGCAGCGCTGCACCGTCCGGTGACACCCACCCCCGTTGGGTCGCATAGGTGACCATCTCGCTGAACTGCTCGGCGTCGAAGTCCGTGAATCCCGCGAGTCGCTCTCTCAGCGAGTCGATCCGAATCCATGCGTGACCGTCATCGACACCCCCGAGCCGCTCCCGCTGAAGCAGCGCGCCGATCTCGGGAAGGGAGACGTTCGCATCGGCCTGCAGATGGAACCGCCGGTAGTCTGTGCGTTCGACGACGTCGACCCGACCGGGCTGGACGGATACGTACACGGTGAAGGTCCTTCCTAGGTTGTGTCAGATGGCGTCTGGAAACGGCGAGTGGGTGCCGAAGACCCGACCGTGGTAGGTCAGCGGCGGCGATTCCTGGCGGACGACGTGTTGCACAGCGCCGACGATGATCGTGTGGTCACCACCGGGAACGAAACTCTCAGCGGTGCAGCTCATCCAGATCGCTGCGCCGTCCAGTGCCGGCAGCGTCTCGGTCCTCGCCCAACTGATGCCGTCGAACTTGTTGTGCCCCTTCGTCGCGAAGCTGAGCGCAACGTCAGACTGGTGTGAGCCCAGCACGTTGATCGCGAAGGAGCCATGGCGGCGGATCACTCCGAGCAGCTCTGAGTTCTAGTCGAGTGCAATGGTTGCCATCGGCGGGCTCATCGACAATGACATGAACGCACTGACAGTGGTTCCGTGTGGCCGGTCGCCGTCGAAAGCCGTGATGACGGCGACCGGGGAGCACACGTGAGCCATCGCATCGCGAAACGACGTGGCCAGCGAGATCGTGGCTGTCGTGTTGGTAGACATCGTCGTTCAGCCCTTCGATGCCAGTTCCTGCTCGTACTTGCGAGTCATGTGGTCGACGGCCTCCATCTGCTTGGCGGCGTGGCCTTCTCGAACCGCGCGAGCGTGCTCCGCAGCGTCGAGTGTTGCCTGCGCCTGACCTTGGAAGTGAGGGAACACCTCTTGTGCGAAGAGTTCCGCGGAACGCATCGTGTCCTGTGGATTCGCCCAGTCGTGACCCATCTGCAGCAGGCATCCGAAACCCTGGGACTGGTCCCACAGCCGTTGGACCTGAGCGCGCGCCTGTTCGGGGGTGCCGATGACGCCGATGCCGGCCTCGTTGATGAAGTCGATCATCTCGGTCAGCTTGTTCCCCGAGACCGCCATCTGCGGGAAGGCTGCGACGTGCTGGAAGTAGTCGAACCACTGCTCGATGCCGTACTCGACCTGGCGGCGCGCCTCCGCCTCCGTCTCGGCAATGTGGAATGGACCGGCCAGGGTCCACTTGCTGCGGTCGACCGTGACGTTGGTGGCCGCAGCCCGTTCTTCCATGACGTTCCAGTGATGTCCAAGGGCGTCGAAGCCGTCGGCGGAGAGTGTGGCGCCGATCGCCTCGCGGGCCGCGTTGTCGAAGTATCCGGCGCTGTCGGCAGACCACCTGCGAGGTCTGTCGGATCCGTCGGTGACCTATCTCCAGGACTTTCTGTACCGCAAACGTCTGCACAGCGCCTCGGTGATGCACCTCGACCTCGCGCACGACTGCCACGGCCTCGTCGGGCTCTTCGATTCCGAGGGAAGGGCGCCCGATCGTGCGCGGGTGCAAGCGATGGGGCTGTTGTCGCGGCAGCTGTCGAACTACGCGAAACTGCTTCCAGGACAGCCAGTTCCGTCCTGGCGCGACCGCCTCTCACCGCGACAGCTCGAGCTCGCGGAGTTGGTCGCCGATGGCCACACCAACGAGGAAATCGCCGCAATCCTCCATCTTGGGGTCGACACAGTGAAGAAGTACGTCAGTCGCGTGTTTGTCGCTGCGCGCGTTCGCAATCGAGCGGAATTGGTCAAGTTGGTTTGTTTGGATAGGCTGGATTGAGAGGGATCAGCTTGCGGCGAACTTGGGACCTAGTAACCCAGACTAGGGAAGTGGCTGGCACACTGTGCAGTCAATTTCGCGAGTTCAAGTTAACTCCGACGGTCACCACTGTGAGTTAAATGCGCCGGCTCGGGTTAATTCATTTCGGTATGCCATCGATTGTGGCCTGTAGAAATTCGGCGGCCATGTCGCATATGCGCTCGGTCGAGGGTCGGTCGGTATCAAATCTCGTGACTGCTGTGACCACCACAGCGTCTCCTGAGCGCACGTATACCGCACAGTCGGAGGGCGTTATCGAACCGACTAGCACCCGACGATTGCGAATCTCTCGATCGGGAAACCAGTCCGTTGCAGCACTATTCAGCGCTTTGTGGCCTTCTAGCCCAGCGTCAGGATCGATGATGTTTCCGACGATCTGAGAAAGCGATGACAACTCGTCATCGAGGTAGGTCCACTCGCATCCTCGTATGGTCTGAAAATCAGAAGCAGCGGCATCTTTCACTGACGCCACGACTAGACCGGAGACCTCAATCACTTCAGGTGCGATTTGTGTACACGGTTCATATGGACTGCCGTTGTTATTGATGCTCCACCGATTGGGAAAAGGTGTTTCGAATGGAAGCCTTCGGCCTGAGTCGTCAGTTTGCCGAACCGCGAGCGAGGAGGCAGAAACCGAAGGTGCCGGTGCCGAGGCTTCCGGGAGACCTTCAGTTGTACAGGCCCCCGATGCGGCGACGGTCACAATGGCCACGAATGTGTACGCAGTCTTTCGAAGCTGTCGGCTGTCACGTGCCAAAGCTCGCCGCACCCCCGTCGTCAGAGGCCTCGATCAGATCGGCCGCCGAGCGGCACTGTGTGCTTAGAAGGCGAGCCCTATCCAAGTGATCAGTCAGCGCTTCCGATAGTCGCCCGACAGCACCAACGAGCCGCTCGTGGAATGCCTTACCTTCAACGCAATCTCCAAAGACGTTAGTTCGAGCGGCACCCGCTAGAGCTTTTGAGGCCTCCGCCAACTCCGCCGCAGCCGACGCGGCCGCGGTGGCCCGACGCTCCCAGTCAGCACGCTCTGATCGCAGTACAGTTCCTCGACCGTGCGGGCTGACCGGCATTTCTGGGACGGCCTGGGGCAGCAGAGAGTCGTCGGCGAATGGCGTGCTCATGGGTCCCCCTCCCGGTGACGGACCCGTGCTGGGGCCGACTCGTCGAACAGACTAGTACGACGTGGGGTCATCGTGATGGGGGCTGCCGTGTTGTGGAGAAGTCACGGCACGCGCGTTGTTGCGGATACCGGATCCACCCCGGATCACAGGGCCTCAGCAGAAACTAGATTCCGAAGCCTTCGCGGACAACAGTCGGGCGGTACTCTATCTGGCGTCGCCGCGAATATGGCGTCCACCGACCTGTGAACACCACCGCGAGAATCCAAGTTCCATGATCTAGCATCAACCGGCACACGGTGATGACTGCGGGGGAGTCCGGTGATGACGACATATGTCGATGAGGTGCGGGCGTATTTGTCCGGTTTCGGTGATCCGCCTCGGCTCTACGAAGCCCTTCGCGATGCCACCCTCGCCGTTCCACTTGATCTCAACGGACGCCTGTTCACGCTGGTGGAAGCCGGTATCCCGTGGATGCTGGCGTTCACCACGCCGGAGCGCCTGCGCGAGTTCGCCGAACTCACCGACCGCGACCTAGATGAGGTCCGCTACCTCGACGTTCCCGGTCACGCGCTCATCGACCGAGTCCTCGACCAAGCCCCCGAACCCACCGGCCTCGTCGTCGACCCCGCGACGCCCTCGACGATGACCTTTCCGCCCTCCCGCGAGCTGACACCGCATTGCTACTACGACGATGTGGGCGAGGTAGTCCGATGATTGAGAACCTGCGCGTTGACCCTGTGGTTCTCGGAATGGCTCGCGACGGCATCAACGGTGTCATCGAGGGTCTCGCCGACACCGGCGTCGGATCGGACTACAGCGCCGCGATCGGCCGTGGTTACGGCGACCTCGACCTCGACGGCCGCACGATTGGCCATGCCGACCCAAAAAGCGGGCTCGAGGAGTACTGCGACCGCTGGGAATGGGGCGTTCGAGCGCTGGTTACCGGCGCAGCCGAGATCTCGATCGGCCTAGAGCTTGGCGCCAGCCACTACGAGCGCGAAGAGAAGTGGGCGGGTGACCAGCTCAAGAATTACGTGACCGACCTCGTCGGTGATCCAGGACTGTCGCCGGAGGAAGTCAAAGACAAGTCGTGGGGTGAGCTCTGGGATCACCACCGTGACGCCATCACGGACCCAAAATGGGCTCTCACCCCGGAGGAGATGGAGCGGCATCGAAAGTTCGCCGAGGAAAACAGGTCGGTGGTCGACGATCTCGAGACGATTGTTCGTCACCAGCTCAACCCGTCGACGTTGATCACCGACACGATCGAAGGATTCAAGACCGACGGGTTCACCGCGGATTCGCCGCCCGACCCGGGCGACGAAGGCGAGCGGAGTCCGACCGGGGAGACCAACTGAATGGGTCTCTTCGATGCCCTCGAAGACGGCAAGGAGTTCGTTGGGGGTCTGGTCGACGACGCCACTGATGTCATCGGTGGCGGCCTGCGCGCAATCGGTCTCGACAGCATCGCCACCGGCGTCGAGGACTTAGGCGACGACATCGCGAACTCACTGGGCGCCATGCCCGGCGAGAAGAACCTCGAGCAGACCAAAGATCCGAAAGAACTGGTACTCGGCGACCCTGCCGGGATCACCGCTCTCGCAGACAAGTTCACCGGGTTTGCCAGCAACTTCATGAAGGCTGGAGAAGGCTTGCGAGGGATCTCTGTCGGCGATTGGGCCGGATCCGGCGAATCCGGGTTTCAAGACGCGACGGCCCACCAAGTACCGCTGTGGTTCGAAGCCGGCGACGCAGCCACCAAAGCTGCTGCTGCACTAGCCGGTTGGGCCGGGGTCGTCACCTTCGCACAGCAGAAGGCCGCGGAGGCCGTCCGCATCTGGGAAGAGGGCGAGCGCAAACGCGACGAATGGGTCGCGAAAGCCAACACCTACAACGACGAACTCGACGACTACAAGCACGATCGACGCGACACGCCGCCCACTCATCCCGGACCCAACCCGTGGCCCGGGTACAAGGCCGAGGCAGAGCGAGTCTTGCAAGTCGGCCGCGACCACCGAAACGCCTCAGCTTCGGGGGTCAAGGCCGAACTGAGCGGCGCGGCGGACATGGCGCCGCCGATGCCGTCAGCATTCGACCAGGCGCGAATGACTGCCACCGACGTCGGCACAGCCGGCTCCATGGCTATCGCGCACTTCGGGGCCGGGGGGCTCGGCGCGGTCACCGAACTGTTCAAAGGGCTCAACATGCTGAGCCCCCAGAACCCATACAACATCGCTAATCCTCATGAGTACATGCGCAACTCAGCGTCCATGGTCACGGGGATCGTTCATCAGATCGCCCATCCCGACCAATTCGTGCGGAACTTCGCCGGATCCGGATGGTCAACCGATCCAGCCCAATCGCTAGGGAATGTTCTCGCCAACGTGGGGCTGGCGGGCGCCCCAGGACCCAAGGGTTTGAACTTGCTATCGAAGGCGGGTCGCGACGCGGCGACCCCGTCACCGAGCCCGCACCCCAGCCCGTCCCCACATCACCCCGACGCCCCGCCCGCGTCATCACATCCGTCACCCGCCCCGCACGGATCGTCGCCCAATGCACCTTGGGCCAGTCCCAGTGCCGAGTTACCCGGGCGGCACGGTCCCGACATCCCCGTCGATCACAACGCGCCACCGGTCCCCAGGGCCGACGGTCCCACCCCTGAGGCTCCGGCCTCCGAGCCCCCGACGCCTGCCGGCTCGCCTAATCCGGCTCCCACGCCCGATTCGTCTGCGCCACCGGCAGGAGCCGTCGACCCTCCGCCCACCGGGGGAACGCCGGAACCGCCCGCACCGCGCCCTGACGCAGGGTCGCCGGATCAGCCCGTCGCCGGCGGACCTGTCGACGGCACCGGGCCACATGCACCCAATCCCGACACTCCGGCTCCCGCGCCGAGACCCGAGCCTGCGCCGTCGCCTCTTTCGGACGGGCCGGGATCCCCGACGCCGGGACCCGCGGACAATCCCACGGGCCCGCGAAATCTGGGCGACGACGACCCGCCCGGACCCAACCGCGGCGACACCACCACGCCCGCAGCCGCGCCCGGTGGCGACCACTCTCCCGGCCAATCCACCCCCGGCACCAACGCCGTCGACCGCGACGGCGCACCGAGCCCGATGCACGACGAACCGTCGGCGCCCAAACCCGACGAGCCCGTCGTCGACCGAACTCCAAACCGGCATGACGAGCCGGCCGGCGGCCACCCGCTCAAAGCCGACGAAGCCACACCTCATGTGCGACCAGACACAGACGCGCCTGGACCACGTCCGTCACCGACTTCGGCGCATCCGGATGCGCCGACAACTCGACCCAACACCGTCGAGGCCCCTACGCGCACGCCCGACCAGGCCGACACACCCGCAACCGGACCCGTCGCGCCGGTCGCCGGTCATCACCCGGTGTCGACGCCGCACGCCACACCGGATGCTGCGCAACCGAAGCCAGGCCCGACGCCGACCACTCCCGGCGCTCCGAGCCGGGCGGATGCCCCAGCGGCCCCTCCGCGCACTCCCGACCACACCCCGGACCGCACGCCTCCTGCGCGCACCACGCCAGAATCCACCACACCGCGCGACGTCGACCGCGGTCGTCCGGTCCCGTCGAACACCCATCATGTGCCCGATCCGACCGTTCGGAACGCCCCGGACTCTGCGCCTCACCCGCCTCGCAGCGGCCCCGACGATCGGCCGATCCCACCGACCGTGGTCCCGGACCGCCCGTTCACACCGGATCGCCCCTCGGCGGCCAACCCGCGCCCGGCGAGCCCCGACGCGCCGTCGTCACCGCGCGACCCCGATCAGTCGAACCGACCTGACGGCGACAACCCGGACGGCACCAACTCCACCCCGGACAACGACACCGGCCAATCACACGACGCCGGGCACCCAGATCGCACCGACTCGGGCTCGACCGAACGCGCCGACACCAGCGAAGGCAACGAAACTCCAGAGCAGTGTCGTAGCAACGGCGAGCCGGTCAACGTCGCAACCGGTGAGTACTTCCTTCCGCTGACCGAAGTCGACCTCCCGGGTGTACTGCCGCTCCGCCTCACCCATCGCCATCGCTCGCGGTACCGGTGGGGACGCTGGCTCGGACCGACGACACCATCCACCTTCGACGCCCGCGCCATCGTCACCGACGACCTGGTGACCATCGTCGACGCCGACGGCACCATGACGAATTTCCCCAAGCCGCAGGCGGACTCCGTGTCGCGGAGCGTGAACGACACCGACTGGGAACTGCGCGCGACGGCGACACACGGCTACCAGCTGACCCATGTGCGCACGCTCATCAACTGGTTTTTCATCCCGATCCCGGAACTGGACGGCGTTGATGTGCGGGCGGGGAGCATTGCGGTCTCAGCCCTGACCGACCGGCATCGCAACCGGATCCGCTTCGTCTTCGACGAGCACGGAAGGCCCTCGGCCGTCGAACATTCCGCCGGCTATCGCATCGACGTCCAGTGCGACGGAGCCCGGATCCTCGGGTACCGCCTGGTCGCTGGGGTGGACGGCGTCCCCGTTGACCAGCAGCTGCGCACCTTCACCTACCATCGCGGCCATCTCGCAGCGTCGACCAACGCCGTCGGTGCGACAACCCATTTCGGCTACGACGACGCGGGGCGAATGACCTGGTGGCGGGACTCGATCGGGATGGAGTACTGGAACCGGTATGACGACCTCGGCCGGGTGACCATCCAGTCCGGCATGAACGGAGTGTGGTCCGGGCGGTTCGATTACCAGCTCAGGACGGCGGGTTCCGGGTCGATGACGACCTACACCGACGCCGTCGGCGCGACGACGCTGTACGGCATCGATGCAGACAGTCGGGTGCGGCAGGAGATCGATCCGCTGGGACGGATCATCCGGACCGACTACAACGACAGTCGGCAACCGTTGGTGCTCAGCGGCGCGGATGGCGTGTCAACACGGTTGCACTACAACACCTTCGGTGATGTGGAGCGGATCGTCGGTCCCGACGGCACGGCGACCGAGGTGAAATACGCGGGTCCGGGTCGTCCGGACAGGATCGTCGAACCGGGCCCGATGACGACACGTATTACTTATACCGACAGCGGGAGTCCGCTGTCGGTGACCGACAACGCCGGCGCGGTCACGTCGTACACCTACGACGAACATGGCGCGCTGTCGTCGCATACGGATCCCGACGGCGTGGTGGTGCGGTACCGCAACAACTCGGCCGGCTTGCCGACCGAGATCACTGACATGCTCGGCAACTCGACGCGCATTGCGTACGACGCGTTTGGACGGCCGGTCGAGGTCGTCGACGCCGAGGGTGCCAGAACCGTTGTCGCGTACGACGCGATGGGGAACCGGACCAGGCTCGTCGCTCCTGATGGTGGGCAGTCGCGGTGGGAGTACGACGGCGAAGGTAACTGCATCACCTACGTTGATCCCGTTGGCGCGACCACTCGTTGGGAGTACGGTCATTACAACCTGCCGGTGGCGCGGGTCGACGCGGACGGATCGCGAACCGCGTTCACCTACGACACCGCACGCCGGCTCGTCGCGGTCACCAACCCCGACGGTCTGGTGTGGAGCTACTCCTACAACGCGGACGGCTCGTTGCAGTCCGAGACCGACTTCAACAACGCGATAACCACCTACGCCTACAACGCCGGCGGACGACTCGCCACGCGGACGAACGCTGCCGGGCAGACAGTGGCGTTTGAGTACGACGGGGCTGGTCGTGTTGTCGCGGATCGCAGTTCCGACCCGCTCTACACCAACTTCGACGGGGAGGTTGCTGAGTACAGTTACGATTCCGCCGGTCGGCCAGAGAGTGTCGTGGGTCCGTTCGGACGGTGGCACTCGACGTACACCGCGGCCGGAATGCCGCAACTGACCGGCGTGAACGACGGGTCCACCGACTGGATCATCGAGTCGGGGTGGACCGGCGCGGGCCGTATGGCGTCGGTGACGACGCCGACGGCGGTTCATACGCGGTATGGGTACGACCCGCGCGGCGTGCTGGACTTCATCTCGTCGGCGGGTCGTACCTGCGACATCACGACCGACGCGTCCGGCCGCGAGCAGCGACGACGCTTCGAGGGTACGGCGATCGACTCGTCGTGGGATCCGGTCGGTCGGCTCATCGGTCGGTCGGTTGCGACGGTGTCCGCCAATCCGGCGACTCTGAACTTCGGGTCGGACGGTGCTGCTGGTGGGGGACAGGAACGCGCTGTCGCACGAGCTGAGTACACGTACCGCGCTGATGGCATCCTCACTGCTTCGACGACGACGCTTGCCGATCGCGGCCGGACTGAGTACAAGGTCGACGTGCTCGGGCGAATCACTGCCGCAATCAGCCCAACCGGCTCCGAGCAACTGACCTACGACGCGACGGGCAACATCACCGAGTACGGGACCTCAGCGATCACGTCGCCTGATGCGCAAGACACCGGCCGACCTCCGTTCCCTGATGCGCGGGAAGCCAGCCAGCCTCCGCTCACTGAGGTGCGAGGCGGCAGTCAGCCTCCGCTCCCTGAGGTGCGAGGCGGCAGTCAGCCTCCGCTCCCTGAGGTGCGAGGCGCTAGCCGAGCCTCGAAGGGTCCCCGCTGGCGATACTCCGGCACCCTGCTCGTCGACGACGGCCGGACGTCGTACCGGTACGACCCAGCGGGTCGCCTCACTTCGATGAGTCGCAGGCGATTGTCGCGGAAACCCGATGTGTGGCATTACGTCTGGGACGCTCACGATCGACTGCGCAGCGTGACCACTCCCGACGGGACGACGTGGGCTTACACCTACGACCACTTGGGACGACGACTCAGCAAAACCAACACGGCAACCGGGGCAGTCACTCGGTTCCACTGGCACGGGGAACAGCTAATCGAACAGACGGAGTCGACGGCTGACGTGCTGGACGCCGAGTCCGACTTTGGCCTCACGGCGATCACCTGGACGTTCGCCCCTGATGCGTACACACCTCTCGCACAGACGCGTAGCACAGAATGGATCACGGCGACGGACAATGCTGACTCAGGAAACAACGGACCCGACGCAGACGTGAGCCTCAATCTGGGCTCACCTACGGTTGCGCCGTCCAAGCCGGTCGAGTGGACGCAGACCGAAGTCGATCGGGAGTTCTTCGCGATCGTCACTGACCAGATCGCGACGCCAACAGCGCTCGTCGACTCGGGCACCGGCGAAGTCGCCGGGCATTCGGAACGAACGCTTTACGGCGAGAGCAAGTGGGTGGGCTCGTCGACTCCGTGGGCGTTCCCCGGTCAGTATGTCGATTCTGAGAGCGGGCTGCACTACAACCGCTACCGGTACTACCAACCAGGGACCGGAAGGTATCTGAGTCCGGACCCGCTGGGACTTGCCCCTGCTCCTAATGCACATACCTATCCCACCAACCCGACCGCGACTATCGATCCGCTCGGCCTCACCCCGTGCTCTGGCGATGAGACGGTCAAGAGATACGGTCCTCACGTAGATGGGCCGCTGGAAAAGTGGCTTGCCGAGACATTCCGAGGCGGCAGCTATACAGAAAGGGTCTCGAAGAGTCCGATGACGTTGTACAGGACGTACACAGAAGGCGGACGGCCTCTGGGTCAGTTCTGGACTCGGACTGAACCGAGCGGCCCTATGCAGGCTCGTATCGACAGCGCACTGAACCCCGAGTGGCTGAATCAAGCCACGGCTGTGACCAGGATTGAAGTTCCGGCCGGCACGAAGTACTTCGAGGGAGCTGTCGCGCCACAGGAAATCTACGGAGGTGGCGTGCTTCTGGGTGGCGGAAATCAGATAGTCTTCGCGCCGGGCATGATGATTCCCAATTCATGGATTCGTTAGACCGAGCTCATGGTCAGATAGGTGCAGTAATGGGTGAGAACCAATGTCAGCTAGCAATCGACGCTCTGACGCAGTTCTTCAAGACATATTCGACGTTAACGCCGATATTCTTGGAATTGTCTGACGTACCTAGAGGAAGGGCGCTCGACTCGTACATGGAACTTGTTTCTGTCGACACGCTACCTGGCAACCGTATCCACGCGGACCTCGGGTATGGCTGGGGGTTTACAGTCAAGCCTACCGAGACGACCCTGGATGGCGATCTCTTCACCCTCACAATTGAGGGAGAGGAACTCGACTTCGAGACGACGAGCGTCCACCGACTGTATCACCAAGGGTGGGTGCGCTTTTTTGTCATTCCCGATACCGAATTCGCGAACAAAGCCAAGGCTACTAATGGAAAAGAACTGCAACGAATCCTTAGTGATATCAACGGGTCGAATTAGTCTGCTGTCAGGCATCCAGAATGTCGTCGACGCGCTCGAGGGAAACCGGCGGACTACCTCCGCCTCCATTTGCGATTCGGGCGGCCGCATGAGCGGTCATGGTGTGCCCGGCGGGTGTCTGAGGATAGCCCTCACGAAGCTGCTGCTCGAGGATGTTTCGCGCAGCTGAGTCGATGCCGCCGCGTCGGTCAGCGTCCGATCGGTGAACGCGGGCAGCCGATCGCTGATCCATCTCGTGCGCAACGTATCTGACACTCCAAGCCTCACTTTTGGTCCAGCTGCCGTGTGGACGGCAGGACGGTGCCCATCGAGTCGCCGGCGACCACGAGTGAGCTGTCCCCTCCACGAGGTCGATACAGACCGCCACCTGCTCGCGGGCACCGCGAGGTAGGCGGTGACGCCGAAGTCGCCGGCCGTTCGGTCACGAACGGCTAGACAGGGGGCTAGTCAGAGGTCGAGCCGGCGAGTCAGGTGATTGAAACTTGCTTCGCCGACTGGCCTGTTGGGCATACGGGCCGTTGTCAACCCAACAAAGCTCACCTACAGGCCCGACAATGACACCGTGAAAGTGTTTCAGGGCAGGGCATACGTAGTTGTGAGCGGAACAGGTCCACAACACATTGTGACCGTCATGGCACCGAAGGGGTGATCGCTATCGACGAGAAGCTTTCTTGCGATCCTGGGCTGACACGAGCGATGAGCGAGGTCATGCAAGACCCGGAGAATCCGCGAGCAGTCGCAAACCTGGAGGGCGAAATTCTGAAGCGGGATTTGGACGAAGTGGAGGAATACGAGGAGCTCGTTTTCCTGCTATCGCTCTATGAGATGGGAGGGGAGACCCCCCACGCGAATATCGATCAAGTACGAGCCGAGATTCGGAGGCTATTCGGCTGAGCTACTCGTCGGCAGACAGGAAGCAAACAACGATCCCACCGACCGTGTCGGTGGGATCGTTTGTGGAGCAGGATCAGGCAACCGTCAGGGATGCACGCCGCGCTTGTTGAGCCAGGCCTGCGGATTGATCTTGGTGCCGTTGGCATCCCAGACCTCGTAATGGAGGTGGGGACCGGTGGACTGGCCGCGGTTGCCGACGGTCGCGATCTTCTCACCGGCGCGGACCTTCTGGCCTGGGTGCACGAAGCTTTCGTTGACGTGTCCGAAGACGCCGACGGTGCCGTCGTCCTGCTTCACGCGGACCCACTGGCCGAAGCCGGAGGCCGGGCCGGACTCGAGGACGACGCCGTCGGTCACGGCGTAGATGGGGGTTCCGACTTTGTTGGCGATGTCGACTCCGTTGTGGTGGGTGCCCCAGCGCGGGCCGTAACCCGAGGTCACGGTGCCACTGACCGGCTTCACTGCCTTCTTGATTCCGGGGAGGTCGGAGCTGCCCGGGCCGAACGCCGATGGCGGCAGGACGTCGCGAGCGAGGTCGTCGATCTCGGGCGGCAGGACCAGACCGGCCGGGAGCTTCACGTTGTCGGGCAGAGCAATCTTCGGCGCAGGCGGGGGAGCGGGCTGCGCCGTCGCCTGTGCGGCGGTTCCGGCAGTCAGGCCGACCGCGCCGACGAACGCGGCCAGAGCGCCCGTGTGCAGCGCTGTGCGGGTGGCAGAACGCGAGGTGGCACGATGGCGTCCGGGGCGCCGAGTGCTCGACGTCGAGTCGAACAGTGCGCGGGTGGCGGGGCGCGTCGCAGAGTCGGTGTTCAGTCGGTGAAGAGGCAAAGCGTTGTCCATCTCAGTTTGGGTAACAGTTCGGTATCGGCAAGGACACGGCGAGGTTACCCACGGCGACTTAAGCAGACCCTGAGAAGTCAGGATCAGCGCGTACAGAATCCCTGCTCACGCGGCCTGAGAGATCCGGGTCACAGCACCCGAGACGGTCGTGGCACGGTGGAAACATGCCCGAACCCGAACACACCCCGGACGGCCACCACATTGTCGTCAACGGTCGGAAGTGGCGGGCGACGGATCCATTGATCCCGGACGAGCGCCGGTCCGAACTCCAGTCGATTCTGATGGCGTGGCGTCGGGACGTGAAACGGACGAAGGGCGCACCTGAGTCACGTCAGGGCGTCCAGGCGGCGAAGGTCGCGCTCGGGGAGCGCGGCACCCCGTGGTGGGAGCAGACCGACGACGAACGCCGCGAACGGTGGGAGGCCGAGGTCGCCCGCCCCGACGCCTGACCGCCGCCTACCGCGGCAGCAGCGACTCCGCAGCGTACCGGCCGGCGCGCTCGAAGCTCTCGCTCACCTCGAAGCCGGGATCGATCTGCCAGTACCGCATGCTCGACACATAGATCGCGGCCACCATCTGGGCGAGGAACTCCGGCGGGTGGTCGGTGCGTACATCCTGCTGTTCGACGCCGCGCTCGATGAGCCGCAGTACCTCCGAGGTGAACACATGGCTGCGTTCGCCGAGTGTCCCGGACATCGACGAGATCCGTTCGATCTCGCTCGTCACCGTCCGCATGTAGTCCGGGTCGGCGACCGACGACCGCGCGAAGTCGACGAACACGCCCACCACGCGCTCATACGTGCTGAGCGGCTTGCCGAGCATGGCGTCGACGACATGCGAGAACGTCCCCATCAGCTGTCCGTACAGCTCGGTGAGCAGATCGTCCTTGCTCGGGAAGTAGTTGAAGAACGTCGCGCGCGACACCTCGGCCCGCTCGGCGATCAGCTCCACCGTCGCGGCGCTCCCGTCGGACGCCAGCAGCTCGCGCGCAGCAATCAGCAGGCGCTCACGCGTCTGCTGCTTGTTGCGTTCCCGGCGGCCCATGGCCGGAGCTTCGGTCAATGCGGTGCCTTCCGTACGGGCGGGGCGACCCCGACCGACCAATTCTTGCATTCCGCCACCAAAGTTTGGATGGTCGTCTAACTTTTGCCTCTGAGTCCAGTGTGAGTTCGTCGGCAGCACGTCGACGAGGCCACGCGAGTCGACCGCGGGGGGTCTTCCGGCGCCGGACCGACGATCGATGCTGCCGTGCGCATGGATCGCCTCGGTGACCGAGACTCATTGCAGGACAGATTGTTTCGAAACCATCCAGCGACGACAACCTGACGGTTACAGTCGCCACCGAGCCATCAAATCCGACATTTCGTCCCGTTCCCACACCAGGGGACGGCGACGTGTCGAATCACGATCGAAGGGGATCGCATGAAATCACCCAGTGCACTCAGGCGTGTGCTTCGGACCGCGACGGTGATCGGCTGTTCCGGGGTGCTCGCGCTCGGAGCGCTGACGGCCTGCGCCGACGACAGTTCGGAGAGCTCGACCGCGGGCGAAACCAGCCAGCTCCCCAGCAATCCGGCGACGGGCGACCCGGTCAAGGTCGGCCTGATCGTGCCCGAGGGCGGTGCGGTGACGACGCCGATGGTGCGCGAGGGCAGCGAAGCCGCCGTCGAATACCTGAACAACAACGGTGGCGGCATCGGCGGCCATCAGATCGAACTGGTGGTGTGCAAGCAGCAAGAAGAACCCGCCTCGGCCACCAAATGCGCGAATCAGATGGTGGAGCAGCAGGTTTCGGTAGTGGTGTCGCCGCTGGGCGCGCAGGGTGCGGTCATGCTGCCGATCATCGCGGGCGCCAAGATCCCGTTCGTCGCACAGGCTCCGGTGTCACAGGCCGAGATGGCGACCCCCGGCTCGTTCATGCTGTCCGGCGGGATCGTCGCCGTTCTCGCGGGACAAGCCGCCACCGCGGCCAAGGACGGACTCAAGAAGGTCACCCTGATCATCGGCGACTCCGGTGACGCAGCCGCATCGGTGAAAGCGCTCGGCGACCCGATGTTCCAGCGTGCCGGCGTTGCTCTCAACGTCGTCACCGTGCCGGTCGGCGCCGCCGACCTGACACCGCAGATCACCGCCGGTCTCGCCGACAACCCGGATGCGGTCAGCATCCTCGGCGACACCCGCCAGTGCATCTCGGTCCTCAAGACGCTGCAGACCGTCGCCCCCGACGCCTCGAAGTACCTCATCGCCAGCTGCCTCGACAAGCCCGTTCTCGACGCCGTCGGCAACGAAGCGGTCTCCGGCGCCAAGGCGTTCACCACGGTCAACCTCAGCTCCGACGACCCGAGCGTCACCCAATACCGCAGCGTGATGGCGCAATACGCGCCCGACACCGACCCGGCGGGCCTCGCCTACATCGGGTACCAGGTCATGACCGCTCTCGGCGAACTGACCGGGCTCGAGGGCACCGTCAGCGCCCAGACGTTCACCACCGCACTGTCGCAGGCGAAGAACGTCCCGCTTCCGGCCGCACCCGGCATCACCTTCACCTGCGACGGCAAGGCCTTCCCGCCGCTGACGTCGCTGTGCAGCAAGGCGATCCTGGTCAGTGACGTGACCTCCGACGCCAAGCTCGAGAACACCGTCGTCACCAACAACTAGTTCCTCTCCAGATCGGGGGTCGCGTCCGCGCGACCCCCGATCCCCGCACTTCCCAGTGGGAGTTCCATGACTGACCATCTCGCGTTCCTGGTCCTCGGCCTCGGCAACGGCGCCGTCTTCGCCGCCCTCGGCCTGGCGCTGGTGATGACGTTCAAGAGTTCCGGCGTCGTCAACTTCGCCACCGGAGCCGTCGCCCTGTACGCCGCGTACACGTATGCGTTTCTGCGCCAGGGGGAACTCCTCAACCCGATACCCGGTTTCCCGGCGACCATCTCCCTCGGCTCCGACCTGGGAGTTGCTGGGGCGCTGCTCATCTCCGTCGTCGTCGCAGCGATCCTCGGAGTCATCCTCTACCTGCTGGTGTTGCGCCCGATGCGCGCCGCCCCGGCCCTGGCCAAGGCCGTCGCCGCGATCGGTCTGATGCTCGTCATCCAGGCACTCATCGCGCTTCGGGTCGGCGAGAACGCACCGAGTGTCGGCCCCATCTTCAAGGTTGACACGTTCACGATCGGCTCCAGCGCGGTTCCGACGGACCGTCTGATGCTCGCCGTGGTCATCGTCGGCCTTGCCGTCTGTGCGGGACTCGTCCTGCGCTACACACGCTTCGGCGTCGCGACCGAGGCTGCCGCCGAATCCGAGAAGGGCGCACTGGTCACCGGACTCTCGCCGGACCGCATTGCCGTCGCCAACTGGGCGCTGTCGTCCGCCACCGCGGGACTCGGCGGTGTACTGATCGCACCGATTGTTCCGCTGAACCCGGTGGCCTACACCATGTTCATCGTGCCGGCCCTCGCGGCGGCGCTGGTCGGCAACTTCACCGCGATCTCGATCACCGTCGGCGCCGGACTCGTCATCGGCATGCTGCAGTCGGAAGCCACCAAGCTCCAGACCACCTGGGACTGGATGCCCGACGCCGGTGTTGCCGAGGCAGTCCCGCTCATCCTCATCATCGGGTTCCTGCTCATCCGTGGACGTCCACTTCCCGGTCGGGGAGCGGTGACGCGCAATGACCTCGGCCGGTCGCCGCGTCCCGATCATCTGCTGATCCCGGGAATCGTCGGTGTCGTCGTCGCGGTCCTGGCGCTCATCACCACCTCCGGCAGTCTCCGCCTGGCAGTCATCGCCACGATGATCTACGCGATCATCGCGCTGTCTCAGGTCGTCGTCACCGGGTACGCGGGCCAGGTGTCCCTCGCGCAGCTGACCCTCGCCGGCGTCGGCGCCTACGCGCTCAGCCGACTCACCGACGACCTGAACATCCCGTTCCCGCTCGCACCGCTGCTCGCCGCCTGCGCTGCGATGGTCATCGGTGTCATCGTGGGCCTGCCCGCGCTTCGGGTCCGCGGGCTGCCGCTCATGGTCGCGACCCTCGCGCTCGCCGTCTTCTGCGAGGCGTTCTGGTTCCGCAACCCGTCCCTCAACGGCGGATTGCAGGGTGCGCCTGTCGACGCGCCGTCACTGTTCGGCATCGATCTGGGAATCGGTGCGGGCGAGGGGTATCCGCGCATCGCCTTCGGCGTCCTATGCCTCGTCGTGCTGACCCTGGTCGCGTACGCGGTGGCAGTTCTGCGCCGCAGCGGACTCGGCGCGTCGATGCTGGCCGTCCGCGCCAACGAACGGTCCGCGGCCGCGGCCGGGATCAACGTCGGCGCAACCAAACTCATCGCCTTCGCGATCGCGTCCTTCCTCGCCGGCCTCGGCGGATCGCTGCTGGCATACCAGCAGACCCTCGCCACCGCGGGCAGTTACGCCGTCTTCGCCGGGATCGGACTCTTCGCGGTCTTCTACATCGCAGGGGTGACGTCGATCTCCGGAGCGATCCTCGCCGGGATCATCGCCCCGGGCGGGGTCATGTATTTCGCCGCCGACAAGTACGCCTCGTTCGGCGACTACTACATGTTGATCAGCGGGATCCTGCTGGTACTCACCGTGGTCACCAGTCCCGACGGCATCATCGGATACCTGCACAAGATCCCGCTGCCGGGTCGACGCCGACCGGCACCGACGCAGGTCGACGATCAGTCCGTCGCGACTGCGCCGGTACCTTCGCCGACCAACGGCGAGGTTCTCCTCTCGGCCCGCGACGTCACGGTGCGCTACGGGGCGGTGACCGCTGTCGACAACGTCAGCTTCGATCTGCGTTCCGGCGAGATCGTCGGCCTCATCGGCCCGAATGGCGCCGGCAAGACGACCCTGATCGACGCCATCAGCGGTTTCGCGACCGCGGACGGAACAGTGACCCTCGGCGGCACAACCCTCAACGGCCTTGCACCGCATCGTCGCAGCCGGGCGGGGCTCGGTCGGACTTTCCAGGACATCGAGCTCTACGGCGAGCTGTCGGTCGCCGAGAATCTGGCGATCGCCGCACGTCGCGCACCGGGCGACACCGCGGAGAACGTCCGCGACGTCCTGGCGATGCTGGAGGTCGGTCGCCTCAGTGAGGTTGCCGCGGCTGACCTCTCGCAGGGACAGCGTCAACTCGTCGCAGTCGCGCGGGTGCTCGCCGGCCAACCCGAGGTCGCGTTGCTCGACGAGCCGGCCGCCGGGCTCGATAGCACCGAGAGTCGGTGGCTGGGGGACAGGTTGCGCGCTGCCCGGGCGCACGGTGTCTCGATGGTCCTCGTCGATCACGACATGGATCTCGTACTCAGCCTCTGTGATCGGGTCATCGTCCTCGACCTCGGTGCCGTCATCGCCGAAGGCACCCCCGACGAGATCCGACGATCACCGGCGGTCGTCAACGCCTACCTGGGCACGCCGTCATCGGCGGCTGCGGGAACCGGCGAGCCCGATGAGCTCTCGCCATCGAACGGCGCTGGCTCCGAACCTCATTCGACGACCAAGGAGATGACGCCGTGACTGTGCTCGAGTGTCGCGGGCTCGACGCCGGGTATGCGCGCGGCAAGGCCTGCGTCCACGGTCTCGATCTGTCCGTCGAGGCGGGGGAGATCGTCGCGTTACTCGGTCCGAACGGTGCCGGAAAGACGACACTGCTCACGACGCTCGCCGGTCTGCTTCCGCGCCTCGGTGGCGAGGTCAGCGTCGCCGACCAGTCCGTTCGTGCGGGAGAGGCACGCGCAGCGGTTCGCGCCGGTCTCGTCCTGGTGCCCGACGACCGGTCGCTGTTCAAGCAGCTGACGACACGACAGAATCTGCAACTGGCCATTCGACGACGCGGGGCGGCTCGGACCGAAGCCATCGACCGGGTGCTCGAGCATTTCCCCGCCCTGCGTGCGCGATGGAAGGTCGCAGCCGGGGAACTGTCCGGGGGAGAGCAGCAGATGCTCGCCATCGGGCGCGCCCTGTTACAGCAACCCAAGGTGCTGCTGATCGACGAACTGAGCATGGGTCTGGCGCCCATCATCGTCGAATCGATCCTGCCCGTCCTGCGTCAGGTCGCCGACACCGACGGCGCCGCAGTCGTTTTGGTTGAACAGCACGTTCGGCTGGCGCTGGATGTCGCCGACCGCGCGGTCGTCCTCGTTCACGGCGAGATCGCACTCGCGGATTCTGCGGCGACCCTCGCGGGAGACATCGGACGGATCGAGGAGGCGTACCTCGGGTCGGCCCGTGCATAAGTGGCTCCTCAGTCGATCACACCCGTTGACGATGGACCACGGTCGCGAGTCGTTCGAGGGTGTCGATCATGCCCGCCCGGAGATCGGACTTCCGATCCGGCAACCCATACAGCGGGCCAATCACGAACCATCCGAGCAAGCTCAGCGGCCGGGTCACCTCATACGATTCGGTGACTCTTGTGCCGCCCGCTTCGGGCTCGAACCGATACCTCCATCGAAGCGTGCCGGCGATCTTCTCCGTACGTTCGAAGGTGAATTCGCGCCCTCGGTCCGCCACCGTGACAACGGGTTCGTTGTGCCAGTCCGGTCCACGGCCCGCGGAGTTCCGGGCACGGAACCGCGCTCCCACTGCTGGACCCGTGGCTCCGTCAAGCCACTCCACATGCGCGATCTCCGCCGACAGCTCGGGTGTCCGCGTGACGTCAGCGACGATGTCGTAGAGCTCTTCCGGTGTCGCGTCGATGTGACGCGACACCGAATCACTCGTGAGTTCTTGCCGCATGACAGTTCCTTTCCTGGTGCCCGAGGCCGGCTCAGGGCGAGTGGTGACGCACCCACATTCGTAGGGCGTCGTCGAGTAGTCGGGAGAAAACACCCGACTCGAAGGTCGCGTCGGGTTCATTCGACATCTGCTGCGAACCGATGCCCGACACGACTGCGGTGAGGAGGCGGAAGGCGTCCTCGGAGTCGGCGGTCGGGCCCAATTCGCCGGCCGAGACCGCGGTCGCCAAATCCGCACGGGCTTGGTCGACGATGGCCCGAGCGGGAGCGAAAGCTGCCTCGCTCGGCTCGAATCCCGGTATGGGACGCCAGAACAGCAGCGCCGCCAGCCCCGGTTCCTGCACCGACCAGCGGACGATTGCCCTCGATTGCTCGAGGAGGCGGTCGAGGCCGGGGTCGCGGTCGACGCGGGCGGCGTCCACATACCGGATCAGTTCCAAATTCCCCGTCTCGAATAGACGGTCGTACAGGGCATTCAGCGACGGGAAGTACTTGTACAGCGATGGTGGTCGCATTCGCATGCGCCGCGCGATCTCCGATATCGACACGGCACCGGCGCCCTGCTCCGCGACGATATCGCGGGCGTGACCGATGGCCTCGTCGATGGTGGTCTGTCGACGGTGGGTCCGTCGAGATGAGCTATAACCCGTAGCCATGGCTAAATTGTATAGCTTTTGATCATCGAGGGACAAGAGGTCGTTCGATCCTTGTCTCGGCTTTCTGGCGACGCGTCAAGTCGGCAGGCTCCCGATCGTTGACATGCAAGCAGCCACTTGCCTATCGTCAGGTGTGGCTGACGTGTTCCATGCGCTCGATGACTCGACGAGGCGGGCAATCCTCGACGAACTCGTCGAGCGTGACGGTCAGACGCTGTTCGAGATCTGCGGACGTCTCACATCTCGGCGTGGGTTGAACCTGAGCCGGCAGGCGATCTCGCAGCATCTGGGTGTGCTGGAGACGGCCGGACTCGTCCACACCGAGAAACGTGGACGCTCCAAATTCCACTACTTCGACCCCGCACCGCTCGACGAGATCGCCGACCGGTGGCCCGCCCATCGAAAGGACCTCCCATGAGACTCACATTGATGTCCGTCTTCGTCGACGACCAGCGCAAGGCGCACGAGTTCTACACCGAGATACTGGGATTCACCACGCGGCACGACATTCCGATGGGGGAGGACACGTGGTGGCTGACGGTCGTCTCCCCTCAAGACCCAGAGGGGATGGAACTCCTCCTCGAACCGTCCGGCCACCCCGCGGTGAAACCCTACCGGGATGCGCTCATCGAAGACGGAATCCCGCTGGCGCAGTTCGCTGTCGACGATGTGCAGGCCGAGTACGAGAGGCTGCGCGGACTCGGCGTCGAGTTCACCCAGGAACCCACCGACATAGGCCCCGCGGTCGTCGCGGTGTTCGACGACACGTGCGGCAACCTGATCCAGATCGCCGCTGCGAAAGACGCGGCCCCGCAGTGACTATCGCGGGGTAGCCACCGGCTGGGGGATCGGGTTCGGCGGTGTCGTGGTGGCCGGCGCAGCCAACGGCGGTATCTCGACAGCCCGCACCGACAGGTCATTGATCAGCTTCTTCCACGCGCCGATGTTCTTCGCCTGCTTCTTGCGGGACCCGACATCGTCATTCCACCGAGTGAGCGCAGGCGCGGCTATATACAGCGGCCTTGCAGGATCATTCTTGTCCGCCTCGAGCAATCGCGACTGACCCTTGTGACGCACGGTTTCTCCGCGCATCCGCAGCGGGCCGAAGGCGAGCTTGACGATGTTGACGATGCGGTACGCGGCGTTCATCGACTTGTTGGTCGTGTACCTCTCGTTCGACGGGTCGATGGGGAAGCTGATGGGCGTGAATCGCTTGTAGCAGAACTGCAGGCCGGCAAGCTCCGCCTCGCGCACCATCCAGGACAGACTCAGTTCCGAGGGTTCAGTGACCGCCAGACCACCGCCGATGTCGGAGTGGACCCCCTCGAACCACACCTGTTTGACGTCGATCTTGCCCTCGTCTGCCTTGTCGACTTCCCAGACGCAGGGATCGAACGTCAGCCGACGTTCGTCGATGGCGAGCGCCTGTCTGGCCACTGCGACGTTCTTGCCGAGCTTCACGTCGTGGAACTTGTGCTTGACGCGGGTGATGCCGGGAACGCCGAGGGCACCGACGGTGTCGAACACACCGATGAACTTGACCGGCACCGGGGCGCCTGGGGTCTTCGCCGGACGATCTTCCCGCTTCATCCGGTAGTACCGCAGGACGGTTTCGAAGAGGTTCTCGGTCGGATGCTGCGCGAGTTCCAGCGGTGAAACCAGCCCGACCTGCCAGATCATGCCCCCAAGACTCCGTGCGGTGTACGCGCCGCGACTGAACCCGAAGACGAAGATCTCATCGCCGGGCTCGTAGTTCAGAGCGAGGAATCGGTAGGCATCGACCAGGTTGGCATCGAGGCCGCGACCGAACGCCCCGCCGATGATCCGGTCCGACCAGCCGGATCCGGTTCCGACTCCGTTGACATAGTGAACGAGTTGGACCGTCCCGTCGTCGGCATCAGTGGTGACGGCCCGGGCGATCTTCTCCACATTCGAAATTCTCGGGTCCTTCGACGACTTCCACGTACCGTCGCAGCAGACCACCAGACGCTTCTTCATTTTTCCGACCCTCCACAGGCTCGCACGCGGCCCACCCGACGATGACGATAGTCGCTTCGCGCAGACGGGTGCAGCAGTTGTCGGTCGTACGGTTTACTGCGGTCATGAGCTTTCTGGACGTTCTACCGAGCCGAGTCGCGATCGTTTGTGCCACCGTCCTCGGCGTCCTGCTCGTCGCAGCGTTCGGCGCCGCGCCGGCCGGCGCCGCACCGCCGACAACGGGCCTCGACCCGGTCCTGGCGACGGCCTATCAACAGGCGTCGAATGCTGCTCGTGCACAGGGGGTTCCGTTGTGGATCACCTCCGGCAAGAGAACTCACGCCGAGCAACGTCAGATGTGGCGGGATGCGATCGCGACCTACGGAAGCCCCGAAGCCGCCCGACGGTGGGTCCTGCCACCGGAGCAGTCGAGCCACGTGCACGGTCGGGCCATCGACGTCGGACCGCGGGAAGGGGCCGCCTGGCTGGAACGCACCGGGTACCGATGGGGACTGTGCCGGACGTTCGCGAACGAGTGGTGGCACTTCGAGATCGCGACCGTGCCCGGCCTGCCGTGTCCGGCGATGTGGCCCGACGCCGCTGTCCGGGCCGACCGCGGCGGCGACCCTTCGTGACGGCCCTCCGCAAGCTCCGGGCCTCCTCAGGGAGCAGTACAACCGCCCTCCGCAAGCTCCGGGCCTCCTCAGGGAGCAGTACAACCGCCCCCCGCAAGCTCCGGGCCTCCTCAGGCGAGAACGACCGAAAAGATCTCTGCCGGAGATGTCGAATGGCGCCCCGCGAGGTCGTCATCACTGCACACGGACCGATGAGCGGCCCGACGAACGAGAGGTCAGACCATGCATTACTCACTGCTCCTGCACTACCCGGAGATGGACGCGTCGACCCTCGGTGACGAGGCCATCGCACAGGGAGAAGCTGCGTTCGCGGCCTACACCACTGCCCTCCAGAAGGCAGGCGTGCTCGTGAGCGCCGAAGTGCTGCAACACTCGGACGTCACCACGACACTGCGCAAGGTCGACGGTCAACTCGTGGTCCAGGACGGTCCCTTCGCCGACACCAAAGAGCAACTCGGCGGAACCGTCGTCATCGATGTCGACAACCTCGACTCCGCCATCGAGTGGGCGCGTCAGGCACCGCCTATCGAGTGGGGAGTCGTCGAGATCAGGCCCGGCGCCACCTACACCGTCGACGGTGCCTGGACTCCCAACGCATGATCCGACGAGAAGCGCACACCGCCGCCGAACATGCCGCCCGAGCGTCATATTCGCGGTTGGTGGCGCTTCTCGCAGCTTCCTCGGGCGACCTCGCTCTGGCCGAAGACACTCTGGCAACCGCCTTCGAACGGGCGCTCGTCACCTGGTCCGCCGACGGGGTGCCCGCGAACCCGGAGGGATGGCTACTCACGGTCGCGCGCAATGAGCAGCGCGACGTCTGGAAGTCGGCGGCGCACCGCACGTCGACCGTTCTCGACGACACTCTTTCTCCAGGAGCCAGGGCCGTGACCCCCTTCGACGATGTGGACCCGGACGCCATCCCCGACAAGCGACTCGAGCTCCTGTTCACCTGTGCGCATCCGGCCATCGACGCAGCAGCCCGAACCCCGCTCATGATGCAGTCGGTGCTCGGCTTCGAAGCGACCGACATCGCTGGTGCGTTCGCAGTCGCGCCGTCGGCGATGTCGCAACGTCTGGTTCGTGCGAAGCGTCGTATCCGCGATGCACGCATACCGTTCGTCGTTCCCGACCGCGCGTCGATGCCCGGACGCCTACCCGCAGTCCTCGAGGCCGTCTACGGATGTTTCGCGATCACATGGAACGATGCGGACGGCGCCGACCCCGACACCGTCGAATCGATGGCGGGGGAGTCGCTGTACCTGGCCGTCACGCTGGCCTCGCTGCTCGACGACCCGGAGGCCTGGGGTCTCGCCGCGCTCATCGCGCTGTCGTTGTCGCGGGCTCCGGCGCGAATCGGGCCTTTCGTTCCGCTCGAGGAGCAGAATCCGTCGACCTGGGATGCAGAGCTGATCCGCGATGGCGAGGTGATGCTTCGACGCGCCTCGTCGTTCGGCCGACCACACGGCCGATTCCAGCTCGAAGCGGCCATGCAGTCCGTTCACGCCGACCGCGCACGCACCGGTGTCGTCGACTGGGCTGCGTTGCGGTCGCTGTCGTCCGCGCTGGTGTCCGTGTCGCCGACGCTCGGTGCACGGGTTGCTCACGCCGGGATCGTCGGGCGTGCGAGTTCTGCTCTGGACGGACTGTCCCTGCTCGACGAATTGAGCGGTGATGCAGCGGATTTCGGACCGTTCCACGCTGCGAGAGCGGATCTTCTGGTACGGGCCGGGCACTGCGACGCGGCGCGTGAGCACTTCGAACGGGCGGCGGTGCTCACCGGCGACGAGCGCGCACAGGACTACCTTCGACGCCGTGCGGGCGAGGTGTCGCAGGACTGTCGCGAGTGAGCCGCAGGGTGCTGTCGGGCGACGCAGAGGGAGTCACGACCGACCAGGGGAGAATTCTCCGCTCGCTGAGCTCGGGCCCCAGTCGACGGGTCGCCGGCGGGTCTCACCCAAACCGCGGGAATGCCTGAATCTGGCAACACGGACGACCTAATGTGTGACGCGAGACACAACAGTGCCGACCCCTCGACGAGGGAGTTCACAACGGGTCGAGTCCGCTCGACGAATGGGAGGCAGTCATGACTGCAAGTGCCGACGTCACCAGCAATCTGACGACGGAGCCGTACCGCTCGCGCCGCAATCACTGGAACAACCAGGTGCGCCGGCACGCCATGATGACCCCGGACAAGACAGCGATCACCTACCTCGACAAGAACACCAGCTGGAAAGAACTCGACGACCGGTCGCACGCCTTCGGCGCGGCCCTCCATCGGCGTGGCGTCCAGTTCGGGGATCGGATCCTGATGGCCTTGCTCAATCGCACCGAGTACATCGAGGCGATCCTCGGGGCCACCCTCATCGGTGCCATCCCGGTGCCGGTGAACATCCGCATGAGTCCGGCCGAAGTCGCGTACCTCGTCACCGACAGCGGGGCGAAGGTCGTCGTCACCGAAACGCTGCTCGCGCCGATAGCCGACGCAGTCGCCGGATCGACCGGCCAGATCGACACCATCATCGTCGTCGACGGCAGCGACAACGACGCCCACCTCGACTTCGAGACCCTCCTCGCCGAGGATGCATCGGACCTGCCGGAGGTCGACGTGCCGGAGGACACCGTCGCCGCCATCATGTATACGTCGGGCACCACGGGAAAGCCCAAGGGCGCCATGCTCACCCACCAGAACATCCAGGCGCAGGCCGTGACGACGATCGCCACGGCCGGGGCACAGTCCGGTTCCGATGACGTCGCGTCGATCGTGCCGCCGCTGTTCCACATCGCGGGGATCGGCGGCTTCGCACCGATCTTCTACCGCGGGGTGCGCGCGGTACTGCACCCGCTCGGCGCCTTCGATCCCGACACCATGCTCGACACCCTCGAACGCGAAGGCGTCACCTCGGTGTTCATGGTGCCTGCGCAGTGGCAGGCGGTATCTGCGGCACAGAAGGCGCGGCCCCGGGACCTCAAGCTGCGCACCATGAGCTGGGGCGCGGCGCCGGCCTCGGACACCGTGCTCAATGCGATGAACGAGTCCTTCCCGGGAGCCGCGAACATGACCGCGTTCGGGCAGACCGAGATGTCTCCGGTGACGACGATCCTGGAGGGCAAGGATGCGCTGCGCAAGCTGGGTTCCATCGGCAAGGTCGTGCCGGCGGTCACCGCGCGGATCGTCGATCCGCTCATGAACGACGTCAAGCCCGGTGAGGTCGGGGAGATCGTCTACCGCGGACCCAACATGATGATCGGCTACTGGAACAAGCCCGAGGCGACCGCAGAAGCCTTCCGCGGCGGGTGGTTTCACTCGGGCGACCTCGTTCGCCAAGACGAGGAGGGTTTCCTCTACGTCGTCGACCGTGCCAAGGACATGATCATCTCGGGTGGCGAGAACATCTACTGCGCCGAGGTCGAGAATGCGCTCTACGGACACCCGAGCATCGCCGAGGCCGCCATCATCGGTCGGGCCGACGAGAAGTGGGGCGAGGTACCGGTCGCGGTGGTGGTGCTCGCCGACGGCGTCGATGATCTCACCCTCGCCGAACTCGAACCGCACCTCAACGAGAACCTCGCCCGGTTCAAGCACCCGAAGGACCTGGTGATCATCGACGAATTGCCCCGCAATGCTGGCGGCAAGGTCGTGAAGCCGAGACTTCGAGAAGCCTACGGCAGCAAGGACGCCGGCCTGTCCAACTGATCCGATGCCGGCCCGGGCGGGCTACAAAAGACTCCGCACCCGAATCCGAAAGAAGCGTCCCCCCTGCTCCCTGAGGAGCGCCCGGAGCTTGCGGAGGGCGCGTCACGAAGGGGCGTGGCGAGATGCGTCGCCGACCCTTCGTGGCTCGTCGCTTGCGCTCCTCGCACCTCAGGGACCAGGGGTCATACGGTTCCTTCGGATCAGGGACCAGTGCTTTTGCGGTTTCTTCGAATTGGGGAGCTTAGATTGACACAGGGCCGGGGTCCGGTCACTCCGGGTCGGCGAAGCTCGGCTCGCGCCGCGCCATCCCGGCGTGGACCGCCTCCATCTGATTGGGCGAGCCCATCAGGCCGACCTGGAGTTCGCTCTCCAGCATCAGCGCCGCAGCCGGTTCCGTGCCCGCCCACGACTCGTCGTAGAGACGTTTGGCGGCGCGGACCGCGTGCGGCGACTTCGACGCGATCTCGTGGGCCAGCTCGAGCGCAGCGGTGAGCGGATCGTCGACGACGCGCGTGACCAGGCCGAGGCGCTGGGCCTCCGCGCCGTCGATGATGCGGCCGGTGAACGTGAGTTCCTTTGCCACATCAGCGGACACGAGCCGAGGCAGAGTCTGCGTGATGCCCATGTCGGGCACCAGACCCCACTTGACCTCCATGATGGACAGGCGCGCATCCGGGGTCGAGTAGCGGATGTCGGCGCCCAGCGCGATCTGCAGGCCACCGCCGAAACAGTTTCCGGTGATGGCCGCGATCACCGGCGCGGGGATCCGGCCCCAGTCCAGCGACACCCGCTGCGCGTGGTTGCCGAGCACACCCGGTTCGCGGTCCAGCAGCGAGTTCACGCCGCCACCTTGACCCAGGCTCGACACGTCGAGTCCGGAGCAGAAGCTCTTGCCCGAACCGTGCACGACCACGGCCCGGACGCGCTTGTCGGCGGCCAGCGTGCCCGTCACGTCGATGAGGGCTTCGAACATCGCCGGGTCGAGGGCGTTGTGTTTGTCGGCCCGGTTGAGTGTCGCGGTGGCGACGCCCGCATCGTCGATGTTCACGATGATCCGCTGCTCGGTCATGAGGTCATTTCCCATCTGTTGCAGGGTGTTTGATCTGGTCGAGTTGACGACCGCGGCGTCGGTAGCGCCAGATGAAGTAGCCGACCCCGATCGCCAGAACGATTCCGATGACCACGCCCCACGCGGTGGCGGCTCGAAAGCCGGGCGCGTCGACGTCGAAGATCCGTTCACCGGCGTGTGCGCCGTTTCCGCCGCCGGCGACCACGGTGAGGGTGAGCAGATTGGGGATCGCGATGATCACGCCGAGTACGGCGAACATGATCGTCGGGACGTTCTTCATCCGGCTGCGATTGACGAACGCCAGGGTGAAGAACAGCACGGGCAGGAAGGTGCAGACGATCCCCAGCACCAGCCCGGTGCCGATGCCGCGGCTGAACGATCCCTCGACGCGCTGTCCGATCTGACCGGCCCACCAGCGCGGGAGGAACGCCTCGAGGATGAAGTAGGTGACCACGAGCAGGGCGGCGATGACGAGACCGATCACCACCTTCTTCACGACGGCGTTCGCACGCTCGCCGGCCGTCGGTCTGGCCGGCGGCGCGTCCGTCGTCGATCCATCGGGTGGCACCGCACCCGGGGTCTCGACGGGATACGAGGTGGCCGGCGGAGTGGTCCCGGGTGACGTATGTCCCGGCGGGAACGCGCCTGACGGAGTCTGTCCCGGCCCGCCCGGCGTCGGGTGGCCGGAGGGATTCGCAGAGAACGGTTCGTTGCTCATGCGCCGAGTCTATGCGCGGTCGCCACCCTGTCCGCCGGGATGAGCGACACGGTCACCGGGGCTTACGGATGCCGCCGTAGATCCCGCGCCGGACGATCCACGGTTGCAGGATCGTGTCGACCGACCACGCCGGAAAGCGGAACGGACGACCGTTGGGCGCGAAGACCTGGAGTCCGTCGGCCTGCACCCCGAGCACCGAACCCCACCGACGCCGTGGGGGAACGTAGCGTCGCGCCCGGTCGGGCCGCCCGCCGAGGTCGGCGCGGATGTTGTGTGCGAGCAGACGATCGGCACGATTGCGAGCCGAACTGCGCAGATCGTCGGTCGCCGCGACGTCGCCGATGGCGTACACGGAATCGACCCCGGGCACCCGTAGTTCAGCAGACACACGGACGAAACCCGACGCGTCGAGCACGTCCGCAGGCAGCCAGTCCGTGTTCGGCGCGACCCGGCCGATGGCCCACAGCACGGCGTCCGCCCCGACCGCCGACTGGCCGGTCGAGAAACTCACCGGACCGGGCGTGATCTCGTCGCAGCTGAATCCGTCGGGCACGACAGCGCGATGGCCGCCGTGGACACCGACCCCGAGCCGACGCAGTCGGGCGCGGACCGTGGCCCAGGTACGCGGATGATGCTGCGGCAGGGCGCGATCGCCCGGGTGGTAGAGGTCGATCTGCTTGTCCCGCCAGGTGGCGGCCAGGTTGGCGGCGGCGCTCACCGCCGCCGCACCGCCACCGATCACGGCAATGGAGTCGGCGTCGGCGAATCGCCGATGCGCAGAACGTAAGTCGGCGTCGATGTCGGCCGCGGACTGTAACCCGGGTTGTCGCCAGAAGCCGTTCCGTACCCCGGTGGAGATGACCAGCGCGTCGAAGCCCTCGACGGTCGCGGCGCCGGCGGCATCGACAACGGAGACGGTGCGGTTGTCGAGATCGGCGGCCGTCAGCGTGCCGTGGACGGTCCGGATGCCGTCGAGTTTGCGGAAGCGCCCGAACGGGATCCGATAGTCCCGGGCCCACTCATCGGGCCGGCTGATCCGGAGGCCGAGCTCCTGACCGCTGACGAGTCCCGGCTTCGACGAGATGCCGACGACATCGGCATGCGGAGCGAGGTGGATCGCGGTCAGCAATCCGGAATCACCGAGACCGGCGACGACGACGCGGGGTCGGCTCACGCAGTGACCTGATCCGGTGGATGGGCGGCCGAACGCGGCGGCCGGGGGATGAACCGCGGCACCCGGTCGATGACGTCCTGGTAGCCGGGACGTCGCTCGAGGCTTCGCTTCTCCATCATGGGGATGCTGGCGCCGAGGAACATGGCGAGCATCAGCACCGCGCCCACGAACAACCACCACCAGTCACCGGGCGAGGCGGCGAGGCCGAACAGGGCCATCGACACCCAGAACATGACCTCGCCGAAGTAGTTGGGGTGACGCGACCACGCCCAGACGCCGGTGTCGAGCACGGCGCCCGGCGTTCGGTGTGCGGCGAACCGACGCAACTGTCCGTCGGCGATGTACTCGAGCGCCGTGGCGGCCAGTCCCACAACAGCAGCGACCGCCGTCAACCATGCCACCGCGCCGGTGTGGGTGACGGCGACGTAGATCGGGATCATGCCGAGGAACACCTGGAAGGTGGGGAAGACGTGGATGGCCATCAGATCGACGGGCAGTTCGGCGCGCCCGGCACCGGACTTCAGCATCGGGTAGCGCCAGTCCTCGTGCTGCAGTCCCGGCCAGCCGATCGCCCAGTTCGCGGTGAGTCGGATCGCCCAGGCGCCGATGACGACGGCGATGACCCAACAGTGCACCGCGTCGATGCCGACGTCACCGGCCGCCCACCAGTAGAGGAAGAGTGCCGGCGGTACCACACTCCAATAGGCGTCGTAGAAGCTGGAATTGCCGTAGTACCGGCTGAACCCGAAGATGACCAACGTGGCCAGCAGGTCGGCGATGAGGGTGTCCAACCACAGGTACGCGGTGGTCGGACCCCAGATCAGCCAGGCGGCAGCGACTGCGAAGGCCACCAGGTAGGCGATCGTGATCCGGGCGAATGAACCGGTCCGACTGTAGGTGCGCTCGGTGTTCACAGGGTCACCCATCTCGTCACAGCTGTTCTTCGATGGACCCGGCGAGCTTCTCCGGCTTCGTGGTCGGCGCATACCGCGCGACCACCGAACCGTCCCGCCCGATCAGGAACTTGGTGAAGTTCCACTTGATGCGGCCGCCCAGCACGCCGGATTTCTGGTCCCGCAACCAGGCGAACAGCGGGTGCGCCTCGGGTCCGTTCACGTCGACCTTCGCGAACATCGGGAACGTCACGTCGTAGGTCAGCGAACAGAAGTTCTTGATCTCCTCCTCGTCGCCCGGTTCCTGATGTCCGAACTGATCGCACGGGAAGCCGAGTACACGCAGCCCCTTGTCGGCGTAGTCCCGGTGCAGGGCTTCCAGACCGCGGTACTGCGGGGTGAATCCGCACTGCGAGGCGGTGTTCACGATGAGCAGGGGACTGCCCTGGAAGTCCGAGAGTTCGACGGGTGTGCCGTCGATGCCGGTGGCGGTGAAGTCGTACGCGGAGGTCATGCCGCTACGCTACTTCCCAATCAAGCACTTGCTCGGGAGAATCGGCGAAGGATCCGCCGATCACTCCCCGAACCGCTCCGTCCGGATGCGGGTGCGATCGTGTCCGGCGTCGACCATCCATTGAGCGCAGCTCTCGACGAACCGATTGGGACCGCAGATGAACACGGTCGGCGACGTCGCGGGATCGAGTGTCAATCCGGCGAGCTCCTCGGCGGTGAGACGTCCCGCAGGTCGTGTCGCATCATCGGGCGCCACTCGGGTGTGGATCAGGTGGACGTCCATGCGCCGGTGTTCGATCAACTGCCGCAGCTCGTCCCGGTAGTAGACGCGGTCGGGGCTCCGGACCGAGTACACGAGGGAGAACGGCGTCTGCGGGGCCTCGACCTCGCGGCCGCGGATCATCGACATGAGCGGCGCGATGCCGGAGCCGCCGCCGATCAGCTGCACGGGCCGGTCGTCTCCGGACGGCCAGGTGAACCAGTATCCGTGCGGATCGCTGATCTCCAGCGGGTCGCCCACCTCGACGACGTCGACGAGGTACGGCGACACCTCACCGTCCTCCAGGCGTTCGACGGTGACCTCGACCGAACGCGTCTCGCGGACATCGGACAGCGAGTAGGCGCGTGCGGTGGAGTACCCGTCCTCCGCGGTCAGCCGGATGTCGACGTGCTGACCGGGTAGCGCGTGGACGGCCTCGGGGAGAGCGAGACGCAACGTACGCGCGGTCGGGGTGATGTCGACGACCGAGGTGACCGTCGTGAGATGCCAGGTCGTCACGAGTAGCGCTGCTCGCGCCAGGGATCGCCGTACATGTGGTATCCGCGTTCCTCCCAGAACCCAGGCGCGTCCTCGGTCATGAAGCGCAGTCGCCGAACCCATTTCGCGCTCTTCCAGAAGTACAGGTGCGGCACCAGGAGTCGGGCGGGGCCGCCGTGCTCGGCGGCGAGCGGCTCGCCGTCGTAGGTGTCGGCGATCCAGCCGCGGCCGTCGACGAGATCGGCGAGCGGCACATTGGCGGTGTACCCGCCGTGGCAGTGCGCCATCACGAACGGCGCCGGCTCCCACGGCAACGCACGCAGCAGCGTGTCGAAGGAGACCCCACGCCACCGGGTGTCGAACTTCGACCACCGTGTGACGCAATGGATGTCGGTGGTGACGTCCTCGTGAGGGAGGTCCTGGAACTGCTCCCACGTGAACGTGGCCGCCTTGTGGTCTGCCGACTGCACGGCCAGCATCCAACCGGCCGGGGCGACCGCGGGCGTCGGCTCCGACGAGAGTACGGGGAAATCGAGGGTCGTGTACTGCCCGGGCGGGAGACGCCGGGCGTCCCGATCGCGGCGTCCCACGAACCCTCGGTTGACGATCGCCATGATCGCGGAGTCTACGCGGCAGCACACTATTCGGCCCGCTCGCTCCGCTCCCGGCGCCGGTCAGGCGAAGTCGAACAGCGGCGGCACCGCGACGACGACCGCGGCCGCCCAGAGTCCGAACACCGGCAGGTAATCCGTCTGCCAACGCTCCGTTGCGTCGAACCCGCGGCGCCGACGCACGAAGCCGAAGAGCAGATACGCAGCCCACGACAAGTTCACCAGCAGAACGAGGTTGAGACCCAGGGCCACTGTCTTGTTGGCGGTGAATCCGAACTCGGCGATCCGCGAGGCCATGATCGTCAGCATGACCGCGTCGACCGCGAGCGCGGTGACCACCAGCACCAGCTGCAGCCGGTCGAAGAGTTCCGGTCGCAGATGCGGATCGCGCGCCGAGATCGCGTACAACAGCAGGCCGAGGACGACGACAAGGATCAGGTCGATCAGGATCAACAGCTCACGATCGACGTCCACGACGTCGCCACTGGTCACCATGGCGACCAGCAACACGACGAGCATCACCGCGGTGACCGGGGTGAACACCTTGGTCAGCACCGGCGCGATGTTCTCGACCACGCTCTGCTTCGCCTCGACCAGCCACGCGGCGAGCAGCACGATGCCGGTCGCTGCGATCGGCGCCAGCCACTGACTGATCACGGTGTCCACGTTGATGTCGAGGGCACTGAAGGCGCCGGCGGTCAGCCCCGTGAGCACCGCCGCGCCGAGACCGAGAAGCGTTGCGTACACGACCCACTCACCGGTGAAACGGATGAAGTCCATGCGTCTGGGTCCCGACCGCCACCGACCGCCGACGTACGTCACGCCCACCAGGAACCACAGCACGATCGGCGCGTGGATCGCGACGATGGCCTGGGTGGGCCCGTCGGCGACGAACGGGTAGATGTTGACGATCACTGCGGTCCCGACGAACGCGGTGGCCACCGCGACCGCGATGCGTGGCGTGATCCCACGCTTCCATCCGAAATACACCGCCAGGAACGGCAACACGAGAATCGTCGCGTTGCGGACGAGGACCCATTCGGGCATGACCTCCAGCGCGATGCGGACCGTCGCGGCCGCTGCGACGACGAGACCGATCACCACACCGAGTTCGTGACGCCGCCGGCCCAGGCCGTCGGCCGGCTCCGCGGTCAGGACCAGCTGTTTCCACAACCTGTCGGAATGCTCGCGGGCGAACTCGCGCGAGAGCGCATCGACCCGTCCCATCCGCTTGACGGCGACCAGGAACGCCTCGTCGTCGTCGAGACCGCCGGCGGCGAGGTCCGCGATCTGACCGCGCAGGTGATCTTCCATCTCGTCGGCATCGGTGGTGGCGATGGCCTGATGGCGCAGCACATAACCGCGCCACCGGTCGATCTGGTTCTCGAGTTCGGTGCCCGCGTTCACGTCAGGCCCTCCGCAGCCGGCGGCAGGGCGACCGTCCGCCACACCTGATCGAGCGCGTCGGCCACGACCTCCCACTGCGACCTCCGCTCGGCGAGCGCGGCCAGCCCCGCGGCGGTGATCGTGTAGTGCTTGCGACGCCGTCCGGTGTCGGCCCTGCCCCACGACGCCTCGACGTGGCCGGCGCGTTCGAGACGATGAAGAAGTGGATAGAGCATCCCGTCGGTCCACTCCATCCGACCGCCGGACATCTCCCGGACGCGCTTCAGGATCGCGTAGCCGTACGACTCGCCCTCGGCGAGAATCCCGAGCACCAGCGGGGTGGCAGAAGCGGCCACCAGGTCTTTCTCGATATACATAGAACCCCTATACCTAGAGCTGCTAGTAGCATAGCAGTTCTAGGTATAGAGGTGGTCGAGCCAGGGGAGAGCTACTTCTTCGAGAGGGACGACTCCTTGTGGGCGGCCTTCGAGCCCGTCTTCGACGACTTGACGATCCAATACGGCTCGTCCTCACTCGCCTTGAACTTCTGCCCCTCGAAGGTGAATTCCTTCGTCCGCTTCTCCTCAGCGGTCCCTTCGGTCTCGCCCTGAGAGGTGTTCCAGCGCACGGTGTCGTTCTTCTTGATCGCCATGTCGGCAGTGTGCCCCGCCGATGTCGACGGTCAAACCTCCTCCGCCCCATCGGTCGCTGTGGAACGATCAGCACGTCGTGTCGAGCCGGAGGTACGTCATGAGCGTCGAACGTTCCGACAGTCGTCGGGGGGCCGATCCGGCCATCGATGTCCGGGGCCTGCGAAAGTCCTTCGGCAAGTTCGAAGCACTCCGCGGACTCGACCTCGAGGTCGCCCGCGGCGAGGTCCACGGCTTCCTCGGACCCAACGGCGCGGGCAAGTCGACGACGATCCGGGTCCTCCTGGGTCTACTGAAGGCGGACGGGGGAGAGGTCCGGCTCCTGGGCGGCGATCCCTGGCGTGATGTCGTGGAACTGCACCGTCGACTGGCGTATGTGCCCGGTGACGTGGCGCTGTGGCCGACGATGACCGGCGGCGAGATGATCGACCTGCTCGGCTCGATGCGGGGCGGACTCGACGACGCGAGACGCGCCGATCTCGTGGCCCGATTCGAACTCGACACCACCAAGCGTGGCCGGCAGTACTCCAAGGGCAACCGGCAGAAGGTCGCGATCGTGGCAGCCCTGGCATCGGATGTCGAGTTGCTCATCCTCGACGAGCCGACGTCGGGCCTGGACCCGTTGATGGAGAACGTCTTCCAAGAGGTCGTGGGCGAGGCGACCGCCCGCGGTACCACCGTGCTGTTGTCGAGTCACATCCTCGCCGAGGCCGAGACCCTCGCCAACCGGCTCAGCATCATCCGCGACGGGGCCGTCGTGGCGACCGGGACGTTGGCGGAACTGCGCGGCCACACCCGCACTTCTGTTCGCGCCGAACTGGATTCGCTGCCGGGTTCGGATCTGCTGGCGCAGTTGCACGACGTCGACGTCCAGGGCCTCGACGTGCACGACACCGGTTCCGGTGGTCATCGCCTGAGCGCGACGGTCGATTCGGCTCGGATCGGTCCGGTGATGTCGGTGCTGTCCTCCTGTGGCCTACGCTCACTCACGGTCGAACCACCATCGCTGGAGAGTCTCTTTCTCTCGCTGTACGAGGGGGCCGACCAGCCCGCGGGAGAACGGTGAGGTCATGACGGCGTCGACGATCGGCACCGCCCCGCTGGTACGGGCCTCCCTCCGCCACGAAGGTCGCGGCTTCGCCCCGTGGATCGTATTGCCGACCGCGCTCACCGTGTCGTCGGTCATCGCCTATCCGCTCCTGTTCCCCGACGCCGCGGAGCGCGCCGCCTTCGCCGCGACGATCGGCTCGAACCCGGCGCTCGGGTTGATCTTCGGACCCGCCTACGACCTGTCCACCGTCGACGGGTTCGTCGCCTGGCGCAGCCTTGCGCTCGGTGGATTCATCGCTGCCCTCGGCGCGATCTTCATCGTGGTCAAAGCCGCTCGTGGTCAGGAGGATTCCGGCCAGGCCGAACTCCTCGCCGCCGGGGTACTCGGACGCGCCGCACGGTTGTCGACCGCGCTGATCATGGCCGGACTGTGCGCGATCGCGATCGGACTCGTGGCGGGCCTGGCGACATCCCTGTGCGGTGGGGAGTGGGAATCGTCGTTTCTGCTGGGAGCCGGGTTCACGGTCACCGGCTGGATGTTCGGCGCCGTCGCGGCGGTGAGTGCCCAGGTGGGTTCCGACGCACGGGCCGCCACGACGATGGCCGTGTCGCTTCTCGGTGTGCTGTTCGTGTTGCGCGGCTTCCTGTTCTCGGTGGAGGCGCCCGCGTGGACCACGTGGATCAACCCACTCGGGTGGGTTCAGGAGACCAGACCGGCAACCGGCGATCACTGGTGGCCTCTGCTTCTCGGGCTCACCTTCACGGTCGTCGTCGGAGCGGCCGCCTTCGTGTTGCAGCGCGCGCGGGACTTCGGTCAGGGTCTCGTGCCGGCACGTCCGGGGCCGGCACGGGGTGGCATCGGCTCGCCGCTGGCCCTGGCCATCCGCCTCAACCGGGCTCCGATCGGCTCGTGGGTACTCGCGTTCGTCGGACTCGGCATCATCTTCGGCTACTTCACCAGGTCGGTTCGCGGCCTGCTGACCGCGAATCCGGCGATGGCCCAGATCTTCGCCTCCGGTGCGGCGTCACCTGCAGACCTGGTGTCGGCCTTCGTCACGACGATCCTCGGCCTGGTGGGGATCATCGCGTCTGTCGCCGGGGTGCAGATCGTCAACCGTATCCGCACCGAGGAACTGGAGGATCGCGCGGAAGCGGTGCTCGCCACCGCGGTCAGCCGTCCGAGTTATTTCGGTGCCGTCACCGCAGTCGCCCTCGTCGTCCCTGCGGCGCTCGTCGCCGTTGCCGGGCTGGTCATCGGCATTTTCGCCACGACGGCCGATCTCGGCCTCGGCTTCGGCGACGTCGTCCTCCAGTCGATCGCCACCATCCCCGCGGTGTGGGCCGTCGTCGGGATCGCCGTCGCCGTCATCGGCGCCCGACCCCGCGTGCGGCCCGCGATCTGGCTGGGTGTCCTCGTGTCGTTCGTGCTGACGATCCTCGGCCCCAGCTTCAAACTCCCGGAGTGGGCGCTGGGATTCAGTCCGTTCCACCACGTGCCCGATGTGTCTGCCGCGCAGCCCGATTGGTGGGGACTCGGCGGAGTGGGGGTGGTCGTGGTGGTGCTCATCGCACTCGGATTCGCCGGGTTCCGCAGACGAGACATCCCGTAGGCACATCGCGCCCGGAGAAGTGAGCTTGCGAGCCCGACCCCCCGCTCCCTGAGAAGCGAGCCCTTTCCTGCTCCCTGAGGTGCGAGCGAAGCGAGCCCTTTCCTGCTCCCTGAGGTGCGAGCGAAGCGAGCCCTTTCCTGCTCCCTGAGGTGCGAGCGAAGCGAGCCACGAAGGGCCTCGAAACGTGTCTCACCAGGCCCTTCGTGGCTCGTCGCTATCGCTCCTCGCACCTCAGGGAACAGTGGGTACGTGGTTCTTTCGGATCTGAGAGCAGGAGGGTGGGCCGCACCCCAGGGAGCAGAAACTCAGCCCAGGGCTGCCGCGAGGCGGCGCCACTGCTCGCGCGGGAAGCCCCGGTGGTCCGCCTGCAGGACCTGCACGCACACATGGTTGGCGCCGGCGGCTCGATGCTCGTCGATCCGCTTCAGGATCGCGGTCTCGTCACCCCAGACGATCAGGGCGTCGAAGAGTCGATCGCTCACCGACGTCAGGTCGTCCTCGGAAAACCCGAGGCGGCGGAGATTGTTGGCGTAGTTGGGCATTGCGAGGTAGCCCGTGAGCCACTTCGTGCCGACCGCCCGTGCTTCGTCGCGGTCGGCGGCGATGATCGCGGTCTGCTCGGGCGCGAGGAGCGGCCCATCGCCGAGGGTTTCGCGCGCGATCTTGGTGTGGTCCGGGGTCACCAGGTAGGGATGGGCGCCTGCGGTCCGGTCGGCCGACAACTGGAGCATCTTCGGTCCCAGCGCGGCCAGCACTCGAGCATCGCTCGGCACCGGTTGCGGGGCGTCGTCCAGTCCGTCGAGGAACGCCTTGGTGGTCGCCAGCGGCTTCTTGTAGCGTCCCGCTTCCTGGGCGTCGATCAGCGGCGCGTGGCTGATGCCGAGGCCGAGGAGGAAACGTGCACCGTGCTGCTCGGTGAGGCGGGCGTGTGCCGCCGCGACGTCGTGCGGCTCGTGCATCCACATGTTGAGAATCCCGGTGGCGACGACGGCGTTCTGAGTCGCGCCGAGCAGGTTCTCGACCGAGTCGAGGACCGGACCACCCACGTCGGGGATCCACAGTGCCGTGTAACCCAATTCGTCCAGCTCGGCCGCGGCTTCGGCGGCCTCCCCGGTGTCTCCGTACCGTAGCGGTGAACTCCAGATTCCTACGCCATCGAGTTTCATGTCGTCGACACTACCGATCGAGCGATCGGGCCGCGCCGACTGCCGGGTCCGCTCAGTCGTTTGCCGGTCGGCCCGACTGGGCCTCCAACCGCGCGTCCATGGCGGCCGTCATGCGCTTGAACACAGTGATCGCGACCACGCCCGCGACGATCAAAGCGACTCCGGCGACCGAACCGAGGGAGTCGGTGACCAGTCCGGAGATGCCGATCGCGAGAACGTAGATCGGCACCCACCCGAACAGGTGCAGGATGCTCTCGGGCTTCTCGTCGGTGGCCCAGCCCTCTCGAACCGCAGCCCGATAGGTGGCGTAGTCGGGATAGAACTCGGTGAACGCGATCGCGAAGATCGTGCCGCCGATCTGGATGATCCATCCGGTCCAGAAGTTGTTCGGGTCGTCGAGCACCAGATCGCCGAACGCGCCGGAGATCGCGGCGACGCCGAATCCGGCGACCCACGCCCAGGTGATGACGTAGTTGATGTGGATGAACAGCGGGCTGTCCCAGAATTCCTTCTCGGTGGTCTCCCGCGCGTACTGGAGGGTGAACGGCTGGCGCACGAGGATCGACCCGAGCGCGAAGGCGACCAGCGCGATGTTGGTCATCTCCCCGCCCCAGCGCTCCAGCCAGTCGATGACGCCGTCGGAGGCGAACAGGGCGATGATCGCCATCGTGCCGAAGTAGGTGACGTCGAAGACTTCGAGGAGTTTGACGCTCGTGCCCCGCTTGTGACCGCCGATCACCAGCAGGAGTGACAGCGCGAACGCCGACGCCGCGGCCTCTTCGAATCTGCCGGGCCCCGCGAGGAGCGCCATCAGGATCCACGGGGACATGCCCGCGAACGGAGAGTTGAGGAACAGCGTCAGTGCGTGCCGTGCGCCCGACGTCGGTGGTGGGTCGGTCCGCGTCGAGTCGGCCACCGGCGGATTCGGGTCATCGCTCATGGCTGAATTGTGAGGCGCGCGGCGGCATTCCGCAGCGGACTGCGCCAATCCGGACGATCTCGGGCAACCGGGCGGTGCGTGCCGGAGATGGTCGGCAGGTGCGTACCCGGCGCGATGCGGCCCCGGCGGGTCGGCCGAGGCCGCATCGCCTCACCAGGTCGTCAAGACCCTCACGCATGGGGCGCGAGAACGACCGCCGCGTTGTGTCCGCCCATTCCCAGTGAGGTCTTCAACGTCAGCCCGTGCTCGAGATGGGTGCGCCCGTCGAGCAATTGTGGGATGACCGCGTCGGCGACCCGCGGTGTCGCGGTGACCTCGCCGCGTTCGTAACCGAGCAGCGACGCCGCGAGTTCCACGGCCCCGGCAGCGCCCTGGCAGTGCCCGGCGAGCGGCTTCACCGAGAACACCTCGGCATTGGGCAGCATGGTGTCGGCGATCGCCGCCTCGGCGCGGTCGCACTGCCGGGTTCCCGGGCCGTGCGCGTTGAGATACCGGATGCGCTCGCCGCTGACGCCGGACATCGTGAGCGCCTGCTCCACACACGACCGCACGCTTGTCAGTTCCGGATCGATCGACGTGACGTGAAAGGCGTCATGAGACATCGCCCCGCCCAGCACATCCGCGTACCCGTCGGCGCGACGGTTGGTCATCGTGAACGCGATCGCCGCCTCGCCGAAGGTGAATCCGCGGCTGCCCTCCTGGAACGGTCTGCACGCATTGAGCGCATCGGTGTCGGTGATGGCGACTCCGAGTTGAACGAACATCGTGACCACTTCCGGTTTCGCCGAGAGATCTGTCGCCACCACCACGACGTCGTCGACGAGGTCGGAGTCGAGCCACGATTTCGCGGTGACGATGGCCGCCGATCCCGAGGTGCACATCGCCGACACGTTGATCGCGGGCCCGTGGAATCCGTATTCCTGCATGAGCAGCGACACCGGGGTCGACGGGGTCACCGAGAGGTACTGCCGTCCGCTGTACCGTCCGACCCCCGACGTCACCATCGGATACATGTCGAGGTCACCGAGGACGCAGGCGTGTACGAGGCCCACCCGTGCGCCCGGTGTCCAGCCCCGTGCCATCGCGTCTTCGATGGCCTCCCGTGCCGCGGCACGCATCGCCCGCGAGAAGCGTGTGCGTCCGTCGGACTGTTCGCCGCCCTCGGGTACCCGCACGATCCACCCGGGTCCGTCCGACGCGGGCTGTCCGGCCCCGGCGGCATCCTGGCCGACCGACGGCCGGCCGCCGCCGAAGCCGAAGCCGTGGTGCAGCGCGGCTGCGGACTTGCCGGACGCCAGACCGTTCCACAAGGCCTCTCGGCCCCAGCCGTAACCGGTGACAGCTCCCAGGCCGGAGATGGTCGAACGCTGAATAGTCATGATCGTGAACTTTCTGTGGGATATGCGATGACAGAGGGGTCATCGCGGCCACCCAGGTGGGTGGTCCGTCCTCAGGATCCCGCGCAAACCCGACATTCGGCCAGTTCACGCGGGTATTCGTCGGGTGCAATATCCGTTTTGGCGCACTCTTGCATCTCGCAGCGCGCCCTTTTCGATGACTCGTAGGGGAGGATGAACGGTGGGGGATGACGGTTCGAGGGGGTGACGCAGTGGGACGACCGAAGGACGACGGCGACGACCGCCCCGGACTCGTGGCACCGGACGCCGAGCCGATGGCCCGTCCCAGCGACGCCGCGGTCGCCGAACGCTATCGCCTTCTCCTCGAGCTGAGCCCGGACGCCATCGCGGTCCACCAGGACGGTCTGATCGTCTATGTGAACTCCGCCGCGCTCGCATTCGCGCGCGTCGAGGACCGCAACGCGATGCTCGGTCGTTCGATCGCCGAATTCGTCCATCCCGACGAACTGCCGCAGATGATCGAGCGGATCATCGGGATGGGCGACGAGGCCGGTGCCTCGACCACACCCGAAGAGGTCGTGATGGTCGACGCGCAGGGCGTCGCCCGCCCCATGGAGGTGACCTCGGTCCGCACGGTCTGGCACGACCTGCCCGCTTATCAGGTGATCCTGCGCGACATCACCGCACAGAAAGCCGTCGAATCCGCTCTGCGTCGACAGGCGGCGCTGTTGGATCACGTGAGCAACGCGGTGATCGCGGTCGACGACCAGATGACGGTGCGCTCGTGGAATCCGGCCGCGGAACAGATGTACGGCAGGGGAGCGGCCGACGCGATCGGACGGAATCTCGACGAGGTCGTCGGAGCGCACGTCGACCCGCATGCGGCGGTCTCGCTGGGCGGCACCGTCGATCAGCTCCACCGCCGTTCCGACAACGGACGATCATTTCTGGCGCACACGTCGGTGACGACCATGGACGACGGCTTTCTCGTCGTCGCCGAGCCGACCCGTCGCCCCCTGATCGAACGGCTGGGAACGATCCTCGCTGCACTCCATCAGGCGGTGATCGTCGTTCGGGAGGACGGCGACATCGAACTCGCCAACCCGGCAGCCGGAACCATGCTCGGTCCCGAGGCGATCCCCGGCGCCAGTGTCCACCAGCTGCCGCTCGACTTCGTCGGTGACGAATCACCGATCGCGCGCTGTCTGCGCACCCGTGAAGCGGTCACCGACACGACCGCGACGATCACCACGCCGACCGGCGAACGCTGGCTGTCGTGCAGTTGCCGCCCGATCGACGACGACGGCACCGACGTGGTCGTCCTGGTGTCCTTCGTCGACATCACCGACCGATACCGAGAGCGCACCCAGCTCGCGTGGGAGGCCGTGCACGACCCGTTGACCGGTCTGTACAACCGATCCGGCATCATCCGCGAGCTCGAATCCCACATGGCCCGGCTCGAGGCGGAGCACGACGCCTGCTGCGTCGCGATCTTCTACATCGACCTCGACAACTTCAAGCTCGTCAACGACTCGCTCGGCCATGCCGTGGGTGACGAGGTGTTGCACGCCGTCGCACAACGATTGGCCGCGGCGACGCCCGACGAGGCGGCGGTGGGCCGGATCGGCGGCGACGAGTTCGTCCTCGTCGCGACCCTCGGTATCGCCTGTTCGGCCGAGGAGATCGAGCAGCAGATCGACGGTATCCGCGGCACGGTCTACGAGCCGATCACGGTCAGCACCCGCAGCGAACCGCTCAAGGTCGAGGCGAGTATCGGTGTCGCCACGGTGAAAGCCGGTGACGAGTACACCGCCACCGACCTGCTGCGCGACGCCGACATCGCCCTCTACCAGGCCCGCAAGGCTTCTCGCGCACGCTACGTCCGGTTCCAGACGCAGCACCGCGAAGAACTCCAGCGCCGCCAACGCATCGAGGAAGAGCTCCGACGCGTCCTCGACACCGACACCGAGCAGCTGGAGATCCACTACCAACCCATCGTGTCGACCGGCGACGGCACGCTTGTGGGCCTGGAGAGCCTGTTGCGCTGGCGTCACCCGGAGTTGGGATCCATCTCACCGACCGAGTTCATCCCGCTCGCGGAAGGATCCAATCTCATCGACCGGGTGGGAAACCACGTCCTGGAGACCGCCACCGCCGAGGTGGCCGCCATTCCCGAACTGCGTCGGGTGATGTTGTGCATCAACGTCTCCCGGCGAGAACTCACCAACGGTCAGTTCCCCGAACGGCTCCGGGACACGATGACCCGGTCCGGGATGGACCCCGCCGCGTTCTGCCTGGAGATCACCGAAAGCGCGCTCGACCCGCTCGACGGGGACCTGCTGACCCTCTTGGGCAACGTGCGCGAGCTCGGAACACAGGTGTCACTCGACGATTTCGGCACCGGTGCGTCGTCTCTCAGTGAGTTCTACCGCCTTCCGGTGAGCGTGCTGAAGACCGCCAAATCCTTCGTCGACGCCCTCGAGGAACACCCCAGTGCGAAGTCGATCCTCGCCGGCATCGTGACGATGGCCCACGCCGCCGGGATGCGGGTGGTCGCCGAGGGAGTCGAGACCGAGTCGCAGGCCGCCATCGTCGCCGAGGTGGGGTGCGACCTCGCGCAGGGGTATCACTACGGCCGCCCCGCCCCGCTGGCGGAGGTGATCGCGTCCGGAGTCCGGATCCAGGCGAATCCCGGTGTCTGGGAGACCGCCTGACCGGTGCCCGGATCCGTCGACCGCCGCGGCCACCCGACACGACGCCTCCCGGCGCGTGCCTGCGATCCCAGCTCGGCTGTGTCCGATAGCGTCAGGCTCGGCGGCTCACGCGAGTAGATTGAGCGCCACGTCGATTACCCGGCGTCCATGCAACCGGACAGCGAGGTCACGGACATGACACACATTCTGCGGTGGACTCCTCCGACGGTCAGGACGACGCCATGACCGACGCGCAGCGCGAAGTCGCCGAACAGCACACGGCAAAGGTCATCGGGGTCACGGTCGCCGCCGCGGTCGGCGGATTCCTGTTCGGTTTCGACAGTTCGGTCGTCAACGGCGCGGTCGACTCGATCGAGGCGGACTTCGGACTCGGCAAGCTCATGACCGGCTTCGCCGTCGCGATCGCGTTGCTGGGCTGCGCGCTCGGCGCGTGGTTTGCCGGCCGGTTGGCCGACGTCTGGGGCCGCAAGCGCGTGATGTTGCTCGGCTCGGCGCTTTTCATCATCTCCGCGATCGGGACCGGCTTCACCCAGACGATCCCCGACTTGCTCCTGTGGCGCGTCCTCGGCGGCATCGGCATCGGCATCGCGTCCGTCATCGCACCCGCCTACATCTCCGAGATCGCCCCGGCCCGGTACCGCGGGGCGCTCGCCTCGATGCAGCAGCTGGCCATCACACTCGGCATCTTCGCGGCACTGCTCTCCGACGCCCTGCTCGCCGACAGTGCCGGCAGCGCCTCGAGCGACTTCTGGTGGGGACTGGAGGCGTGGCGGTGGATGTTCCTCGTCGGCGTCGTGCCCGCGATCGTCTACGGCGTGCTGGCCCTGCTGATCCCTGAGTCGCCGCGATACCTGGTGGGCCGCAACCGCGACGCCGAGGCGGCGCGGATCCTGCAGGAGGTCACCGGCGAGGAGAACCCGCTCGAACGGGTCAAAGAGATCAAGCTGACGGTCAAGCGTGAGGCGAAGTCGTCGATCAAGGACATCACCGGGCCCTCGTTCGGCCTCCACCCGCTCGTCTGGGTGGGTATCTGGCTGGCCATCTTCCAGCAATTCGTCGGCATCAACGCGATCTTCTACTATTCGACGACGCTCTGGCAGTCGGTCGGTTTCTCCGAGGCCGACTCCTTCAAGACGTCGGTGATCACCGCCGTCATCAACGTCGCGATGACCTTCGTGGCCATCCTGTTCGTCGACCGCATCGGACGCCGGAAGCTGTTGCTCGGCGGATCGGTGGGCATGTTCATCGGCCTGCTCATGGCGTGTATCGCGTTCACCCAGCAGATCGGTGAGGGCGAGAACATCACGCTTCCCGACCCCTGGGGCGTGGTGGCGCTGATCGGCGCCAACCTGTTCGTGGTCGCGTTCGCCGCGACCTGGGGCCCGGTGATGTGGGTGATGCTCGGTGAGATGTTCCCCAACCGAATCCGCGGTGTCGCGCTGGGCGTCTGTACCGCGGTGAACTGGGTCGCCAATTTCACCATCTCGATGCTGTTCCCGCCGATGACGGAGGCCGTGGGACTGGGGATCATCTACGGCTTCTTCGCCTTCTGCGCCGCGGCGTCGTTCTTCTACGTGCTCCGCAAGGTGGAGGAGACGAAGGGAATGGAGCTCGAGCAGATGGACTCGGTGGCAGAGGCGAGACTTTCGCAGTTCACCGCGGTCCGCGCGGCGAAGGACAAGGCCTGAATGTTCGATCTCCGTGAACTGTCCCGCCGCGTCGTCGCCGCTCCCATGGCCGGTGGTCCGACCACCCCGGAACTCGTGGTGGCGGCGGCGTCGGCCGGCGGTGTCGGCCAGCTCGCCGCCGGGTACCTGACGCCCGACAAGGTGCGCGCCGACATCGCGGCCGTGCGGGCGTCGGGCACCGAGGCCTTCGGCGTCAACATCTTCGTCCCGGAGTCCGAGCCGATCGATCGAGACGCCGTCGCCCGCTACCGCGCCGAACTCGTGCCGTACGCCCGTGGTCTCGGGGTGACCCTCCCGGAAGTGGACGACCTGGGGGAGGACGACGACCACTTCGACGCCAAGATACGGCTGATGTGCGACGAGCGAATCCCGCTCGTCTCCTTCGCCTTCGGGTGTCCGGCGGCCGATGTCTTCGACGAGCTGCACCGGCACGGGTGCAGTGTCGGGGTCACGGTGACCACTGCCGCCGACGCCGACATCGCACAGCAGGCCGGCGCCGACTGGCTCTGCGTGCAGGGCCCGGACGCCGGCGGACACCGCTCCGTCTTCGACCGCCGGACCAGCCCTCCCACGCTTCCGCTCGACGAGCTGATCGGCGAGGTCGTCGAGCGGGTGCCGCTGCCGGTCGTCGCCGCGGGCGGGATCTCGACCCCGGCCCGTGCCGAGGAGGTCCGCTCGCTGGGACCCGTTGCAGTGCAAGTGGGTACCGTGCTCCTGCGGACCGACGAGGCCGGTACCAAACCCGCGCACGCGGCGGCTCTCGCCGATCCGGACCGAACCGAGACAGTGGTCACGCGGGCATTCAGCGGGCGGCCGGCACGAGCGCTGCGCAATCTGTTCACCGACAGGTTCTCCGCAGCGGCGGTGGCCGAGTACCCCGCCGTCAACACGCTGACGGGCGGCATCCGACGCGCCGCCGCCAACGATCCCGACGGCATCAATCTCTGGGCCGGAAGCGGATACGGCGACGCGGTGGAAGAATCCGCGGTGGAGACCATCCACAGGCTCGGTTGACGGCACCCTTCGTGGCTCGTCGCTAGCGCTCCTCGCACCTCAGGAAGCATAGGGGGGCGCTTCTTTCGGATTAGGGAGCAGAGGGGTCACGCTCCTCGCACCTCAGGGAGCAGAGTGGTCGCGCTCCTCGCACCTCAGTGCGGGTCATGGTCGTTCAGCGTGGCCACGACGCCGGCGTAGTCGCCGCGCGCCTCGCCCCAGCGCAGGAACTTCACCCGCTCGACGAGTAGCTCGGTGGCGTCGGGTTGCGTGCCGATGAGGTCGATCACCTCGTCGGCGAATTCGTCGAGCGGCATGGCGAAGTCGCTGTCGCGCTGTCCCGGCATCAGATCGGTGCGTACCGCCGGCGGCACGAGTTCGATGACCTCGACCGAGGTACCGGCGAACTGCAGGCGCAATGACTCGCTCAGCATGTGGATGGCGGCCTTGGTGGCGTTGTAGGTCGGTGTCACGCGCAGCGGGGCGAACGCCAGGCCCGAGGACACGGTCATGATCGTGGCGGCTGGTCGCGTCTGCAGATGGTCGATGAATGCGGCGATGAGACGGATGGGACCGAGAAGGTTGGTCGTGATGGTCGCTTCGGCGGTGTCGAGAAACCCTGCCGGGGACGACCAGTCCTCGACGCGCATGATCCCCGCCATCGCGATGAGGACGTCGAGGTCCGGATGCTCGGCGATGACCTGTCGGGCCGCCGCGTCGACACCGGCCGGGTCGGCGATGTCGATCGCGACGGTGTGCAGACCGGGGTGGTCCTCTCGAATCCGGTCGAGGAGTTCGGTGCGCCGTCCGCCGACGATGACGGTGTTGCCCTTGTCGTGCAGGCGGGTGGCGAGCGCCAGGCCGATCCCGCTGGTCGCGCCGGGGATGAAAATGGTGTTTCCGGTGAGGTTCATGTCTTCGAGTCTCCGATCTGTTGGCCAGCCGATCCAGAGTGCGGTCATCGGGGGATCGCCGATCCCTGGCAACGCGGTTTCCGTGCCGCGATACTGGCCAGATGGATCGTGATGCGCTGGCCGGTTTCCTCGTGAGCCGACGCAACGGGCTGCAACCGTCGGATGTGGGTATCCCGGCAGGCGCCCGCCGGCGCACAACCGGTCTTCGTCGCGAAGAGGTGGCACAGCTCGCAATGATGTCGACCGATTACTACACCCGGCTCGAGCAGCGGCGTGGACCCCAGCCCAGTACCCAGATGCTCGCGTCGCTGGCCCGCGCCCTGCGGCTCACCGCCGATGAGCGCGACTACCTGTTCCGCGTCGCCGGGCACAGCGCACCGGATCGGATGGTTGCGTCGGACCACATCGCTCCCGGGCTTCTGCGCGTTCTGGACCGCTTGGCCGGGACGCCTGCCCTCATCCTCTCCGCCCTCGGCGAGACTTTGATCCAGAACGACTGCGCGCGAGCGCTGTTCGGCGACAGCGGCCATCTCACCGGAATGGATCGCAGCGCCATCTACCGGTGGTTCGTGCACCCCGACGACGAGCGCAGCCGCTATCCGGCCGACGACCACGAGCGGCAGAGTCGGGCACAGGTCGCCTCACTGCGGGCCGCATACGGCGTGATGGGCGCACAATCGCGTGCCGGGGCGATGGTCGCCGAACTCCTCCGCCGGAGCAGCGAATTCGCCGTGCTCTGGGACACCCACATGGTGAGTCGACGCTTCGAGGACCACAAGATCCTGCTCCACCCCGAGGTCGGCGCGATCGAGGTCGATTGTCAGGCCTTGTTCACCGAGGACGAGACCCAGGTGCTGCTCGTGCTGACGGCGGCACCACGGACCGATGCGGCCGGCAAGATCGAGTTGCTCAACGTGCTCGGAACACAGCAGCTCGGACTCGGCCCGCGCTGACAGTCCGGCAGACCCGGACTACGCCGTCCCGGCGGGCCGGGTGTTGATCCGACGCCCGATCGCCGACACCTGCCGGAGCTGCGCACGCGTCAGCCGATCGACGACGAGTTCGCGCACATTGGCGAGATATCCGGGAGCGGTGGCGACCACCTTCTCCCAACCCGACTCGGTGAGAACGGCATTCGTGAACCGTCCGTTCTCCGGGCACGGGTGACGTCGAACCCAACCCCGCTTCTCGAGCCTGGAAACCACGTGTGACAGCCGCGACAACGAGCCATAGGACAGCTCCGCGAGCTGGCTCATCCGCAGAGTGCGCTCGGGAGCTTCGGACAGCGCAGACATCACCTCGTACTCGAAATGGGTGATCTGGGCGTCGCGGAGGAGCTGGGCGTCGAGCGCGTGGGGCAGGTGGGCGAGCGCCGTTGCCACCTGAATCCAGGCGTCCATCTCCTCGTCGTCGAGCCAGTTCGGCTCGGGGGCAGTGGACATCTGCGCAGTGTATACGAAGTGAACACGCCCGCGATCAGGTTGACGCATCAAGTGTGACCACCTAGCCTTCACTTGATACTTCAAGTCAAACCCACCTAGTAAGGCGGCTCAGTCATGACCAACCCCATCGTCCGCAGCGCGGGCATCCTCATCGGACGCGTCGCTCTCGGCGTGATCTTCCTGGCTCACGGCCTGCAGAAGTTCCAGCAGAACGGCTGGACGGGACCGCAGACCGGGTTCGACATGATGGGTGTGCCGGCCGCGTCGTTCTCGGCGTTCGTGGTCACGTGGCTCGAGGTCCTCGGCGGCATCGCCCTGATCGTCGGCGTGCTGACCCCGATCATCGCCGCGCTGTTCGTCATCGACATGGTCGGCGCGCTGTTCATCGCCCACGTCGACAGCGGGATCTGGGTCTCCGACGGCGGATACGAGTTCGTCCTCGCACTCGCGGCCGGTTCGCTGCTGCTGGCGGTCGTCGGCGCCGGACGGTTCAGCGTCGACGCCGCGCTGAGCTCGAAGGTGAGTTGGCTCGCCACCGACGATTCCCGCTCGTCTGAGCTCGCCGGCACCTCTCGCTGACGCCCGCATGACGCCACGCCCTGGTCCATCGGCCAGGGCGTGGCGTCGTTCGCCTAGAGTCGCCATAGACCCCGAGCGGAACGAGAGACATGACCTGGCTGATGCTGATCGCGGCGATCGCCTCGGAGGTGGCGGCGACGTTGTCGCTGAAGGGTTCAGAGACCGAACCGGCGCTGTATGCGGTCGTCGCCCTGGGCTACACGATCGCGTTTGCACTCCTCGCCGGAGTCCTCAAGCGCGGCATGGGGATCGGCGTCGCCTACGGGATCTGGTCGGCGTCGGGGGTGGCCCTCACCGCGATTCTGGCGACCTGGATCTTCGACGAACCCTTCGGGATCGTGATGGGGATCGGCATCGTGTGCATCATGGTCGGGGTGGTGCTGGTCGAGACCGGTCACCGGCGACCTGTCGACGCCGGCGCACCGGAGGCCTGACCGTGGGCTATCTCTTCATCGTGGCGGCCATCATCGCCGAGGTCACCGGCACTCTCGCACTACGCGCCGCAGCCACCGGGAGTCGGCGTTTCTACGGACTGGTCGTGGCCGGGTACCTGACCGCGTTCGTCGCATTGACACTCGGACTGAGACACGGTGTGCCCCTTGGTGTCGCCTATGGCATCTGGGCGGCCGCCGGGGTCGCGGCCACGGCGGTCGCCGCACACTTCCTGTTCCGCGAACGCCTCAACCGCCGGATGGTCACCGGAATCGGCGTGATCATCGTGGGTGTGCTTCTCATCGAGTTGGGTGCGCTGCACTGACATCCGGGCTTCGCTCACGAGGCCAGGTCACCGAGTGGCTTCGACTCGACGCCTCGACCTCGACACGCTCCTTCGTCGCTCGCTCGGCCCGGCGGCTGCGCTCGGTGTCGGCTCGATCAGCGGGTGGGCGCGCACGTGACGCGTGAGCGGTCGTCTCACTCACGCGTCCGCGGGTCCTCCGATTCGGCGTCGGAGTCGACGTCGCGCGGATTGTCGAAGGAGACATCGATCTCCTGGAAGCCCTTGTTGCGCTGCGCGAGAACCTGTGCCGCGTATGCCGCCTCATCACCCTTCGTCAAGCTGACGTTGTCGGTGAAGGGGGTCAGCAGCGACCGCGGGTAGAGGCGATCGACACGGACCGCATTGGTCTCGAGACAGAACACGATCACGATCGACGACACGTACAGAAATGCCAGCAGACCGAGCACGATCGCGAAGACCCCGTTGGTCGAACTCGCGTTCCCGATGACGTGCTGCACGTAGACCGCGCCGAAAGTCTGGATGATCTGCCAGCAGACCGCTGCGCCGAAAGCTCCTGGCAGAACGTCCCGTACCGACACGTCACGGGCGGTGCCGATCCGGAACGCGATCGTGAACACCAACGTACTCAGCGCCACCGACGCCAGGATGGCAAGCCAACGCCCCACGATCCCCAGCTCGAATGCCGCCGATACGCCGTTGACGATGGTCAGGCCGATCACCGCGACGCCGATGGTGGACAGCAACAACAGCCCACGCAGACGGGCGAAGATCGGATCAGGGCGCTCATTGCGCGGGACCGCCCAGATCGTGTTCATCGCGTTCTGGGCGGCGACGGCGACACCGAGGCCGCCGTACAGCGACACCACGATCCCGATGACGATCGCAGTGACCCCGCCACTGAGCTTCTCGGGTTCCTCGAGTTGCCCGCCGATGACCGGGATCTGACTCATCGCCGAGTCCAGGATTCGTTCCTGCAGGTCGGGGTTGTCGGCCAGGACGATCCCCAGCACGGTCGCGAACAGCAGGAGTAGCGGAAACAGCGAGATGAACGCGTAATAGGCGCACAGCGCAGCGAGATACGCACCCTGATCATCGACGAACTTGTAGATGACCGCGAGCGGAAAGCCCGTCGCGGGATGACGCCGCTGGAACCGGTCGACCCGCTCGGTCAACGACACCCGATCATCCCCTTCCTCGACGGATCATCATTCGTCACCCGCTCCGTCGAACGAGTCACTCACCGGGGATTACCACGGTGCTGCCGACTCTAACCCGGGGGCTGACGAATCCATCGATACGTCATCGGATCGGCGGTTCACCGAAGTGGATCAGCGCCGGGGATGCCGAGTGCCCGGAAAGGTCGGCCGAGACGCCAGAACGCGAGGCCGGCGAGACCGCGCGGAAAGAACCGCTCCGTGGTCGCGATCTCCACGACGCCGGCCGTCCCAGCCGCATCATCGATCTGATGCTCCCGATACGATCTGCCGAATCGATTGTCGCGCAGTCGTACTCGAAGGAGATCGGGACGTCGGGCGAGCGCGATCTCGCCTCCGTGCCGCGCCTCCCGTTCGAGCCGATCCCAGACCGTCGTGATGCTCGCGCGCTCGCTGGTGCGGGTGACCCGCTCGAAGATCTCCTCACCGGCCCAGTCCGGGTCGGTGGGAAGGGGTTCGGCCGGAGACACGTCGGCAGAGGCATTGGCCCACGAGGCCCGGCCGTCACCGCGTGCAGACCGCTCGAGGGTGCGGGCCACCGCCTCCGAGTAGGGGGTCAGGCCGCCCTCCGGCCGATCGATGATCGCGTCGACCGCCCGGTCGCGACACACGGCGTCGCATTCGAGAGATTCGATCAGCGGCCGAGCGATCTTGCCGCGAATGGGGGTGACGAACCGGACCCATCGACTGGCCAGTGCCGGAGTGAGATAGGGAAGCACCACCATGATGCGGGGACGGAGGCCGGCGACCTCGGCGTACACCTGCATCATGTCGCCGTACTCCAGGACGTCGGGTCCACCGATGTCCCACGTTCGTGACGACGGGACCATCGCGGTGGCCGCCTCGACGAGGTAGTGCAGCGCATCGTCGACCGCGATCGGCTGGATCTTGTTGTGGACCCATCGAGGAGTGGTCATCGCGGGCAAGCGCTCGGTGAGGTGCCGGATGAGTTCGAACGACGCCGATCCCGAGCCGATCAGCGTGCCTGCCTGCAATGCGACGGTCTCGATCGGCGAGTCGATCAGGATGTCACCGACCTCGGCTCGCGACGCGAGATGTTCGGAGAGATCGGTGCCGGTGGGGTGCAGGCCACCCAGGTACACGATCCGGGCGACCCCGTTCTGCTGTGCCGCCGCGACCACGTTCTCCGCAGCGCGCCGCTCCTCCGCGGCGAAGTCGGCGTCGGTGCTCATCGAATGCACCAGGTGGTAGACGACGTCGACTCCGGCGAACGCCTTCACCAGTGAGTCACGGTCGGAGAGGTCGCCTTCGACCACCTCGGCACCCGGATCGGACAGCCACGGTGCACCGGACAGCTTCTCCGGCGTCCGCGCCAGGGCGCGGACGTTGTGTCCGCGTGCCAGCAACCGCGGCGCCAACCGACCTCCGACGTAGCCGGTTGCTCCGGTGACCAGACAGGTTCGCGACTCGTCCACCTGACTCCTCTGCTCGGGGTGTGTCCCCCAGGCTAGGAGCGCGTTCGTGTCATGTCGTCCGGTCGGAGCGGTCGGTGCACGATCGTTCTCTGCGGCCACGATTCAGTAACGACAAGCCGGACCGGCGCAGCTCACCGCGCTCGATCGGCGCTGCTCGTCGACTCCCGAACCCGGTTCGGACGAGGCAGACCGAGATGGTCGCGCAAGGTGGTTCCTTCGTAGCCCTCGCGGAACAGGCCCCGTGTGCGCAGGATCGGCACCACGGTCTCGGCGAACGTGTCGAACCCACCGGGGAGGTATGGAGGCATGACGTTGAAGCCGTCCGCGGCACCGGCATCGAGCCACTCGACCATCGTGTCGGCGATCTGTTCGGGCGTGCCCGCCACGACCCGGTGTCCGCGCGCCCCGGCGAGGCGGTGCAACAACTGCCGCAAGGTGGGGCGTTCACGGCGGACGATGTCGGCGTAGACCTGGGTGCGCGATTTCTTGTTGTTCGTGACGTCCCCCGCATCGCCGAAGGCCTCGATCGGCACCGGTGCGTCGAGTTCGAGGTCATCGAGGTCGACGTAGGCGAAGTCCTTCAGCTGCATCAGTCCGAAGGCCGGGATGGTCAGCTCGTTGAATTCGGTCTCGAGTCTGCGTGCTTCGGCTTCGGTTCCGCCGATGAACGGACTGAGACCGGGCAGGATCTTGATGTGCTCGGGGTCGCGACCGAGCGCGGCCGCCTTGCCCTTGACGTCGGCGTAGAACGCCTGCGCGTCGTCGATGCGCTGCTGGGCGGTGAAGATCGCCTCGGCATGACGCGCCGCGAACTCCCGGCCGTGATCGGAGGAGCCGGCTTGCACCAACACCGGGTGTCCCTGCGGCGGACGCGGAGTGGTCAACGGCCCGGCCACGTTGACGTGTGGACCGCTGATGCGAGGCGCCGTGATGCGGGTGGGATCGGCGTACTGTCCTGCCTCCCGATCGATCCGGACTGCATCGTCGTCCCACGAATCCCACAGCGCGAGAACTGCTTCGACGAACGCATCCGCTCGTTCGTACCGCGTGCCGGCATCCGGATTACCGGGTAGTCCGAAATTGCGGGCCGCGTCCGGGGAGTCGGTGGTGACGATGTTCCACGCCGCGCGCCCCCGGGACAGGTGGTCGAGGCTCGAGAGCGCGCGGGCGAGGTGCCACGCGTAGGAGTACGTGGTCGACGCGGTGGCGATGAGGCCGATGCGCTCGGTGGCACCGGCGATCGTGGCCAACGTCAGCAACGGGTCGAGTCGGCCGGCAGCGTTGAACTCGATGTTCGCGTCGAGTTTCGGGATGTCGGCGAGGAACACCGCGTCGAAGGCTGCTGCCTCGGCCGATCGAGCCAACTCGGTGTAGAAAGCGGGGTCGAACATCCGCTCCGGCGTCGAACTGGGGTGACGCCAGGCCGCCTCGTGATGCCCGGAGGACAGGATGAACAGATTGAGATGGAGTTGGCGACGATCAGCCATGGGGGACGCGGTGTTCCTTTTCGGAAGTGATGACTTGGTCAGAAGTACGTGTTGTCGGGCAGGGTCGTGTCGTTGACCAGCAGGTCACCGATCGCGCGGTTCTTGAATCGAGTGGGGTTGTGCGACGCGACTGTCCGGATGTTGCGCCAGTGGCGGTCGAGATTGACCGATCGTTTGACGGCCGACGCACCGCCCACGTCGAACAGCAACGTCGCGGCGCGAAGGGCCAGGTCGTCGACGACGACCTGGGCCTGTGAGGCGCGCAGCGCTGCTTCGTGCACCACGGCATCGTCGGTTCGACCGTCGACAACCGTGCCGGGGATCCGAGCGAGATCATCGGCGACGTCGAGGACAACCGAACGCGTGGCCTGTGCCAGCGACGAGATCTCACCGACGACCTCGAGCAGCACCGGATCCTCTCTCGGTACATCTGCGGACCCGTGGGTGAAGCTGCGTGTGCGACCTCTGAGGAGGTTCACCGCGTCATCAACGACCGCAAGGGCGTTCCCGGCGACGACGGCGTTGAGGTAGTGCTGGTAGAAGGGACCGAGGTGCCAGCGTGGGATCGTGCTCAGGTCCTCCGGAGGGAGGGTCACCTCGTCGGCGAGAACGCTGACTCCCTCGAAACGGGTTGTGCCGGTACCGGTCAGGGACTGGCCGAAGCCGTCCCAATCGTCCTCGACGATGATCCCGGGCCGATCGAGCGGTATCAGTGCCTGCACGGGCACGCCGCCCGGGGTGACACCGGTGACGAAGGTGTGCTCGGAGTACAGCGTGCCCGTCGAGTAGTACTTGACGCCGTCCAGCCGATAGCCGTCGCCGTCGGGCGTGAACGTGGTCGACTTGGCGAAATCCCCGGCATGCCTGCTGCTCAGTTCGTTGTTCCCGTTGCCGATCAGCTCGCCGGTCGCGACCCGCTGTAACCACAGCTCACGGCGCGGAGAATGCGGCCACAGCAAGATGTCCTCGACGGTGCCGTAGTGCGCCCGGAGCAGATGGCCGAGGTTGGAGTCCGCGCGGCTTAGCCGGATGACGAGATCGAAGAGTTCGCGGACGGTGGCACCCCCGCCGCCGTCGGCGGGCGTGAGCCGATAGGCGCCCAGTCTTGCTGCCTTCAGCCACCGCACCTGTTCGTGGGGTGCGGTCCCGGTGTGCTCGCGCTCGAAACTGCCGTCCGCGATCCGGTCCAGCAGGGCGTCGAGTTCGATCGAGCCCGGGCGGACCGGGACCTGGGTGGGATCCGCGGAGATGGTCATCGGACGTCTCCCGCCCGCGCCAGGAGGTCGACCACGCCGTCCGCGATGGCCTGTGGCTGTTCCTCCTGGACGAAGTGCACACCCTGGCCGGCGGCCCGGACCTCGAGATCGGCGATATGTGCGGTCGCCCAGGACAGGATGTCCGGCGTCAGAAGGAATCCCGGCTCGAAGGTCAACAACAGCTTGGGAACTCCGGAGCTGCTCTCCAGCCATTCGACACTGCGGTCGAGGAACTCGACGGTCCCGACAGGGTTCCCGTCGATCGGCAGATTCCGGGGGAAGCGGATGAGGTGCGCGCGGCCCTCCACGGTGGGGAACGGAGCGAGGTACACGTCGAGATCTTCCTGGGCAGGCCGTTCCAGGAACGCGCCGGGGAAGACCTGGGTGAGGAACTGGTTGTCCTCGACCACGAACTTCTCCCCGTCACCCGGGGTCCGGATGAGTTGCTGCGCCTGCACGAAGGGCTGGGGCAGATCGGCCGAAGCGATGTCACGAAGCACCGGCTCGGCGAGAAGCACCGCCTTCACACGAGCAGGATGCCTTGCCGCCCAATTGATCCCGAATGCGGCGCCGTAGTCCTGCAGAACGAGCGTCACCCGGCTCAGGTCCAGGGCCTCGAACCAGGCGTCGAGGTATCGAACGTGGTCGTCGAGCTCGTAGGCGATGTCCGGTCGGCCGGAATCACCGAAGCCGATGAGGTCGGCGGCGATCAGACGTCCGCGTCCGGTGAGGCGGGTGAAGACGTGACGCCACAGGTACGAGCTCGTCGGGCTGCCGTGGAGGAACACGATGGGGTCGCCGTCACCGTGCTCGACATGGTGGATGTGGGAATCCAGGACCGGGGTGTCGACGCTACGGGCGTCGGGTCCGAAGGCGCCGAGCGGAATCGCTCGAGAAGTCTGGGTCATCGAAGATCCTTGTCGAGATGTGGCACTGTGCCGATGGGGGTCGTCGGCACAAGTTACCCAGCGCGAGACATGCCCAGATCGTTGCGCGATGCGGGTGACGACGGTCTCCCTCCGAACCGAGGACGAGAACCCGCGCGCGGGATGAGGGCGCACCGATCGACTGATCAGTGAACTGGGACAACACAAGTGAGGCACGCATGTGACACGCGGCCGGAGGCCCGTTGCCGACATCGTCAAGGCCCGCGAAAGAAAAACCTCTGCAGGTTTTAAGTCCCGGAGATCGGCGACCCAACGCCCTCGGCACCGCGACTCGGCCGCGCGTCAGCTGCCTTCTGTGCCCGCGGGGGAGTTCTCGAACCACAGGCACTCTTCCACGAGCCCGGAGCTCTTCCAGCCGTCGGGTGTTCGGACCATCGTGTGGTGGTAGTTGCCACCGCAGGTGCTGAGTTCGGGCATCCCCACGAAACGCATCGGGTTGTAGAACATCGCCCGCACGTCGGCACGGTCACCCGTGCCGTCGTGGTCGAAGGTGCACTCGATGTTGGTGATGAAGTGCTGGCTCACCGACACGAATGCGAAACTCTCCTCGAGCCAGGCCGCGATCTCGTCGCGCGTGCCCGCCTGACCGAACGGCGTCGACGAGTAGTCGACCACCGCCTCCGGGGTGAACACCGAGCGCCACAATTCCCAGTCCTTGGTGTCGACGGCGCGTGAGTACCGGTACAGCGTGTCCGCGATGCCGAACCGGTCGCTGATCTCCTGCAGGTCCATCGTTCTCCAGTCCGTCGATCTGCGGTCCGGGGCGGCCGTGACGCAGCGTCCCATGGCCGCGATCCGCCTCGTCGCCGACTATAGACACCGGTCCAGACGAGTGTCAGGGATTTCGGGACTGCGCGATGTCAGGTCGCGCTGGCGAGGTCCCGAACGACGCGAAGGTCAGCGACGAAGGCGTCGAAGGCCTGTTCGCGCCGTTCTGCGGGTCCGCGCAGGATCGACGAGGGATGAACGGTGGCCACGACGGACTCGGCGTGGTCGGGACCGACGTCCCCGTCGGCGCCGAGACCGAAGCGTTCGCCACGGTGCCTGGTAAGCCGAAAGCTGGTGCCCAACAATGCCTGCGCGGCTGTCGCTCCCAGACACACGACGATGCTGGGTGAGACCACGTCGAGCTCGGCCAGAAGCCACGGCCGGCACGCCACTACCTCGCCGCGGTTCGGCTTCTCGTGAATCCGCCTCTTCTGACCCGCCGCTCGAGTGAATTTGAAGTGTTTCACCGCGTTGGTGACGTAGGTGGTCTCGCGGTCGATGCCGGCGGCCTCGAGAGCGCGGTCGAAGAGCCGGCCGGCCGGACCGACGAACGGTTCGCCGGCGCGATCTTCCTGGTCACCGGGTTGCTCGCCGACGAACATGATCGCCGATCCGGGCCTACCCGCGCCGAAGACGGTCTGATCGGCGTCGCGGTAGAGGTCACATCCCCGGCAGTCTCGCGCCGCCGAGGACAGATCGTCGAGATCGCGCGAGTCGGGAACGAACGCTGCCGCCCCCGCATGCCCGGTCTCAGCCCCGGGAGTCACGATGCCCCCCAGTCCTTGTCATCGACGAGATCGTCGAGCCGACCGGACCGCCCGCCGCACGGCGACTCCGGCCACGGCGCCGGTGATCACCCACGGACCGCCCACGAGCAACGGGTCGATCCAGGCGTGGTTGCCGTCGACGCGTCTACGGCCACGACGGGACGACCAGCCGTGGTGGCTGAACTCGGAGGTGACGCCGGTTTCCGTCAGCGGATTGTCCGGTCGCGCGGTCGCGAACGACGCGAGGTGCGCTTCGATCGACGCCACGCGGTCGGCACCGAGGAGGATCAGCCAGTGCGCCGCGCGGCCTTCGCTGTAGCGGTAGGCAGAACGCCGAATCGCGCCGGAGAGACCGCGCGGCGGCGTCGACGTACCGAAAACCGGTGTGAGGAAGGCATGTTCGTTCGACCGTTCGCGGGGTCGGCGCTCGGGTTGGTCGTCCAGGACGGTCCAGTGCACGCCCGGGGCCGGTGCGACGGGGAGTTCGCGGGGAACCGCGGGACGATTCGCGGTGTCCACATCGACGCCCCAGCCGGGTATCCGGTCGACGAGGGCAGAGGTGTCGGGGTCGTTCGGACGGTCAGCGGGGTAAGCGGGCATGGATCCTCCTCAGCCGGCGTCGGCGACGATGATGGGTTTGATGCAGTCGTCGAGTTTCGCCGAGAAGATGTGATATCCCTCCGCGATGTGCTCGAGCGGTATGCGATGCGTGACAATGTCGTTCGGCTTGAAGTAACCGTTGCGAATGTGATCGAACAACCTGGGCCACTGCCGTTTCACCGGACACTGGTTCATGTTCAGCGTGAGTCCCTTGTTCATGGCGTCACCGAACTTCACCGCGCTGAACATGGGCCCGTACGCGCCCATGACCGACACGGTGCCGCCTTTGCGGACCGCATCGATCGCCCAGTTGAGGGCGATCGGCGACCCACCCTGCAGCTTGAACTTGGCCGCGGTCACGTGCTGGAGAAAATTACCGTCTGCTTCCGCGCCGACGGCGTCGATCACGCGATCCGCACCGATGTTGTCGGTGATGTTCTTCAAGTGAACGATGATGTCGTCGTACTCGGCGAAGTTGTAGGTCTCGGCGTGAGCGAACTGCGCCGCCTTGTCCAGGCGATACTGCAGGTGATCGATGACGATGACGCGACCGGCGCCCATGAACCAGGCCGATCGCGCGGCGTACAGTCCGACCGGTCCTGCGCCGAACACGATGACGGTCTCGCCCTGACGGATGTCGGCCAGCTGGGCTCCGAAATAGCCGGTCGAGAGGGCGTCGGTCAGCAGGAGTGCGTCCTCCGGGTCCATCCAGTCGGGGATGACGCTGGGGCCGACGTCGGCGAACGGGACGCGCACGAATTCGGCCTGGCCGCCGTCGTATCCGCCGCAGGTGTGCGAATAGCCGTAGATTCCGCCGACGGCGGTGGCGTTCGGATTCACGTTGTGGCAGTTGGAGTACAGGCCCCGCGCGCAGAAGTAACACGTCCCGCAGTAGACGTTGAAGGGGACCATGACCCGGTCGCCGACAGACAAGTTCTGAACCGAGCCGCCGACCGCCTCGACGACCCCGATGAACTCGTGACCGAAGGTCATCCCGGGCCGGGTGTCGGGCATCATCCCGTGGTACAGGTGCAGATCCGACCCGCAAATCGCCGCGTGCGTCACCCGGACGATGGCATCGTTGGGATGTTCGAGGGCGGGGACGGGTCTGGATTCCACACGGACTTTGTAGGGACCGCGGTAGACCATCGCACGCATCGTGTCTGGACTCATGCCCGACCGGATACCCCACGATTGCCGTACTAACCGCGGCGGCGGCGCGGTGCGCGCAGACTGGGGTCACGCGTGGGGGTGTAGAAAAGAAACCCGAATCCGAGACAGGCCGCGGGAGGAGATCGTCGATGTCAGTGGTGTCTTATGTGATCGCCGGGTCGGAGGCCAGCGGGGGAGCGGGCATCCAAGCCGACCTGCGCACGTTCGCGCAGCTCGGCACCTACGGGGTGGGGACCATCACCTGCATCGTGTCCTTCGACCCGGACAACGGCTGGGCACATCGATTCGTACCCGTCGAGTCCGCGGTGATCGCCGATCAGATCGAGGTGGCCACCGTCGCGCAGGAACCCGACGTCGTGAAGATCGGCATGCTGGGCACGCCGACCACCATCTCGACCGTCGCGAAGGCCTTGGCCTCGCGTGAGTGGCGTGACGTCGTCGTCGACCCGGTGCTGATCTGCAAAGGCCAGGAGCCCGGGGCGGCCCTCGACACCGACAACGCGCTGCGTTCGGAGATCCTGCCGTTGGCCACCGTGGTGACCCCCAATCTGTTCGAGGCAGCAACCCTGGCCGGCATGGACGAGCTGGCGTCGATCGATGACCTCGCCGAAGCGGCGCGTCGGATCCACGACCTCGGGCCTCGGGTGGTCGTCGTCAAGGGCGGGGTCGGGCTGCCCGGGGACGAGGCGGTCGATGTCGTCTTCGACGGCACCGAGGTAACCGTCCTCCGCGCCCCAAAGGTGGGCAACGAGCGCGTCTCCGGTGCCGGTTGCGTGTTCGCCGCCGCCACGACCGCCGAACTCACCAAGGGCGTCGAGGTTCTCGACGCGATCCGGACCGCCAAGCAGTTCACCCACGACGGCATCGTCGGTCGTCTCGCCTCGCGCGCGCCGTTCGACGCCGTGTGGCACGGCTCGAGGTGACCCGCGGGCGAGTGCTGGGTCGGCGCAGCCCGACGGGTGTCAGCGGGCTTCTCCCCGGGTAGTCGAGCGACAGCCCGGCGGTCACCGTCACCGTCCGGGACGTCGTCCCGAGGAGATTCCATGTCCGAGACCGTCGCCGACATCGTGCTGCAACGCCTTCGGGAGTGGGGGGTCCGGCAGGTGTTCGGCTACCCCGGCGACGGCATCAACGGCCTGCTGTCGGCGTGGGTTCGCGCGGAGAACGATCCGCAATTCGTTCAATCGCGACACGAGGAGATGAGCGCCTTCCAGGCCGTCGGGTACGCGAAGTTCTCCGGTGAGGTCGGGGTGTGCGCCGCGACGAGCGGCCCGGGCGGCATCCATCTGCTCAACGGGCTGTACGACGCCAAACTCGACCACGTGCCCGTCGTCGCGCTGGTCGGACAGACCGAGCGATCCGCGATGGGTGGTGCGTACCAGCAGGAGATCGACATGTTGGCGCTGTACAAAGATGTCTGCAGCGACTTCGTGCAGGTGTGCATGGTGCCCGAACAGCTTCCGAATCTCATCGACCGGGCGATACGGATCGCGCTCGCCGAACGCGCGCCGACCGCTCTGATCTTTCCCTCGGATGTTCTCGACCTGACCTACGAGCCACCACAGCAGGCCTTCAAGCAGGTCCCGTCCAGCCTCGGGGTCACCTTGGCGACCCCCGCGCCGGACCCAGATGCGGTCGCGCGAGCAGCCGAGATCCTCAACTCCGGGGAGCGGGTCGCGATGCTGGTCGGCCAGGGCGCTCGTGGTTGTGCGTCCGAGCTCATCACGGTCGCCGACGTCCTCGGCGCCGGCTGCGCGAAGGCACTTCTCGGGCGGGATGTCCTCCCCGACACGCTGCCGTGGGTCACCGGTTCCATCGGCCTGCTCGGCACGACGGCCAGCCATCGGCTGATGACCGGTTGTGACACCTTCCTGACCGTCGGATCGAATTTCCCGTACTCCCAGTTTCTCCCGTCGTTCGGACAGGCCAGGGGAGTGCAGATCGACCATGCACCCGAGATGATCGGCATGCGCTACCCGAATGAGCTCAATGTCGTCGGCGATGCGCGCGCCACGCTGCAAGCTCTCATCCCACTGCTCGAACCCAAGACCGACCGCTCGTGGCGCGACAAGGTCGAAGCCGACGTCGAGCGCTGGTGGACGAACGCGGCCGCCCAGGCGATGACCGACGCGGATCCGGTCAATCCGATGCGCATCTTCCACGAGTTCTCGCCACGCGCCCCGTCGAATTGCATCATCACCGCGGATTCGGGCAGTGCCGCCAACTGGTACGCACGGCACATCGTCTTTCGCGACGAGATGAGGGGATCGCTGTCCGGGACGCTGGCCACGATGGGGCCGGCGGTGCCCTATGCGATCGGCGCCAAGTGGGCGCACCCGGACCGGCCCGCGGTCGCTTTCGAGGGCGACGGTGCGATGCAGATGAACGGCCTGGCCGAGATGATCACCGTGGCGCACTACTGGCAGCAGTGGACGGATCCTCGGCTCGTGGTCGTGGTGGTGCACAACAACGACCTGAACCAGGTCACGTGGGAACAGCGCGCGATGTCGGGGTCACCGAAATTCGCTGCCTCACAAGAACTCCCCGATGTCGACTATGCGGCTTTCGCGCGGGGGATCGGACTCGTCGGGATCAACGTCGACGACCCGGACGATCTCGGTGCCGCATGGGACACCGCCCTGGCCGCCGATCGGCCGGCACTGCTCGACGTGCGTTGCGACCCGACGGTTCCTCCCGTCCCGCCGCACGCGACCCGCGAGCAGGTCCTCGCCCTCGGCGAGGCGCTGGTCAAGGGTGACGACGATGCATGGGCCGTCGCCAAGAACGCAGCCAAACAGGGAATCCGCCAGTTCCTACCCGGGCGGCAATCCGAAGACAACTGACCTACACGGGACACCGGCTGCGCCCCGGTTCCCGTACTCTCCACCGCATGAGCGGTGAGGAACTCTTCACAGCGGTAGCGGTCGGATTCGAGGCGGTCGGCGCCTTCGCGATGATCGTGGGAGCGGTCATCGCGTGTGTGCTCGGCGCACGCTCGCTCCGCCGCGGAGAGGGTGGCGGTACCGCCTTCTCGGTACTGCGCAACACACTCGGGGCGGCCATTCTCCTCGGGCTGGAAGTCTTGGTCGCGGCGGATCTCATCCGCACCATCACCTCCAAACCGTCGATCGAGGATGCGCTCATCCTCGGGCTCATCGTCCTCATCCGAACCGTGCTGTCGATGTCCATCCAGATCGAGATCGAGGGCGTGGCGCCGTGGCGCCGTGCGCTGCTGACCAGCGGTGGACAACTGCTCGGTGCAGCGGTCGCGAACGACGCAGCAGCTGCGCGACCGGAAACCGAGAGCACCGGGCGACGCGTCGACGGGTAGCGTCGCCACCCGCTGTGGCGCCGGCAACGACCGGCGAGGCATCCTGGATGCCGATCACCACGAGACCGACCGAAGGAGTGCCGGATGACACAGATCCCAGACGAAGTCGATGTCCTCATCGTCGGGGCCGGAATCTCGGGCATCGGCGCGGCGCGCTGGGTGCGGACCGAGCATCCCGGCAAGTCGATCGTCGTCCTGGAGGCCCGGGAAACGGCCGGCGGCACGTGGGACCTGTTCCGCTATCCGGGTATTCGGTCTGACTCGGACTTGCACACCTTCGGTTACGACTTCAAGCCCTGGACTGATCGACAGGCCATCGCCGACGCACCGCGCATTCTCGACTACCTCCACGAGACGATCGACGAGAACGATCTGGGATCTCTGGTCCGGTACGGACATCGAGTCGTGTCCGCCGCGTGGTCGTCCGATGCGGCTCGGTGGCTCGTCGACATCGAACGCGCCGGCACCGCCGAACGGGTGCAGATCAGTGCCCGGTGGATCTTCTGCGGCTCGGGCTATTACGACTATGACGAGGGATTCTCGCCGGAGTTCGCCGGGACCGAGCGGTTTCGCGGCGAAATCGTTCATCCGCAGCACTGGCCCGAGGATCTCGACTACACGGACAAGAGAGTCGTGGTCATCGGCAGCGGCGCCACGGCGGTCACGCTGCTGCCCGCGATGGCCGATCAGGCGGCACACGTCACCATGCTGCAGCGAACCCCGACCTACATCATCCCGCTGCCGCGCGAAGACGCGATCGCCAACGCCCTGAAGAAGGTCTTCGGCACCGAACGCGGTTACGCACTGACCCGGCACAAGAATGTCGCGCAGCAACGGGTGTTGTTCGAACTGTGCCAACGATTCCCAACTGTCGCCCGCCGGATGATCCGCAAGATCAACGAATCACAACTGCCCGACGGTTATCCGGTGGACACCCATTTCAATCCGCCCTACAACCCATGGGATCAGCGGTTGTGTGTGGTGCCCGACGCCGACCTCTTCCGGACCATCCGTGCGGGGAGGGCCTCGATCGTCACCGATCGGGTCGACACCTTCACCGAGGCCGGCATCCGGACCGCCGGCGGCGAAGAACTCGAGGCCGACATCGTCGTCACCGCAACAGGATTGAACATCAAGATCATCGGCGGCATCGAGCTGACGGTCGACGGTCAACCGGTGTCGATTCCCGACACCGTCGTCTATCGCGGGATGATGCTGTCCGGGGTCCCGAACTTCGCGCTGGCGATCGGCTACACCAATGCGTCGTGGACCCTCAAGATCGGCCTGCTGTGCGAGTACTTCTGCAAGCTGCTCGCACACATGGACTCCCAGGGATACGACAGCGTGTGGGCGGTGGCCGACCCGGAGATGCCGACGCGGCCGCTGCTCGACTTCGGGGCCGGATATGTGCAACGGGCGTTGGACACCCTGCCCAAGCAGGGCCCCGAGGAACCGTGGGTCATGTCGATGAGTTACTACGCCGACCGCCGGTTGTTCCGGGGCGAGGTCGACGACGACAGACTGCGTTTCGCACGGGCCGGAGATCGGGCGAGGCCGGGAATCGAGGAGTCGGCCGGACGCACCACGAGTCACACACCCCGGAACTGCCGCCGATAGTTGGCCGGTGACGTCGCGAACGCGGCGGCGAAGTTCTGGCGCATCGTGACCGCGCTGCCGAAACCGCAACGGCGAGCGACCGTGTCGACCGCGAGATCAGTCGTCTCCAGGAGGACACGGGCCGCATCGAGGCGTTGGGACAGCACCCACTGCGCGGGGGTCGTTCCGGTTGCGACCTTGAACTTGCGGACGAAGCCGCGCGTACTCATACAGGCCTGCGCCGCGAGTCGGTCGACGGTCAGCGTCTCGTCGAGATGCTCCAGCGCCCAATCGATCACATCGCGATCGGGTTGCCCGTGTGCGTCTCCGGAACGGGACGGCGCGTGTACTGGGCCTGGCCACCGTCGCGGTGCGGGGCGACGACCAGGCGCCGCGCGACGTCGTTGGCGATGTCGGCGCCCAGCCGGTTCCGCACCAGATGCAAACAGGCATCGACTGCGGAGACCGTGCCGGCCGACATCATCACGTCACCGTGATCCACGTAGAGAACCAGCGAGTCGACCTCGATGTCGGCGTGCCGCGCCCTGACGGCGTCCATGGCCACACAATGCGTCACCGCGGGCCGTCCGGCGAGCAGACCGGAGTCCGCGACGGCGACCGCGCCCAGGCACAACCCGACGATCGTCGCACCCCCGGCGCGGACGAACTCGGCTTCGGCGTGGAGATCATCTCCGACGCCACCGGTGCCATCCACCTCGCGAACGCTGCCGGGAAGGCATCTGCCGAAGACGTCCACAACACCCTCATGGCACTGCTGAACTCGAATTCCGCCGCGGTGGCCACGACCGAGGCGTGGATCGAGGCCATCACCTCCGGCACCGGGCTGGACCGGGACAACCTAGTGAACTCGGCGATCGAGGGACTAAACGCGTTCGGCGCGTGAGTGATCGGCGGCGCGGTTCGCGGGGACTCACATTCGTGCGAACCGCACCAGCCAGTAGCAGTACACGCCGTAGGCGGCGATACCCACCGCGGCCAGGATCATCAGCACCTGCCCGGCGGGAAGGCCGGCGAGTGTCTTGACCGCGCCGTCGATCCCCGTGGCCTTCGACGGATCGGCAGTCGCGACCGCAATGATGACCAGGATGCCGGTGCCGGCCAGGACGACACCCTTGCCGCAATAACCGATCACACCCGCGATTGTCGCAGCCTTGTCGTCGGAGATCTTGAGATCGTCGAGGAACGAACGGCTGGCGCCCTTGTACACGTGATAGATCCCGACTCCGATGATGATCAGACCGGCTGCCACGAGAACGAACTTGCCGCCACCGGACTGCAGAAGCCGCGCCGTCAGACCCGCGTTCTCCTGACCACTCGACTTTCCCTGGCCGGTGGCGAAACGGATTGCCGACCACGCGAAACCGACGTAGACGACGGCCAGCGACAGCGCTTTTCCGCGGTCGAACCACTGCTCGGCGCCGTCACTGTCCTCACCCGGCTCGGTGGCATGAGGGCCCACGATGGCCTCGGCGAGTCGCCACAGTGCGAGAGCGGCGAACGCGACCGCGGCGACCCACAGCACGAACCGGCCGCCTGCTGAGTCGGCGAAGATACCCAGCGCCCCCGATTGATCGGCGTTTCCACCCCCGCCGAACGCGAGGCGCAGAATGATATAGGCGATCAGCAGATGGAGCAGACCGCTGACCCCGTGTCCGGCACGCGCAAGACGCTCGAACCATGGGCTGTCGGTGGCGCGGTCCACCGCGCCGGTCACTTGATTGCGGCTCATCGTGCCACGTTCCTTCCGCCGATCGACCGAGCTCGTGCCAGGTCGGTTGTACTGACGTTACGGGGTACCGCCCCGCAGCTCAGTTCCCTTGCGACTCGCGAAGCGCGCGCGCCTGTTCGATGAACCTCTGATCCTTCTCGTCGTTCTTGTCCGACGCGGTGGTGTCCCGCGGCGGCAGCTGCAGGTGCTCCTCGGCGGGCATGCCCGCCTGGAGTTGCCGGCCGCGTTCGAGTTCCGAATCGAATTCGGCGCCGAAGAGCAGTGCGAGGTTGGTCAGCCACAGCCAGAGCAGGAAGACGATGACCCCGGCGAGGGCTCCGTAGGTCTTGTTGTAACTGCCGAAGTTCGAGACGTACAACGCAAACGCTGCCGACGCGACGATCCAGGTGATGATGGCGAGGACCGCACCGGCGCTGATCCAGCGGAACTTCGGCTGCTGCACGTTCGGCGTTGCCCAGTACAGGATCGCGACGATCAGGACGACGAACAGCAGCAGGATCGGCCAGCGGACGATGTTCCACACGGTGAGTGCGGTGTCACCGAATCCGACGACGTCACCGATGGACTTCGCGATCGGCCCACTGATCGCGAGCATCAGTGCCACTGCCGCCGCGAGGACGAGAGCGACCAGTGTCACCAGCAGCATGATGGGTCGGAGCTTCCAGATGGGTCGGCCCTCGTCGATCTCATACATCCGGTTCATCGCACGGCCGAATGCTCCGACGTAACCGGACGCCGACCACAGGGCGCCGACCAGACCGAGGACGAGCGCGAAACCGGCGCTGGGGGCGGACACCAGCTGTTCGACGGGGCCCCGCAGGGTGTCCACTGCCGAGGACGGTCCGAGGTCGTCGACCATTTGCAGGACGGCGTCGGTCGTCTTCTCGCCCTGGCCGAACACGCCGAGCAGCGACACCAGCGCGAGGAGGGCCGGGAACAGCGACAGCACCGAGTAATAGGTCAACGCGGCAGCCAGGTCCGTGCACTGGTCCCGCGAGAACTCGCGCGCCGTCTTCTTCAGGACGAAGACGATCGACGGCTTGGTCAGATCCGTCGGCGAGTCCGGCTTCCTCGGGTCGTCGGGATCGGCGGAATCCGGATCGTCGCGGACGTCCCGGTCAGATACGGCCGTGTCTCGTTCATCTGGATCGGCGGCGTCATCTCGTTGCATCTCCTGCGCTTAACCCTGGGGCGCGCAAGCCAAACCCGATCGGCGTCGTCACCCGGGCGGACCCTGAGTCAACGGACCTGGCTGCACGCGTCGTCGACCACCCCTTGCAGATCTCGCTGGATCCATCGGGTGACCGCCGCAGGCGTGTCGTCCCGCCGCGCAGCGAGGTCTACCGGATCACCCAACGCGACGACGGGGCGCCCGCCTCCGTCCGGGTAGGCGATCCCCGCCGAGATCAACCACACCCCGACGTCGTCGCGCAGCGCCCGATGGGCGATGTGGCCGATTCCGGTGCCGAGTCGTTGCACCTGCGTGGGGTCGCCCTCGTTGCACGTGCCTTCCGGAAACACGGCGATGCTGTCACCGCGTGCCATCCGTTCGACGCACACGCCGATCATCTGACGACCCGCATCCGCGGCGGCGCGCACCCCGTGGTCTTTCCCGCGGAAGACCGGGATCCCCCCGAGGGTGTCGATCTTCCTGCGTTGCTCGGCATCGGCAAACAGCTCGTCCTTCGCGAGGACCCGCAGATTGCCGATCCGCCTCCGGAGCGGCGACCGGAATCCGGCCGCGGCGAGCACCAGCGGATCCCGTTCGGAGACGTGGTTGGCCGCGATCAGCAACGGTGCACCGCTGCGAACAACGCGCGTGAGACGGTCCCGGGAACGGAAGCGCACGACCGGTCGAATCCGGGCGGCGAGCACTCCGTACATCAGCCGCGCCCGGGTTCGATCCTGCTGATGCGTCAGGTAGTGCTCGTACACAGCCTGGGATTCGGACAGGTCGACCTTCACCTAAGTTACGGTACCGTAGGTTAGGTGGGCGCGGGACGGTTGGGGAATTCTCGCCGCCGGCTCGATGTGTGTCCTGCGGACGTCAGTCGGGAATCACGACCGCCCGTCCGCGCAGCTCGTTCGCAGCGAGCCGGCGATACGCTTCGAGCCCGTCGTCGAGGGAGAACTTCTCGACGGCGACCTCCAGGACGCCGTCGCGGGCGAGGTCGAGGACCTCGATGAGTTCGTCCCGGGCACCCCAGTACGGTGCGCGTACCGACACCTCGTACGGCTGCGAGAAGAACCCGACCTTGGCGGCCGCGACCCCGTCACCGATGCCGACGATCACGACATCGCCCATGGTGCCGACGACTCCCATCGCGGTGTCGATCGTCGGCTGCAGTCCGACGAAGTCGAATACGGCTGTGGCCCCGTCATTTCCGGTGATCTTCCGAACATTCGCGACGGCGTCGGCATCGCTGAGGACAGTCTCGTGGGCGCCCACTTCGCGCGCGAACGCGAGCTTGTCCTCGCTGACATCGAGGGCGATGATCCGCGCCGGGGTCAGGTGCCTCAGCAGCTGAATCCCGATGTGCCCGAGACCACCCGCGCCGATCACGACCGCGGTGGTGCCGCCGACGAGCTTCGGCAGCGACGGTTTGATCGCATGGTAAGGAGTGAGGCCGGCATCGGTGAGCGGTACTGCCGCAACCGGGTCGAGATCACCGAGCGGCACGAGATGCCGAGCATCGTCGACGATCATGTACTCGGCCATCGCGCCCTCGTTGCCGAGTCCGGGCGGGGCGATGCCGAGTTCGGCGGCGCGGGTGCAGTAGTTCTCGAGGCCACGCGAGCAGAAATGGCAGACGCCACAGCCCCACGGGCCGTAGACCGCGACCGCGGTTCCCTCGGTGAGTGATGTGACGCCGCTACCGATCTCGGCGACCACGCCTGCGCCCTCGTGCCCGAGCGTCATCGGCAGCGGATAGGGAAAGCCTTCGGCGGGCATGTTGAGCACGAAATCGTCGGAGTGGCACGCACCGGCGGCGGTCACCTTCAGCAGCACCTGCCCCGGTCCGGGTGTCGGCTTGTCGACCTCGCGGAGTTCGGGCGGATTTCCTGGCTTGACGATCTGGATGGCTTTCATGCCGGACACCTCTCGGTTCGAGTCGTTGCGTGCTCTACCGCCCTCCGGTCTACCCGCGTATGGCCACACGCGCATATGTCGGAGGCGAACCGGACACGAATTCCTGGTCCCTCCTCACCACCGTCTCGACGGACTCCGCGCCGCGCATCGCACGCACTGCCGGGCGGCCGGTAGCACTTCGAGTCGCTCCGCACCGATTGGCGCACCGCAGGTTTCGCACCGGCCGTACGAGCCGGAACCGACTCGATCCAGGGCGGCACCGATCTCGTCGAGCCGGACCCGTGAGCGTTCCAGCTGGGCGACCAGATGTCCGCGTTCGACCGCCAGAGTCGACCCCTCCGGGTCGTGCTCGTCGTCGGCCGCGGCGTCACTCGTCGCCTCGACGACAGCGGCCAGGCGGCTCGACAAGGACTCGATCAGTGCGGCGGTGCGTTCCCTCTCGGCGAGCAGTGCCTCGCGGGAGTCGACGTCCTCACCGGGGTTCACGAGTCCTCATCCGACGGTCTCGCTAGGTGCCGCAGAAGGTCTGGAAGGAATCGCTGAAGGCCTGCGGGGCCGGCGCCGCGTAGTGCGCCCACTGGATGCGACGTTCGAACGGATGCGTGACGGCCGCCAGCAGCCGACCGAAGGGTTCCAGATCTCCCTCGGTCGCGGCGCGCAGGGCTGCGTCGACCTGGTGATTGCGCGGGATGTACACGGGATTGACCCGATCCATCGTCGAGGCGACCGCCGCGGGTTCGCGGCCGGCTGCGGCCAGCGCGGCTCGCCACCGGTCGAGCCACGGACCGATGTACTCGCGCGGTAGGAGACTGGTGATCGGGACCTGATCCCCGCGGAGCTCATCCGCGAGCGCGCGGAAGGTACCCGTCCAGTCGGCGCGATGCTCGCGCATCAGGGTCAGGAGGTCGGCGATCAGGTCGGGGTCGGCGGACGCATCTTCCAGACCGATCTTCGACGCCATGCCGGTCGCGAAGTGGCGCTCGTACCGCGCCTCGTAGGAGTCCAGCGCCTCGGTCGCCGCAGTGATCGCCTCATCGGGCGTCTCGGCCATGAACCTGAGGAGGGTCTCGGCGAACCGGGCCAGATTCCACTTGAGGACGGCCGGCTGATTTCCGTAGGCGTACCGACCCGCGTGGTCGATCGAACTGAACACTGCCGACGGGTCGAACGCGTCGAGGAAGGCGCAGGGCCCGTAGTCGATGGTCTCACCCGAGATCGTGGTGTTGTCGGTGTTCATCACCCCGTGCACGAAGCCAACCAGCATCCACTGGGCCACCAGAGCGGCCTGACGTTCGAGGACGGCTTCGAAGAACTCGAGGTAGCGGTTGCGACCGGACTCCGAGTCCCGCGCGAGCTCCGGATAGTGACGATCGATCGCATAATCGGCGAGCTGCTGGGTCAGATCGGTGTTGCGCACCGCGTACTCGAAGGTTCCGACGCGGAGATGGCTCGCGGCTATCCGGGCGAGCACCGCGCCCGGCTCGGCACCGGTCCGCTGGATGTCACGGCCGGTCGCCACGACCGACAGCGAACGCGTCGTCGGAATCCCGAGCGCGTGCATGGCCTCGCTGACCAGATACTCACGCAACATCGGCCCGACGACTGCGAACCCGTCGCCGCCCCGGGAGAACGGCGTGCGCCCGGATCCCTTGAGTTGCAGATCGACTCGCCCGCCATCGCGGTCGATGAGCTCGCCGAGCAACAATGCCCGGCCATCGCCGAGAAGTGGGGAGTAGCCGCCGAACTGATGACCGGAGTAGGCGGTTGCGACGGGAACCGCGTCGGCCGGGGCGGCCGCACCCGACAGGAGCGCGACGCCGTCGTCGGTTCGGAGCGCCTCGACGTCGAGCTGCAGGTCGGCGGCGAGTGACCCGTTGACGACGAGCAGCCGCGGGGCGGGCGCGTCGGCCCCCTGCCACGGCACCGTCAGGGCCGTCAGCGCATCGACGAAGGTGCGTTCGAAGCCGGTGATCGCGGCACTGGTGCGTGCGGGGGAATCGGGGGAGGCGGACACCCTTCCGAGGGTAACCAGTTTCGCACTCGGCAAACCGGGTCCGCGTCCGGCATGAGACCGAGCCTCCCCGAGTCACCCCGGACGCCGCTCAGACAGCCACTGCCGCGCCGCAGATCCCGCAGGCCTCGAAGTTGCGCCGGTTCCACCGCGCGATCGGGATGAAGAAGACGGAGAACTGCGAGTACTCGCGCATCCGCGCCCACTGGGTGGTGTTGTGGCAGCGGGGACACGCGCGGGTCTGACCCGCCCCGAGATGCTTCTGCCTACGGCCATAACCGAACAAGAAGAACACGCCGCCATGGTAGAGATCCCGGCACGGCGGACCGCCCGGCAACGTGCGTCGCGGTCACCGGCGTCGGATCATGAGGTCGTTGTTCATAACGAAACCGCATCGCTCGTAAAGGCCCACTGACCGTTCGGTTGGTGAAAGGACCGTCTTGGCGTATCCGCGATCGTCGGCGGTCCCGGTGGCGTGCCGGATCAGGTCCCGTCCGATTCCGGACCCGCGGAACGCGGGGCGCACGTAGAGGTGGCCGAGATAGCCCCAACGGCCACCGGCGGCGCGGCGAGGACTGGGCATCCGGACGTGTTCGGTCAAGCACACCATTCCGACAGCGAGATCACCGGCACCGGCGGTCCAGACCGTTCGGCGATCGTCGTCGAGCCAGGCCGTGACCGCTGCGATGAACGCACCATCGGCCCGCCACGGCCCGACGCCGGGATCGGCCTCACGCGCCCATTCGCAGCGGAGCTCGGCCACGCGCGTCCCGCTGTGACTGCCCAGTACCCGGATTCCGCTGCCATCGGTCACCTCACAAGGGTGACCGATGGCTGCGTCGGCCGTGCAGCGCGGCATCGTTCGTGATGGTCACCCGCATTCGTCACCGGGTCGAACACGCAACGCGGATCCAGGTCCTCGACGAGAATGGTCAGCGCGTCGGCGCCGCTCGTCGACCGGGCAGCGGACCGATCGTCATCGGTACGCTCGGTGGTGTCCGAAATGTCGGTTGGTGACGACCGGCATGCCGCGGACACGCGAAACCGGAGGGAAGCATGGAAGCACTGATCTTGATCGCCGTCATCGTCGTGGTCGTCGTCGGGGTGGTGGTCTTTGCCCAGCAGCGTTCCGGCGCCAACGCGGCCCGCACCCTCGACGACGCGAAGGCCGATGCGCGACAAGCCATCGAACGACTCGGGGGACAGGTGTTCATGCTGGTCGGCGACGGACCGGCGTCGAAGCAGGCGCTGGCCGACGCGGGGGAGCGGTACACCGCGGCCGGCTCGCAGATCGAGCAGGCCAACTCCCCGACGCAGGCCCGACTGGCGAAGCAGACCGCCATCGAAGGTCTGTACTACATCCGGGCGGCCCGCGCCGCGATGAACCTCGACCCCGGACCGGCGATTCCCGAACTCGATGGACAGAAGAGCGCCGGCGCGGTCACCGAAGACCGCACCGTGGAGTTCGAAGGACGGCAGGTCGCAGCCTCGCCGAACCCGTCCGAGCAGACCCCGAACTACTACCCGGGCGGTCGTGTCGCAGGGCGACCGGTGCCGGCGGGCTGGTACTCGGAGCCGTGGTGGAAGCCGGCATTGGTCGCCGGCGCGTGGGGACTCGGTTCGATGTTCCTGTTCTCGGCGATGTTCTCCGGCATGGCAGGCGTGCCCTACGACGCGCAGGGATTCGAGAGCGGCGCCGGTGACGGCTCCGACACCGGCGCGCTCGACGGCGGGGACTCCGGGGACTTCGGCGGCGGCGATTCGGGAGACTTCGGCGGTGGCGGCGATTTCGGCGGTGGCGGCGATTTCGGCGGCGGGTTCGACTTCTGACCGTTCCCCGAACTCACCCCGTGCAGCCCACGGACTCGATCAGAGCGCCGACGGCGCTGCGACGACAGAAAGCAGTCGGAGTTTCTCCGAACTCGCGCTGCCCGGGGTCGCGGTGTAGACGAGCAGCGAGTGCGAACACCGCGGGTCGACCAGGATCTGGCAATTCAACTCCAAGAACCCGACTTCCGGATGCACGTACCTCTTGAGGTCTCGCGGGGCGATTCCCACCTCGTGCCGGGCCCAGATGTCGCGGAATTCCGGACTCTCCCCGCGAAGTCGTTCCGCCAGCGAGGCCGCGTGGGATTCCGGGCCACGGAGCGCCAGCACACCTCTCAGGCCCGAAACGTACATGCGCGAGTAGAACTCGTGGTCCTCGACAGGATGCAACCGGCGAGAACCGGAATCGGTGAACCACCGGTACCCGATACTTCGCGCGGGACCGTCGAAGCGCATGAGGTCGCCGACAAGGGCGACACCGAGTCTGTTCTGGCGCAACGTCTCACCGAGTTCGGTGACTATCTCGGCAGGAGTGTCGGTGAGACGGTCGAAGATGCGCATCATGCCCGGAGAGACGTGCTCACCCTCGGCTCCCCGCACCGGCGGCTGGTGGCCGGCGAGAAGGAACAGATGATCTCGCTCCTCGCGCGAGAGGTGCAGTCCTTGCGCGATGGCCGCGATCATCTGCGGCGACGGCTGCGGGCCGCGCTCGCGCTCCAACCGGGAGTAGTAGTCGGTGGACATGTGGCTCAACGCGGCGACCTCCTCGCGCCGGAGTCCGCCCGTGCGACGGCGTTGCCCGCGCGGCAGCCCCACGTCCTCTGGCTGCAGGGCGCCACGCCGCACCCGGAGGAAGTCGGCGAGGCCGGCACGATCGATCATGCGGGTCATTCTTCCGTGGACGGGTGGCGCGCAGCCACGGATCGACAGGTCGTGGTTAAAGGTGCGACACCACGCGACACTCGGAACACGTGGGAACGAACCCGACCCGACGAGGAGCTCCGATGTCACGAAGCAGCAGGTATGACCTGACCATCCCAGATCTCACCGGTCGACGAACGGTGGTGACCGGCGCGAGCGACGGTGTCGGGTGGGAGATCGCGGCAGCTCTGGCCGGCGCCGGCGCGGAAGTGGTCATGCCGGTGCGCAATCCCGGCAAAGGTGCGGCGGCTGCCGAGCGTATCCGGGAACGTCATCCCGCGGCCACGCTCGCTGTCGAAGAAGTCGACCTGGCTGTCTTGTCTTCCGTGGAGGCATTGGGCGCGCGGCTCCGGACCGACGGCACACCGATCAGCATCCTCGTCAACAACGCCGGCGTCATGACCCCGCCGGAGCGCATGACCACTGCCGACGGATTCGAGCTCCAGTTCGGCACCAATCACCTTGGGCATTTCGCTCTCACCATCGCCGTCCTCCCACTGCTCCGGGCAGGGAAGGCGCGGGTCACCTCGCAGACCAGCATCGCGGCGAGACGCGGCGCAGTGCGGTGGAACGACCTCAACTGGGAGCGCGACTACGACGGGATGAGCGCATACCGCCAGTCGAAGATCGCTTGCGCCCTGTTCGGGCTCGAGCTGGGACGCCGAAGTCGCGCGGCCGGCTGGGAGGTGACGAGTACGATCTCGCACCCTGGCGTCGCTCCGACGAATCTCCTTGCGGCGCGACCGGAGGTCGGCAGGACGGTGCCGACCGGTGGCCGCCGGGTGATCGAGTGGTTGTCGAGACATGGTGTCGGTGTGGGCACCGTCGAGACGGCGTCTCTCCCCGCACTGATGGCTGCCACGACGCCGGGTGCGGTCGACGGCGCGTTCTATGGGCCTCAGTGGCCTGGCAATGCGGGCGGACCGCCCGGCGCGCAGACACCGTGGAGACCGTTCCGCGACCGCGAAGCGGCAGAACGTCTCTGGGATGTGTCCGAGCAGCTGACCGGGGTGCGAGCGGGCTGACCGTCAGACATCGGCTGCCGAGCCGGCCGATTCAGTGGTGTGTGCCACCTGCGGACCGAAGTCGACGCAGGTGACACACCGGCAAGGAGCACTTGTGGTGCTTTCCACTCGAAGTCTGGCGGCGCATGGGTCAGGGGAAGAGTGTGAGGAATGTGGCGGCCGAGGTCACGCACAGCAGCGCGGCGATCGTCATCCCGGCGTACGCGTGGTCGGCGATCGGCACCTCACGCGCGGCGGTCGACGTGTGTGCCGGGGTGTTCGCCTGAGTCACTGGTTTTCCCTCCGAAGGCCCGTTACCGTCGCTCAGAACATTAGGGCCGCGAACGGTCTCGATCGTCCCGCCATTCACCATCGAGGCCAGTCCGATGCTTTAGGTCACGAAAAAGTAACGGTCGGTTTCTCAAGGGTTTGAACCGCGTCGAAGCGCCTCACCCCCATTCCGGGCTCTGCCGCGCTGCGGATGACGGTTCGCACGCATGTGCGACAATGGCGCCGTGAGTTCACAGACAAAGGCCGGACTGACTCCCGGCGACCTCGAGTCGCTGTCCGCTGCACTCGCTTCCGGAAAGCGGGTCACCGTGTACCTGCGAGACGCGATGCCGTCGTTGAATCTGGAGGCCGGCGCCTCGGCACGGGTCGTGTCGATCGATGGTTCGACAGTGACAGTGAGCCCGAGGGGCGTCGACGATCAGTTGCCGTTCGAGGCCGACGAGTTGCGGCGGAATCGAACGGCGCCGGCGCCCGCGTCGTCCGCCGGCGGACGAACCTCGAAACGCCAGCCCGCGCAGGACGTTCCCGTCCCGGTCGCCAAGCCCGCCACCACCGAATCGAGTCCGCGCCAGACACCCAAGAGGGCGCAACCCGTCGCCGACACTCAGTCCAGAGCCGGGGAGCCGGCGCCCTCGCCCGCCACGAGCAAACCGCCGCGAAAGACGAAGGCGCCGACCGCTCCGACGACCGTGACCATCACCGCGGCCGGAGAGAGCACCTGGACGGTGGCAGTGTCACACGGCACCAGGAAGCAAGGGAGACCCACCGAGGTGACCGCCGACCGAGTGGCCAGGGCCATGCGCGAACTGGGCGACGAGACCGCGATCACCGCGGTCGACACCGTCATCGAGTCGGCACGCTCGGCCGCTCAGCGTCGCATCGAGGAACTCAGTCAGGAGCTCGAAGCCGCGCGGGCCGCCCTGGCGCACCTGGACGGTCCCGTCGGCGACGACTGACCAGTGGGCTGAGTCCGCTCAGCCCTGTCGGTCCCGAAACCGATACATCGCGCGTATGTCCCGCGTGATGGCCTTGTCCCGCTTGCTTCGCTTGCTCGCCTGGCGGGCATCGCCCCGGGCCGCCGACCATTCGCTTTCGCGAAGCAGTTTGCGGTAGCGCTCCAATCGACCCTCATCAATCCGACCGTCTCGAATCGCTTCCTGCACCGCACATCTGGGCTCGCTACGGTGCTCACAGTCGCGGAATGCGCAGTCGTGTGCCAGCTCCTCGATCTCGGCGAAGGTCTGACCGGCCGCGTCCGCAACATCCTGGACCCCGATCCCGCGCAGACCAGGAGTGTCGATGAGAGCCTTGCCTCCGGGAAGAATCAACAGCTCACGGTGCGCCGTGGTGTGTCGTCCCTTGCCGTCGACGGAACGGATCTCGTTGGCCGCCATGTGATCACGTCCCAGCAGCGCGTTGGCCAGGCTCGACTTGCCGGCACCAGACGAGCCCAGCAGAACGGCGGTGCCGGTCATGGTGGCCGCGAGCGCGTCGACACCGACACCGCTGACCGTGCTCGTCACCACCATCTCGGCGCCCGGGGCCACCGCGGTGACCGCGCCTTCGCCGGCGACGATGTCGTCGACCAGGTCCGACTTGGTCAACGCGATCACCGGTCGCGTGCCGGCGTCGTAGGCCAGCGTCAGCAGGCGTTCGATCCGGCCGAGGTTCACCCGGTTCGCCACCGACACCGCGATGATCACGGTGTCGACGTTGGCAGCGAGCACCTGCCGTTCGGACGTCCGATCCGAACTCGCCCGCGTGATCGCCGTCCGGCGCGGCAACACGTCCACGATGTGGGCCGGCTCGTCGTCGCGGCGCAGCACGACCCAGTCGCCGGTGCAGACCGTCCGCTCGCGGTCGGTGCCGAGTCCGGAGCCGCGGACCGCGCGAACCGGACCCGTTGCGGTCAGGGTGTCGCACCCGCCGCGATCCACCCGCGCGACGCGCGCGGGCACGTCGCCGTCACGGGCGTGATCGGCGAACAGAGTCGAAAAATAGTCGTCCCAGCCGAGCGTGGTCAGCTCGATACGGCAGGACGAATGATCTGGAGAATTCACTGTTGAGACCTTCGGATGTGCCCGCCGCCCCGGAAGCGCAGCCGATCCGCGACTCAGTCGCATGCACGGGAACAGCTTTCGAGGGTCAGAGACGGGCTGGAGGAATGGGGATGGTTCGGATGCTGTGGGCGACAGCGATCTCGACGGCAACCATCGACTCACCTCCAGGTCTCGCGCTGTCCATCATCGAACAGCGCGGCTCACGCTAGCACCGGCCGAAAGGGCCCGCCACTTCTTTTTCCGACGAGGCACGCGCACCCGGCACTATCTCAGCCCCAACTCGACGCCCTGCGCCAGGATCTCACGACGCGAGGTCATCCCCAGCTTGGACAGCACCGCCGAGACGTGGTGGTCCGCGGTCTTCGACGAGATGTACAGGCGCCCGGCGATCTCGGTGTTCGACAACCCCTCGGCCACCAGACGTGCGACTTCCAATTGCCGGTTCGTCAGGCCGCCGGGATTCACCCGCGTCGCCGGCCTGGGTCGCTGGGGGACAGAGGCGCAACCCCGTTCGCGCAGCATCGCGCGTGCTCGATCCGCGGTACCCACGGCGCTGAGTCCGTCGAGCATCGTCACACCGCGTCCGGGATCGTCAGAGTCCAACCAACACAGCGCAGATGAGAACGGATCACCCGCGTCCGACCACCATCGCGCGGCGTCGGCGTGCCGGCCGTCGAGCGACAGCCGATACGGTTCCGCGATCCGGCCGGTCTGCGTCGGCAGACCCAACCGGGACCGCCAGACGGCGAGACTTCCCGACCCCCACTCGGTTCCGTCGTCGTCGAGGGTGTCCGACGCGGCGACCCGCGCATCCTCGGCGCCGGTCATCCAGCTGATCTCCGCGAGCGCGGTCAGAACCGCGAGTCGCCGTAGGGGTTCGTCGATCTGGCTGGCCAGCGTCCACGCGTTCTCGATCTCGGCGGCATCGAACGGGGCACCACGGCGAAGTGGCACCAACACCGTGACCAGGAGCGGCCACAGCGTGGCGATCGGCATCCCGTCGGCCTCGATGACCGCACCGGCGTCCTCGAGGGCACCGTTCCAGTGGCCACGCGTCAACTGCAGCCGACTCCGGACCGCCGTCTGCCAGTGGCGACAGATCTGGATGTCCCGTTCGACCGTGAACGGGAGTCCGACGTCGAGAATCCGGTCGGCAGCACGGTATCTGCCCTGTTCGACGTCGAGGCTGGCCACTTGTGAATAGACGGTCGACGCCAGTTCGTCGAAGCCGCGTGCGCGCGCGGTCTCCATGTGCGCGAGAAGTTTGCGGCGCGAATCCTCCTCACCACCGGACAGCGCGGCCGATTCCGAGACGACCCGAGTCCACAGCTGGAGTTCCTCATCGGGAGCCGAGGCGGTGTCGGCCAGTAGGGATGCGGTACCCGTCACGTCGCCGCGCATGAACGCCAGGAACGCGCGCTGGATCTGGGCCTGGCTGTACACCGTTGTGGCGCCCGTGCCATACGCGATCTCCGCCGCACGGGTCAGGTGCGACTCGGCACGCTGCCGGTTGGCGCTGTAGTACTCGTAGACCCCGACGGCCACATGCGCTGTCGCCAAACCGGCGTCGTCGCCGAGCTCGGCCCACAACGGGAACGTCTCGTCGACGCTGGCTATCGCATCGCGCAGTCGGCTGACCATGTACTGCTCGTTGGCCAGTGCAAGCAGCAACTCCGCACGCTCGCGCGCAGAAGCGTTGCGCTGATGCTGCTTCGCGATCTCGTAGTAGGCGACGGCCTCCGTGTGTGCGCCACCGCGGATGGCGTCCTCGGCCGCCGCGAACGCATGACGGATGGCTCGGCCGGAGTCTCGGGCCGCGACGGCGTGATGGGTCAGCACCGACGGGTGCACGGTGTCCAACTGTTCCAGCGCGTCCAGGAGCTGCGCGTGCAGATGTGCGACCCCACCCGGTGGGATCGTGGATTCGATTGCCCGCCGGGCCAACTCATGTCGAAAGACGATGCCATCGGGTCGCCACTCCAGCAGCCCGGTGTCGGCGAGCCGCTGGAGTGTGGGGTAGTCGATGCGCAAGGCGGGCAACGCGCTGTCGGCGACGCGTTCCGGCGAAGCAGCTATCAGCTGGAGCGCCTCGAAATCTGTCGCACTGACCTTCGTCGTCCGTGCCAGCACCGCGTCACGCACCGACGACGGGATCGGCAGATCGGGTTCACGAGAGACCTCGGTCGCGAAATAGGGGTTGCCGCCGGTCGCGGCATGCACACGCGCGGGATCGAGACCTGTGCCCTCGACCAGCTCTGCGATCGCCGCGACGCTGAGCGGCGGCAGTTCGATCCGACAGATGTCTTCGGCCAGAAGTGCACGCGCCGCCGCCTGCGGTTCGAGATCTCGATGAGTCAGCAGCAAGAGCAGCGGCACCGACTCGATCCGGCGACACAGGAACCGCAGCACATCGGTCGAGGCGGCGTCGACCCAGTGCAGATCTTCCACCACCAGCAGCGTCGGCTCGGCGCCGAGATGGGCGAAGGCGGCCTCGCAGACGTCGGCCAGCATCATCGGCTCGCGGCCGATCCCGAGATCCTTCACCGGTCCCAGTGGTCGCGGGGTGTCGAGCGGATCGCAGGCCACCCGCAGGACGCGCACATCTGCAGCGGTCGCACAGATCTGCGCGACCAGCGTCGTCTTGCCCGCGCCGCTCTCGCCCGTGATCGAGAACGCCGAGCCGGTCGGGAACCGGGCAAATGCCGCGCTGATCTGCGACAACTGCTCGGTTCTCTCCAACAGACGCACCGTCCGAGTGTAGGCCGCGAGACGGCCGAATAGGTGGGTCTACCCATTCAAGGGCAGGACGCTCGACGAAAGATGGGAGGTCCTCACCGATGTGGCCCGCATGCCCGGTGACCGACCGTTGTGGTGCGCCGGTACCGACATCGGTCACCGACGGCCAGTCGTCCCACCACACAGAATGGACAATCCAATGACGACATCCCTCTCTCCGGACCTCGTCTCGTTGCGCGACAAGCAGCAGAAGGTCTGGAGCAGCGGCGATTACAACCGTATCGCCGCGCTGACCGTGCCGGTCAACGAAGCGACCGTCGCCGCGGCGTCGGTCATCCCCGGCGACCGTGTTCTCGACGTCGCGACCGGCACCGGCCACTCGGCACTCGCCGCAGCCCGGCAGGGCGGCGACGTCACCGCGATCGACTATGTGCCCGCGCTTCTCGACATCGCCCGCAGTCGTGCAGCCGCAGAGCATCTCGACGTCGACTTCATCGAGGCCCCCGCCGAGGTTCTGCCGTTCGGCAACGGGGCCTTCGACACCGGCATCTCGACGATCGGCATCATGTTCGCCGCCGATCACGAACAGGCGGCCCGCGAGCTGACCCGCGTCGTCCGACCGGGTGGGCGGATCGTCGTCACGAGCTGGACTGCGGACGGTTTCGTCGGCGGGATGCTCGCCGCCGTCGGCCGCCACGTGACGCCGCCTCCCGGAGCTCGTCCCGCCACTCGTTGGGGCGACCAGGAGTACGTGGCCTCGCTGCTCGGTGACCGTGTGCAGTCGCTGGACTCGCACACTGCCGCGCTGACCGTGAGGTTCGTCGACGCGTCCGCGTTCGCGGACTTGTTCCTGCGCCATTACGGGCCGACGTTCACCGCCGCGTCGAAGCTCGACGACGACGGTGAGCAGGCACTGCGAGCCGATCTCATCGCACTCGCAGAGTCCCACGAGCAGCCGGTCCCCGGCGGGATCTCGATCGACTGGGAGTACAGCGTGGTCGAGGCGGTGCGGTCGTGAACGCTTCTCGCAGACACCGCAAGGTCATCACCCGCCTGGCTTCGGCGGTGGCGATCGCCTCTGCCGTCGGGGTGGCGGCACCGCTGGCGACGACGGCATCGGCAGCGCCCGCCCGCACGCCGGGCGCGACTCTGACGATCGTCGATCAGAACATCACCGGCGCCGGCAAGAACCGCATCATCATCCAGGGTCTGTATCCGATGACCCGTGCGGACGCCGTCGGGTTCGTCACCCACATCAACGATCGGGGCTGTGGTGGCATGCACTACATCGTGCTGGGAGACGACGGGAAGGAGCAGTACCTCTACGATCGCAACTTCCCGGGCACCTCGGTGGGCACCGACGGATTCCTGCGTGCATCGGACCGTGGACTCGAATATCTTCGCCAATTTGTGGTTCCCAGTTCGGTGCTCGATGAGGACCGGGACGGTGCCGACGAGGTGTTCGTACGGGTCCGGTTCACCGACGGTGACTGCCGGGCGCGCGTCCAGACCACCAACGTGGTGGTCGGCAGGTTCTGACCCGACAGCGCCCACCCGACAGCGCCCACCCGGGCTCGACCGGGTGGGCGAGTGCCGGACTACGTGCGATCTGCGGGTTCGAGATCGGTGTCGATACGCATGGCGGCCACCAGCTCGCGATAGAGCTCGTCGGTGGCGAGCAGGCTTCGATGGTTGCCGACAGCGCGCACCCGACCGGCCTCGAGGACGACGATCTGGTCGGCGTCCATGATGGTCGAGAGCCGGTGGGCGATCGTGACGACGGCTCCGCGGGTCGCCTGTCGTCGGATCCCCTCGGCCACCGAGGCCTCGGTGAGCCCGTCGAGCTGGGCGGTCACCTCGTCGAGCAGGAGGAGTTCCGGGTCCACGACCAGCGCCCGGGCGAGTGCGATCCGCTGCCGTTCCCCGCCGGACAGGGTGGACGTGGTGACGTCGGTGAGGAGACCGTCCGGCATCGCACGGACCCGGTCATCCATCCGAACAGCCGCGAGTGCGCGCCAGACCTCGTCGTCCGAGGCATCGGGTGCCGCATAGACGAGGTTGTCGCGCACGGTTCCGGGAACGAGCGGGGTGTCCTGTTCGACGTAGGCGATCCGGGCTCGTAGATCGTGGAGTGTCCACTGATCCAACGGTCGGCCGTCGAGCACGATCTCGCCGCGATCCGGCCGCAGGAACTTCAGGAAGAGGGAGAAGATCGTCGTCTTCCCGGCACCCGACGGTCCGACGATGGCGGTGTGCCCTCGGCGTGGAATCGTCAGGTCGATTCCGTCGAGCGCGGCGGGAGCATCGGGCGCGTAGCGGTACACCACATCGCGAAGTTCGAGCGCGGCAGCCTTCCGGTCGACACGGGCCGGCGCGGGCTCGGTCACCGCGTCGTCCGATTCCGTCCTGAGATCCGAGATCTCGTTGATCCGAGCGGCAGCGGCAAGTCCGGACTGCAGTGCGGTGACACTCATGGTGAGCAGCGAGACCGGCATCATCAGCTGGAACCCGTAGAGCAGGAAGGCGATCAGGGTACTGACGGTCATCGAGCCGTCCGCGACGCGCCAGGCCCCGAACGCCAGCACGATCATCACCGCGAGGTTGATCCCCGCACCGGTGATCGTCCAGGCCCACGCCTCGATGCGGACGGCCCGGATGCCTTTCCTCGCCGACCGATGCGCGAACTCGCCGATCCGGTCGGACTCACGTGCCTCGGCGCGACTCGCCTTGACGGTGCGGATCGATCGGAGAATCCCTTCCAATCGTCCACCCAGGTAACCGATCTCGGCCTGCGCGTCTTGCTGTGCCTTGGCGAGACCGGGCATCAGGACTGCCGCGGCGACACCGACCATGATGATGACGACCATCGTGGTCGCGAAGAGCGGGAGGTCCAGAACCGCCATGAGTACCAGCGCGCCGGCCATCCCCACGAAGCCGTTGACACCGTTGACGATGCTCGATGTCGTCGCTTCCCGGATCAGCAGGGTGTCGGAGGTGACGCGGGCGACCATCTCGCCGCTCGGTCTGCGAGCGAGTTCGGGGACCTCGACGCGGAGCAGGTGGCCGATCAGCCCGGTTCGGGTGGCCAGGATGATGCGTTCGGCCAGCGTGCCCAACATGATCGTCTGGATCAGACCGATCACGGATCCGGCGACGAGCAGCACGGCCAGAACCGTGATCGGCGCCGTGAGGGACTCGGACACCGCGAGACCGTCGAGTACCCACTTCGTGACCAGAGGAGTGGCGAGTTCGGCGGCGGTGCCGAGTAAACCGAGGAAGACACCCAGGGCGAGGAGTCCCCGGTACGGGCGCATGTACCCCCACAGAATCGCCAATTTGGTGCGCATCGGCATGTCCGGGGTCTGCCCGGGGTCGGCCGTGGATACCGAAGTCGTCATCGAGTCAGCCCTCCCGAGCGGAACATTCAAGATCTATAATGACACATCAATGTCTCATTTTCAACGCATGATGTTGCTGTGGTCACCGCGCGGTGGATAGTCTCGGCCATGTGAACGATGCGCCGGAGCCGGCCGCCGTCTCGGGCGTGCGCCTGCGCACCCGACAGGCCATAGTGTCAGCCGCCGTCGCGGCATGGGCAAGTGATTTCTCGACGTCGCTCGGCGACATCGCCGACCGGGCCGATGTCAGCCGGAGCACTCTGCACCGGCATTTTCCCGACCGCCAGTCATTGGTCGATGCCGCCCTGGTGGAAGCGAGCACCATCCTCGATCGACAGTCGAAGGAAGCAGTGGACGGCTGCGAATCAGCTCGCGCAGAACTGGAGTCGTTGATGCGCGTCATCCTCGGCATCGGCGACATCATCATGTTCCTGTTCTCCGACCCGAACCGATTCGAGGGCAACCCGGAATGGTCTGAGGAAGAGGACCAGATGCTCCCCGAGATCCTCACCCGGGCACAGAAGGAGGGAGCCATTGCCGACGACTTCGAGACGCGATGGTTGGTCGGGGTGTTCTATTCGCTGTGCTTCGTGGGTGCGGTCTCGATCGCGACCGAGGGGATGTCACGGCGTCGCGCCGCCGATGTCGCCATCCGGACGTTCTTCTCCGGAGTCTCTGCCGACTGATTTCGTCCGGTGTCTGCCTGTTCGTCACCCCTCGGGGAGTCGGCGTCGGCGATGACTTTCGTCCCGTGGTGTGGTCACACTTCGCACAGACACACGATCGGATGAGACATGAGCAACGTGAACGTATGGGCTTGTGCGGTGGCAGTTGTCGCGGCATTCGCGGCGAGCGCCGTGTACTACGGCATTCTCGGCGCACCTGCTGCCACGGAGGTTCGGCGACCGGCTTGGGCGACACCGATTGTGGAGTTGGCGCGTAACGCGTTGCTCGTCGTGCTCGTCGCCGGCCTGGTCTCGCGCCTCGATCCGGGTTTCACCGGCGCACTGCTGCTCGCCGCGGGACTGTTCCTCGTCCCGCTCGTGCTGCTCGCGGGTGCCGTTTTCCACGAGGGAACAGCGGTGTCGGCGGCGGCGGTACACCTGGGGGACTGGGCCATCAAGCTGCTCATTCTCGTCGTGATCGTGTCGCTGTGGCGGTGAGGGCGCGAATCGGGGGATTCACCTACTGCTCACCGCTTTTCGGATCGCAACGGTCCGGGCACGTAGACCCTCAGGCCGGCTCCAAGGCCCGCTTGGCCTTCTCCAGTGCGGCGAGCGTACGCAACACCGAATCGCGCTTGGCGGTCAAGTCGGACACCTTGGCCTTCCCGCTCAGGCCGGAGTCCGCCTGGGCGACGGCCAGCCGTTCCTCGATCTCGGTGAGCTGCACCAGCAAGGACTGGGCGCGGCTCATCAGCTCCTCACGGTCGGGTCGGGAGACCCCCGCCGTCCGGGCGCTTCCGGCCCCGACGTTCTTGGCGCTGGACGACGTCGGGTTTCCGCTCGCCTTCGTGGTGGTGGATGCAGGTCGTGCGACGCCCCGCTGCCCGGACCGGGCGCGCCGTGGGGGCTGTGTGCGGGTCCCATTCAGCACTGCCCAGGCATCACGGGCGGCCACCCGGTGGTCGCGTTCTTCGTCGTCGTCGGACGTCAGGGACGCGCCCAGGGGTCGCAGACCATAGAAGCCGACGAACTCGCGAGCCGCCGCGATGGTCTGTTCTGCTTCGCGACAGCGCCCGCACCGCGGTTCGCCGCGGAGTTCTGCGATGTCGTCGCTGGATGAGCACCACTCACAGGCACGGACAGTGGGATCGGTCACGAGGGCGTCAGCAGCAGCGAGATTCACGGGTGAATACACTACGGCACAATGTCTTTCACACTGAAACCGGGCTTCGTCCCACGGCTCCGGATCGGGCTTGCACTGGTAGTTCCCACGTCGGACCACATTTTCACTCCCGCCGAAGGCGGGCACGTTCGGTCGCGCGGGCCGATCGCCACGATGTGTGGCGTCGGCAGACGCCGGAGGGTTGTCGGAATCATTCCGTCGAGCCACCCGTTGGTGCCAGCATGCGAGCAATCACTTACGACCGCTTCGGCGGTCCCGATGTCCTGGAACTGACCGATCTCCCCACACCCAAGGTCGGTCCCGACTCCGTGCTGGTGCGCGTGCGCGCCTCGAGCGTGAACCCGGTGGACTGGAAGGTGCGCGAAGGCTACCTCGCCGAGATCATGGATACCGTGTTCCCGGTCGTCCCGGGCTGGGATGTCGCCGGTGTGGTAGAGCAGGTCGGCTTGGACACGCCCGAGTTCGAGGTCGGCGACGAGGTGTTCGGTTATGTGCGCAAAGACGTCGTCGGTGGGGAAGTGGCGGGTGGTACGTTCGCCGAGCTGGTCGCCGCTCCGGTACGGACGCTCGCGCACAAGCCGTCTGGCTGGTCGTTCGAGGAGGCCGCGGCGGTTCCGCTCGCCGGCCTGACCGCCTACCAGACGATCCGCCGCGCGGGCGTGCAATCAGGCCATACCGTCTTGGTACATGCCGCATCCGGCGGCGTCGGATCGTTCGCGGTGCAGATCGCACGGTCGCTCGGCGCACGGGTGATCGGCACCGCCTCCGAGTCCAACCACGAGTTCCTTCGAACGCTGGGCGCCGAACCCATCACCTACGGCGACGGTCTGGCCGACCGTGTCCGCGCACTCGAACCCGAGGGGGTCGACGTGGTCCTCGACTACGTCGGTGGTGACGCGCTCGACTCGGTCGGCGAAGTGCTGCGCGACGGCGGCACCGTCGCCTCCATCACCGACGCACGGGCCCGAGACGAGTTCGGTGGCCACCTATGTATGGGTACGGCCCGATTCAGCGGATCTCGCCGAGCTGGCCCGGCTCGGCGAGGCCGGCAGCCTCACGCCCGAGATCGCCGAGGTGTTCGAACTGGCCGACGCCGCCGGCGCCCACGAACGCAGCGAGTCCGGTCACGTACGCGGCAAAATCGTCGTACGCGTCGCGACCGACTGACAGGCGGGTGACCCCTGGTGACCACCGATCAGGGCATCTCCATCGTCTGGGCGCGACGGATCTCCTGCACAGCTCGGGTCAAGTACGCCGTCGGGTCGACCCCGGCACGTGCGGCGAGGTCGGTGATGACCACCAGTGCAGCAGCGGTGGTCTCGGTGTCCAGTGGGCCGTCGGACGAGATCGCATCGGAGTCGGCGGTGTCGCCCACCCCCAGGGCACCGGTCAGCACCAGCGCTATGCCTGCGGGACTGACAGCAGGGTTCCACGAGGCGGCAGCACGGCTCGTGGAGGTGATCACCTCGGACACATCGTCGCCGGTCAGCCCATCCGGGAAGACGGTCTCGAGTAACTCACGCAGCATGAGCGAATGGACCTCACGCGACTCGGGCTGCAGCGCAAGAGAATCAGCCGCGGCACCGAACGCTTCCGACTCGTGGGCGCGCGCAGCATGGAGGGCGTGATCGGTGGCCTGCGTGACCCTGTCCGCTATCGGCGACCGGTCGGAGTGTGATTCGTTGTGAGGCATGGGAACTACTCTTCCTGTGTGTCCGGTGGCAAATAGCCCGGAAATGTACGAGGACGGTCACCCCAGGTGACACTCCACAGGGCACCGGCCACAACGGGAGTTCTCCACACAGGCGTCCGACCTCCGGGCACGAGCCGGTTCCCCTGTCAGTATTCCGCACATGGGAATTCGCTACTACGCCTACCCGTTGCAGCCAGGCGATGTGAACGAGGCTCGACGCAATCCGTATCCGTTCCTCTCGCCGGACCCGCTCATCGATGCATGGGGACCTGAGGAAGACCGCCCCCGGATGCTGTATCTCGACAAGGCGTGGCGAGAGCTCCAGCACGTCTTCGCCGTGACCGACGGCCGGTTGCAACCGCGGATCTCCTTGGAGCTCGTCAAAGGAAACGTGACCCCGGTGGGGCCGTACGGCGGTCATGTCGGGTTCGTGCACGTGTTGTCTCCCGATGTGGTCAAAGAGGTTGCGGAAGACATCGTCATGGTTGAGCCGATCGTGGAGACCGACATCATCGAGGCAGTGCCGTACTCGAACGCCGACTACGCCAACTCGTTTCTCCGCGAGGCACAAGACTTCATGGTCGCCCTCGCGGACGATGGCCTGGGACTGGTCTACACGATTCGATGAGGCGACCGGGGCGTAGCCCAACCGCGCGACTCCGTTCCCTACATTTCGTCACGGGTGACGAAATGTACTGACGCCATTGCGCATTGGCAACGGGGACGCCTCGAGGCGGGATGGGTTCCACAGTGTGCTGCCTGGGAGGCAGCCACGCGCAACGGGTGCCGATGGTGATGGTGACAGGTTCGTCGCTGTCGCCGCCGCCTAACGCCGACCCCGGAGAAGTGACGGGAGCCGAACGCTGGGCTGCCATGGCGACGGAACCGCTGGCGATGAGCCTGCATCGTTACCCGCGGCGCAGAGCCGAGTCTCGTGCCTGCTTCGACCCAGCTTCCTTCTGTGCCGATAAGATACATTATGTCAAGTCAACCGGGGTGCACGTTGCATCAGATGCATCAGGCCAGCCGGTGTCACCAATGACGCGGCGGTGTCGGTCTCGCGATGAGCGGGGCCACTAGACTCAAGGCGTGACCGGAGCCGACGACTCGACACGTGACCGCGGCCGCGACCGCGACGGTCTCCCGGATGATCCCGGCCCGACCGACGACGATGCGACATCCGCCGCGGACGGCCCGGACGAACCCTCCGCAGCGAACGATAGGACCGGTGGGTCGACCCGTCGTCGGGGCGACCGGCTTCCCGCCCGACGCGACGATCCCGACCGTCCCGGACCCGGGCGCCGGATGGCCGACCTGCTGGCCCGCACCGACTCCAGCGCCGGGGTCGTCAAGGCGGCTCGCGCCGCACGAGATCTGATCCCGCACAACGAGAACCCGATCACCGGGCCGCGTGCATCCGACCGCGTGGCACGCCTCATCAGCGAGTCCCGGCCCGAGAAACCCAGTGCCATCCGAGAGCTCGGCCTCGCATCGGTCCAGGTGTGGCAGGCGTTGGTGACCACACGACGTCGTCGATCCGATCGCACCCCAGTCCCCGCCACCATCTTGTTCACCGATCTCGTCGGATTCTCGACGTGGGCCCTGCATGCCGGAGACGACCAGGTCCTCCGACTCCTGCGCGACGTCAACGACGTCACCGAGAACATCGTGCGCAGCCGCGGCGGACGCATCGTCAAACATCTCGGCGACGGGACGATGGCCGTGTTCGTCGACGGTGTCGAGGCGATCGAGGCCGGTCACGAGGTGATCGTCGCCGTGAGTGCCCTGACGGTCGGGGGCTACCGGCCACAGCTGCGAGCCGGTCTCCACACCGGCGAACCGCGGGCGGTCGGTGACGATTTCCTCGGTGTCGATGTGAACGTCGCCGCTCGGGTCGCGGCAGCCGCGGGAGCCGGTGAGCTGTTGGCCAGCGGAGCGACCGTGGAGGCCGCCGGCGCCGATCGGTATGCCACTCGTCGCCGGCGATTCCGCGCCAAGGGGGTACCGCGCGACATCGAGGTGTTCGCCGTCGTGCCCCGCTACTCCGACTGATCGATCCCCGACTCATGAAGGTCCGACAGTCGAATCCTTGGATCGCGACCAACAAGCCTTACGTCAGACATCGCCGAGAACCGTTCTCCCCCAGCCTCATCGAGGTGCCAATCATCCCCTCATGCCAACTACCGTTAGAGGGAGCCCGCCAGCGGTACGAGGTCACCCCACCACGGCCTGTTCGCGACGGCCGGGACGGTCAATACTTCCGCCCAGTCGCTGGCGACGGATAGATTGTGGGCTGTGCTGCTAGCTGAGGCCGGACTGTCCGAATGTGCGCGCGATGCTGCGTGCAGCGCGGACTTCAACCGGCCGTTCTACTTCGCCTTCGCGATGCTCGTCCTGTTTTCCGTCTGGAGCACTCTGGCGATGTTTGCGACAGTCGACGTCATCAGTCGTCATCTCGGCCTGCGACGCAGCGTGACATGGCTTGGCGTCGTGTGGATCGTTCCGATCGTCGGCGCGGCCACGTGGCGGTTGAGCCGGTCGCGATGGCTGATTCGACTATGGCGCGGCGACGGTTCTGTCAGCTCGACGACCGTCTGAGCCCGGCCGACGCTACGAGGTGACCTCATAGCTGCCCTGCCTCGATCGCAACCGTAAACACGATCGCGTCGCCCGCGGCCAGTACGTCAGACGCGCATCGGCCTGTGTTCAGAAACCAGCCCGCGAGGAGCTGGGCCGTTGGACGGTTCCCATGCCACCTAGGGCGCCACGGGATAGTGGCTCGCGATGGCTATCCGGTTCCACCCGTTGATCGCCACGGCAAGCCATGTGACGGCAGCCACCTGCTGTGCCGACAACGCTTGCTCGACGTCTATTGCCGGCGGGGCGGCAGCGTGCTCGTCACCAATGCGGGTGACTTGCTCTGCCAGCGTGAGAGCCGCCTGCTCTTCGCTGGTGAAGTACTGAGACTCCCACCATGCAGGCAAGACCGCGAGCCTATCGGCGGTCTCCCCCTTCTGGATCGCGTCTCTGGTGTGCATCCGTAGACAGAAACCGCATCCATTGAGCTGAGACACTCGAATCTTGATCAGCTCGACCAGCGTGGCTGAGAGTCCTGCCGCCTCTCCTGCCTCTTCGGCGCTCTTGTCGAACGCCAGAAAAGCTTCGTACGGGGCACTGAACTGCTTACTGATATTCACGTGCGGCAACATGCGAAGTTCCCTTCCTAGCCCACCTCGGGCGTGGCTCAAGCGAGCCGACGGCTCACTGTGGTTATCTCGGACAGTTTGTGTCCGAGATCAGGATACTCGGATACCACCTGTCTGGGTCAAGTAGCGTAGAGACATGAAGTTGTCTGGAGGCATCGAATGGGCGGTGCACTGCTGCGTGGTGCTCTCCGGCGTCACCGCCCCGGTGCCCGCTGCGCGACTGGCTGAGTTTCATGATGTGTCGGGAACCTACTTAGCCAAACAACTTCAGAGCCTCTCTCGCGCCGGGCTCGTGCAGTCGGTGCAGGGTAAAGCCGGCGGTTACGTGCTGACCCGGGCGCCGGCGGAGATCACGCTTCTTGATGTCGTTGAGGCGATCGACGGTTCCCAGTCCTCATTCACATGCACAGAGATCCGACAGCGCGGCCCGTTGGCAGCCTCGCCGAGCGACTGCACCCGCCCCTGCCCGATCGCGCGGGCGATGTACGCGGCCGACAGCGCCTGGCGTGCATCGCTGCGTGAGATCACCATTGCCGATCTGGTGACAGAGGTCGATTCGGATGGGGACGTACTCTCGCCGGTGCGAGCTTGGTTGACCGGGACTCGGTAATCGCAGCCCTTGCAGCGATCTGAGGATGAGTCGTCGGAACCAGCGGGCGTGAGCCGCAGCGGCGAACCGATCGCGTCACAATCTTTCAAGGCCCCTGGGCGACCGACAGCTCCGAGAAGTGCAATTCCGCGATCTGGGCCGGTTACTCAGGTGTTGTGTCTCCCCTACCGGTTTGGTCTCGGATGAATATCCCCTGCCGTGACTACCGCTCCTACGCCGACGCGCTGTCAGACATCGACAACTGACCCGGCTGGCACTACTGGCCGTAGGTGTATCGCAGGTTGGCGTTGATCAGGGTGCCGATACGTTGGCAGAGGTGACGCAGTTGGCGGTCATCCGGTGCGGGCTGGTCAATGAGCAGCGTCCACCGCAGAAACGGTCGGTGTTGAATGCAGCGATGATCACCTTGACTCGCAGCGGTCAGGTCCTCAGCGCAGCGCGGCCACGACCTGATCGGCCATCGCCTGCTGGCCACGAACGTTGGCGTGCATCGCCGGGAAGCTGACAGCTCCCAACGTCGGCTCCACCCACCGCCGATCGCCCGCGCAGGCATCGTGACCGGCGGAGACCTTGGTCATGTCGACAAAAGTCGCGTGAGTGGTCGCGGCAGCTCGGCGCATGGCCTCGTTGAGGGCGGCAAAGGCCCGGTGTAGATATGCGGTGTCTCCGGGTGCCGTGAGCAGCGACGCCGAGCAGAGCACACTCCCGGCGGCCGGGAAGATCTGCGGATACCCGACGAGCATGACGCGGGCGCGCGGCGCGGCGCGGTCGATGTCACGCAAAACGTTCACCAGGGCGGGGTAGGTCGACTGATTGATCTTGTCCACCAACGAGGTACCGAACTCATCGCGGCACGGGGCGGCCGACAGCGGCGCGGACATCCAGGCCTGCTGGCAGGCCGAAGTCGAGTCGTTGAACAGACCGTTGTTGTTCGCACCGATCGTCAGAGTGACCAAACGGGTGGCCGGTCCCACCGCGTTGATCTGCGGTCCCTGCCATCGGTACTGCGATTGGGTCAGGTGCTCGGTCGTCGCACCCGCGCAACTGACGTCGGCGACCGGGGTCCCGCGCCGCTTGGCGACCAGGCTGGAGTAGTTGACCAACGAGTTCGAGCAGAAGGTTGCCGCCCGCGTCGCCTGAGGGAACACTGCTGCGCCCGCGCTGTAGCTGTCACCGAGATTCACGTACGGGTACCCGTCCGCTGCATGAGCCCCGCCGGCCTGAGCGAGTCCGCCGACGAGGGCGACGGCGGTGGCCACCGCGGCCAGCACGGTTCGGATGCCGAGGCGTCGGCGATGGCTGCGGCCGTACGACAAAGGCATTCGATAGCTCCGGATCATGGTGCTCGAGTTACTCAAGTTACTGATGGTGCTTATGATACTAACACTATCGGGTCGACGAACCCGCCCCGTCTGCGCGTGGTCAGAGCGCGGCGACCAACAGTGCCGGGAAGAGCAGTGATCACCGACCGGAAACGTCAGTCCCCCAGTCCTGAAGCGATCCGTTCGATCCGTGGCAATGCGATTGCCAGTACCGGCAGATAGGCCACCGCCCAGGCTGGCGCGCCGAAGCTGAGAACGCAGCCACCCGCCACCGGGATCACCTCATGCCGTGTCGCGTTCACGCCGGCCACCTTCCAGGCCCACGACCGTCCATCGACGAACTCGGTGATCTCAAAGGGCAGGGGCACCCCCGCGATGGTCGTGATCGTGCCGCGTGTCCCCGACGCCAACTCGACGTCACCATCCACACGTGCGCCGACGACCGTGGGCCCCCATGACGGCCAGGCCTGCACATCGGTCATCGTGGCCCACACCGCCTCCGGGGGCAGGTTCGTCCGCAAGTCGGTGGTGGGCATGCCACGCCGCAACCCAGCTCGAACTCTCAGCGCCGACCGCAGCGGGGTGTGAGTCACCGAACGTCCGACCCCTCGGAGAGGCACTCCCAGGTCCGCTCATCAGCTCGTGGCATTCCCACCCATCCCGGTTGATCCGGAATACCGTGGCCGAACGCGTTTCGCATCATCGACCCATCGTCGCAGAAGGATCCCGGCCCGGCACCCATGGACCTGATCCCGCGACAGCACACCATCGGTGGATACAGCAGTCGAGCCCGCCGTGGTCCAGCTGTGTCGAACCGTGCAGGTGAGAATGGACATGCCCCGGCCGGAACTCACCGTGCGATGGTTCGCGGCTCCTCGACCCCAACGAGCTTGTCCGGATTGCGCATTGCGTAGATCTGTTCGATCACGCCGTCGACAATGTGAAACGTGAAGACGCCCTGCAGCTTTCCGTCGAAGTACACGATCATGCCCGGTTCGTGATTGAACAGGGCCACCTCGGCACGATAGTCGTCAATCGTCGTCCCCAACCGCGCGAAGCCGGCGAGCAGGCGTGCCACCGGCAACGAGCCCTGGATGGGCCGCTTCACCGCCGTCGCCTTTCCGTCGCTGTCGGCGGTGAACACGACGTCGGGTGAGAGCAGCGCGATGAGCGACTCGATCTGCCCCGACTGCGCGGCGTCGAGGAACTCCTCGACAACCGCTCTGGCCCGTTGCGCGTCGACCGGGTCGAAACGGGGCCGCCGTGACTCGACATGCGACCGGGCGCGGTGCGCGATCTGGCGCACCGTGGCCGGAGGTTTCGAGACCATCGACCCGATCTCGATGTAGGAGAAGCCGAAGACCTCGCGCAGCACGAACACCGCACGCTCGTCGGGACTCAGCGACTCCAGCACCACCAGCATCGCCGTGGACACCGACTCGGCGAGTACGACGTCGTCGGCGAGGTCACGATCGTCGAGCAGGATCGGCTCCGGAAGCCACGGGCCGACGTACTCCTCGCGACGCCGCGAGCGAGACCGCAGCGCATTGAGCGCCTGGCGTGTGACGATCTTCGCGAGGTAGGCCTTCGGATCGACCACATCAGCGTAATTGACCTCCGCCCACCTCAGGTAGCTCTCCTGCAGGACGTCGTCCGCGTCGGCCGCGGACCCGACGATCTCGTACGCGACGGTGAACAGCAGCGGCCGGAGGTCGGCGAACCGAGCTGCGCGACGGTCGGATTCGCCGTGTGCCATGGACACCCCCTTCTCCGTCCGTTCGCTGGTCATCGCCCTGCCGGTTCAGGCTCGACGGCCGTTGCCTTCGCGCCGCTGAACCAGCTGAACTTACCGGGTCGCGCGGCCTCACGCCGGATGTTCGCCACGGTCTGGCGGCAGACCAACTCCTTGGTCCAGGCCGCGAGGCGACCTGTCACCACGGCACGCGTCGGCGCATCGTCACGGCGCGTGAACTGCAGGGTGGCCGCGTGTCGGCCGATGCTGGCACACTGCGCGACGAAGCCCTGGTCGACGACGTTCGGCTGCTCACCGTCGATCCTCGCAAGCACCGCGTCAGCAGCCTGAGCGCCCAGCGGCTCGGCGGCCTGGCAGCTCATCCGCAACGGGATCCCCTCGACCGCAACCGCATCACCGGCGCCGACCACCCGATCGTCGTCGATGCTGCCCAGCGTTACGTCGGCGCGGAGACGGCCGATCTCGTCGGTCGCCAGGCCGCTGGCGGCTGCGAGTTCCGAAGCCTCGAAGCCGGTGGCGAGAATCGTTGCTGTGCTGGGAAGTACGGTGTGTTCGCCGTCGAGATCGACGGTGACGGTCCGCTCCCCTATCTCGACCACGCGTCCCTGATCCACGACATCGACACCGAGTCGGTGCAGCTGCTTCTCCGTGGCGCGCCGGGCCCGGCCGCCCACCGAGGTCGCGATCCCTCCGCCGCCGACCAGCCGGACGTCGTGTCCGCTCTCGGCGAGTTCTGCTGCGACTTCGATCCCGGTGAGCCCCCCACCGATGACAGTGACCGTCTCGTGCGCCCCCAGACTCCCGACGCGTTCCCGGATGCGTTGTGCACTCGCCCAATCGGCGATGAACAGAGCATGTTCCGCTGCACCTGCGATGTCCGGGGTGCGGTGGCGGCTCCCGATCGCGTAGATCAGGTAGTCGTAGTCGAGGTGTGCGCCCGACGCCAGATGAACCCGACGCCCGCCGGTGTCGATGAGCGTGGCGGTGTCGACGACAACGCGAATGTCGTCGGCCAGCATGTCGTCGAGTCCGACCTGGGGATCGCCGGTCCCCGATGCGAACTGGTGAAGCCGGATGCGCTGCACGAAGAACGGCTGCGGGTTCACGATCGTGACGTCAACGGAGGGGTTGCGCCGAAGCCTGTTGGCCGCCATCGCGCCGGCGTAGCCCGCGCCGAGGACGACCACGCGTGGCCGTTGCGCGTCGACCCGCTCGTCGTCGATCCGTGTGATGCCGGTGGTGTTCATGATCCTGCCTTTCGTCGATGTTCGAAGTGCTCTCACCCTCAAGACACCGACGGCATCGGGAATGTGACAGCCGTCGACCGCGACATCGACCTCTGCGTCGTCTGCGGCCACCACCCAGGACGCGGCCACGACCGCTGCGACGATCACGTCGTCCGTTCAAGCGGCTCAGGCGTTCCTGACCACCCTGACCGACGAATAGCGTGAGCAGGTCACCTACGACTACGACGACGAAACCAAGACGACGTCATGGTCGAAATTCCGGTCACCTTCGTCGACCACGCGGGCGACGAATCTCGCCGATCTGAGCGATGAACAGCGGACCGCCGCACTGAGAGTTCTCGATGCACTGCTCAGCGACGAGGGGTACGCCACAGTCACCGGAATCATGGGCGGCGACGAGTACACCGCCGGCGACGGCACCGAGGTTCAACAGATCGCGGCATCTCTCGACGAGACCTACGTCAATTGGTCCGGAGCCACCACCTACGACATGACCCAGGGTGACGGAATCTACTTCCAGATCTCCGGCCCCGATGTATACATCGAGTTCGCCGCGCAGCAAGGTTCGGCCGGCGCCGATGTCGACGGTGTCACGACGTCGGGCTGGGGACACGTCCACACGATCTACCGTGACCCGATTGGCGACTACGCCGGCAGCGTCACCCAGCAGGCCGCCACCGGAATGGGTTCGGGCGGTCCCGGCGGCGGCCAGCCTCCCGTCGGTGCAGGACCTACCAGGGGCTAGCCCGAGCCGCCGGAATCCGGACGACATCGGCCCGATGATTCGGGTGGTTCCTGCTCACGGAGCCTGCTTCCACCATGCGATGACATACAGCGCGAGCGATGCGACGAGACCGCCGAGGACCCAGAGCACCACCGAGTAGTCGACCCACGACCCGAACGGAGGCGATCCGGGAAAGATGTTGCGCAGCGGGAGCACGGCGAACAGCATCACCGCGAACCAGGTGACCATCGGGGGTTGAAATGCCTTGCGACGCCGCACGGTTTGAATGGAGACGAAGAGAGTGCAGATCGGTAAGACGACCAGCATCACGCACAACGCGAGATCGAACGTCAGGGATCCGGCCGTCCTCGACGACGTGATCGTGAACGCCTGCCCACCGGCGTAGTCGCTGTCGGCCGCTCCGACGTACCAGCCGATCAGTGAGTCGGTGACAGCGACCTCCGTCGGCAATTCCACGTCACCCGGGCCGTACGCCTGGACGGTGACCGAATCCGACACGTAGCTGTCGAATGGCCACAGTCGGATGTCACCATCGCTGTACATCGTCACCGGGAGGGTGCCCGGCCGCGTACCCGCAGAGAACTTGAGTTCGGTCGACGAGGTCAGCGGTGAGACGTCGATCGTCACATCCTCGTCGAGGTCACCACGCGCATCGAGCAGATCGTCCCCGGCATAGACCGTGATGTGACCGCCGATTTCGAAGGCGCCACCGTTCACGGCGTCGACGTCGACGTACACGAGCACCCCGTTCGCCGCGGGTTTCCGTGTGTCCGAATCATCGCCGGAATCGCCGGCGGCATAGACCGCCAGAACGGCGACGTACAGAATCAACAGACCGACAACGATCGCCAGACCCTTGACCCACGCCTTGTGCTCACCGGCTTGCGCCATCCGCCAGCCTCCACGATCGTCGTCGTTCGGCGGCCGCGGATCAGGCGCCGGTTGGCGGTGAGTGTATCGGCAACTCTCAGGAGCCGACGATCGATCCGGAAACGTCCGCCGTGGTGGCGTCGAGATGCTGCGATTCTGTGCCCATGTGTCCCATGCCGACCAGATCACGCCCACCGTGGGTCCCGGCCGACCGATACTGATCCCGTCCAGATCACCTTCACCGAACGCGAGGAGAACCGATGTCGATCAGCGAGCCCGCGGCTGGCCGCGGTACATTCTTCGGCGACCCGATATCGATCGATGAGCGCACCACGATGATCCCCGTGTCGCGCAGCGGGTTCCGCGGTCGACCGGTTGCGATCGGCGCCTATACGGTGACCGATGGCGCGACGACCTGGACCCCGGCAGTCGACGGCGGCCGGGTAGCCCTCATCGGGGTGATCACCGGCCTCGTCGCAGCAGCACTGGGATCAGCCGCGGTCCTGCGGCAACCGCCTTGGCCTCGCATGACCATCGAACAAGGCCATCGCCCCGGCCACTGATCACCGACGAGCTTCGTTCGACACGAGTTCGACTTCGGCGCACCGACGTTCGACCACCACGTCATCGGCCCGCGAAAACCGTGCGGCCCCGCGCCCAGGTCCGCCACAGCAGCCAGATCGTGAACCCGTTCGTCAGCACGAAGCCGACGAAAGGTATCGACGAACGTATTTCGGCACCGTGTCATCTGCTCACCCGCAAGTCGGTGTACGCCTCAACCCTCGTGGGTTGCACGCGTCTCCGCCAGAGATCGCTCGAGAAGCGTTCGCAACACCGCACGATCCACGTCGTCGAGGCGGGTCAGATGCAGGCACGACTTTCCTACTCGGTTCCTTCCGAGCGTCTCGACGAGATCTGGCCACCGGGTCGCGAAATCGCTCACCAGGTAGATGGTGTGATTCTTGGGCCCTGCTGCGAAGGCGAGTTCGGGTGCCCGGCCGCAGTGTCCGCTTTGGCGTACCGGTACTCGTATTCGCCGAAGCCGACCATCCGGCCGGCCCACACCACGGGCTCCCTCCCGGTGACCTGCGACAACAACGAGAGCAGTTCGTCGGCCTCACCTCGACGCGGACCAACCGCCCGGTCGAGTGCTTCCCCGATCGGTACCGCCGACGGACTCATCGTCGGCGCTGCGCCTCGGGCGCGCTTGTTGTCGTTCACGGCAACCACTCTCAGTTCGATCGTCAGCGAGTCGATTGTCCATCACTCCCCTCCGTCGGAGCGAGCTCCCCGGTGAATCGACGGTTCGCCCGGTCATCCCACCGGACCACGACTGCAGCCCCTGTGATGTGAGTCGCTACCCAGATCGTAAAGCGGCACGCCCGTGCAATAGTTAGGCAATGCTTGCCTTAACTGAGAGTGCCGGTCCGTGGTTGATCGGCGCCTATCGCATGGTCATCGGGTTCCTCTTCTTCTGTCATGGGACGACAACGCTGTGGGCGTGGCCGATCGAACCGTACGGTGGCGCGACTGCGGAATTCGGCGCTTGGCCATCCTGGTGGGCCGCCGCGATCCAAGTGGTCGGCGGTTTGCTGATCATGTTCGGCGTGGGAACCCGGGTTGCCGCCTTCGTCAGCGCGGGAAGCATGGCAGTCGCATATTTCTGGAAGCACCAGGGCGATGGCCTGCTGCCGGTTCAAAACGACGGCGAGTCCTCGGCGCTCTTCTGCTGGGCGCTCCTGATCCTGGTCGTGATCGGGCCCGGAAAGCTGGCTGTGCAGCCTGTGCTCGATCGTCTACGCGGTCGAGCGACACCCGCGAACACGACTGGCTCGGAAACTGTTCCACAGGAACCCGAGCCATCCATGGCTCAGCACTGAGACGCGGACCCGACAGCTACGGCCTGCAACGGTCTCGGTGTGACCGCTTGCGCACCTCCGCGGCGGCGGGTGCCGATGAGTTCTGACCATCCCGAGGGTCTGCCTCGGTGCGGACAATGTCGTCCGCACCGAGGCACCGATGTCCGCGGACGTCGACGACCAGAAGGAAGGTTCACGATGACCGACACCACCGGGGCTACCCTCACCTACACTTTCGCCGCTTCACCCGACGCCGTCTTCGACGCGTGGACGACACCCCAGCTCTTTGCGACCTGGTTCGGAGGCAAGCGAACGAGGTGCCCGTCGACTCGGTCACGCTCGACGCCCGCCCCGGAGGCACCTGGACGGCAACGATGATCGTCAGCGACGACATGCCCGAATTCCACTGGCGCGGCGAGTACATCGAGGTTCATCGACCGACCAGGCTCGTCCTGACGATGACCGACGAACCCGGGGACGCGCGTGAACGCCTCACCGCCGACTTTCTCGCCGTCGACGCCGGCACCGAGGTCCGATTCGGTCAGACGGGCGGGAACCTCACGGACGAGCAGTACGAGTACGCCGCCGCCGGATGGCGCGCGGCGTTCGAGACGCTGGACGCATTGCTGGGCGAGTAACCGGGCGCCGTCAGGACTCGGTCGGCGACGCCGAGGTCCTAGCTCCTCCGCGACCGGTCGCGCTCACTCCCAGCCGGCGGTCTCGGCCGCCGCCTGGTGGGTTTGGCGAAGGAATTTCAGCACCACGGCGTCCGGATCCGGCGCTTGGCGAACGAGGTGATACGGCAGGACGTACTCCCCCAGCGCGGCATCCCAGTGGGCCGGGGCCTCCACCGCGGGGTGGGTGTCGTATCCCTCGGGATGCGGATACGCGTAGGCGTAGAAGGCACCTTCCTCGGCGCCTCCCGGCCAGTATCCCGCGCTCGACACCTCGTCGCTGTAGGCCTCGTGCATGACCCAGTCAGGACAGTTCGGAACCCCGCCGGGATGCTGCGGCGCGCTCCGCCCCGAGAAACGAGTGACCGCCAGATCGAAAGCGCCCCAGAAGAAATGCACAGGCGACGACTTACCTCTGAACTCACCACGGAACGTCGACAACACCCGCTGAGCGCTGACGAGCGACCACCAGAACCTCGTCATGGCTTGCGGGTCGTAGGACGAGTGGACTGTGTCCTCTGCGAACGGGGTGGCGTCAGGCAGTTCGACGGGGGTCCCGACGATGTCGATGTCGAAACCGAGGTCGGTCAGGTGGCCGGTGTATTCGGCGTAGAAGTCGGCCACCGTCTGCGGTTCGAGCTTCATCCGACGAGTGGATCCGTCGGTGACCAGGAAGACCAACTCGTGGTCCACGAAATCGAAGCGGATCTCGAGCCCGCGAGTTCCGACGGCCATCAGCGAGGTGGTGAGTCCACGCCCGTCGACATACAGCGGTACGCCCCACCAGTGATTGATCTCGGGACCGAGAGCGAGACGCGTCTTACCGACGATCTGGGTCCACAACTGCACCGTGTCCCTGGTGTCGCTCCACGAATCAACCGGTAGCGCGGGCCAGGCCTCGTATTGGGTTTCCATGACTCCATGATCCCGAACGCGTCAACTCGACGAGCGCTCCGCAAGACGCGGCGGGATCGGTGATCGTCCTCCTCGGTCCGCCGACGTCGCCTCATGCCTGTGGAGACCCGGCGCGTGTCGATCGTCAAACCCCATACCCTGTCGACATCGAAGCGCCCGTCAACTCGGTGCGCTACACCGTGAGGAGGACAAGGTGCCGCGCATAACCCTTGGTGCGATTCTCGTTCTGGTCGCGATCGGAAGCACGATGATCGTCGCCCTGCTCGGGGCACCCGACTGGTTGATCGTCGTCGTACTCACCGGACTCTGCGTGTCCGCCCTTGTGCTTCCCACGGCGATCCGAGAATTCAGGCCGGATCCGCAGCGCGCTGCCGACCGGCCAGATTTCGAGGATTCCGAGAGTCCCCGTCCGACTCCGGCGCACCAACGCCGGAGTGTCCAGGGTTCCGATTCGTCCTCGAGTTGGTTCGGCTTCGACGGCGGGTGGTCGGGTGACGGCGGTTCCGACTCAGCGGGCGGCAGCTCGAGTGGCGGCGAGTGACTGACGGTGAGTCAGATTCAGCACGACGTCGAGTTCGCTGATGGCCGGTGAGGTGTCGGGGACCGAAGTACTTCAGCGAGGGTGCTGGATCGCCTCGACCAACTGCCGGCAGTGACGGGTGACCTCGGCGGCGGTCACGTCATGATGCTCTGTCCACCAGTCGATCACCGCGGACACGACGCTGAACCAGCATGCGAGCAACAGCGAATGTGTCTCTGACGACATCGGACCAGCCCGCACCGACAGGACCTCGGCCACCCCTTGTGAACCCAGGGCGTTGAGCGCCTGCTGGTAGTGGCGCGTTCGGTCATGTGCGGCACTCGGCTTGGGCGGGGTGAAATCGTAGAGCACCCGCCATTTCTCGGTACCGCCGTCGAGCGCCTCGACGATCGCTGTCAATGTCGCCAGAGCGCGCAGGTGGGCCCCCTGCACCTGTTGCGCAGCGGTCACCGCCTCGACGAGTTGCTCCCCCGCCCGCTGAACGCACGCCGCGTGCAGACCATCGCGCGACCCGAAGTAGGTGTAGATCAACGGCTTCGAGATACCTGCCGTCGCCGCTATGTCGACCAGGGAGGCGTTTGCGTAACCGCGTTCGGCGAACTCCGCCGTCGCGACATCGATGATCTGTTGCTCGCGCACCGCACGGGGCACGCCTTTTGTTCCCGCGAGCGTCAATCGCTTCTCCTCCCGCGACGTGACGATGAGCTGCCGCACCCTCGTTGACTTGAGAGTAAATTACCGTAGAGTCAACGCCGCTGTCACGTCGTCGGCACGGGTGCGCGATGGTCGACTCGGCACCGTGAACAGAGAAGGAGATCCGATGAGCAGGATCGGCACCGAGCTGCAAGCAGTTCTCGGCCGGAGCGTCGGGATGGCGCTACAACGTCGCACGCTGCTGCCCCGCGTGGTCTCCGAGGCGATCGCCGGTGACGGGCGCGATGTCGAGGGGCTGACGGTGGTGGTGACCGGCGCATCGGCAGGGATCGGGCGGGAATCGGTGCGGCAGCTCACCGCCCGCGGTGCGCACGTGATAGCCGTCGCACGACGCCGGCAGGAACTGATCGAACTGTCCGAGGAGACAGGTTGTGACCACACACTCTGCGACCTCTCCGACGAGGTGTCGACCGCGGCGTTGATCGACGAACTTCGCAGTGAACCGATCGACGTGCTGGTCAACAACGCAGGCCATTCGATCCGTCGGACGATCCTCGACTCCACCGACCGGCTCCACGACTACCAGCGCACCATGCGTCTCAACTACCTCGCCCCCGTTCAACTGTCGCTCGGCCTGTTGCCGGACATGGTCGACCGTCGGTCAGGACATATCGTCAACGTGTGCACGTGGGGCATCATGGCGAACACCTTTCCCAGGTTCTCTGCATACGCCGCGTCGAAGAGTGCGCTGGCCATCTTCGGCCGTAGCCTCAACGCAGAGAATCCCCATCCACAGATTCGGGCCACGAACGTCTACTTCCCCCTCGTGCGAACCGAGATGATCGCTCCCACAGCCGCTTACGACAACACCCCGGCACTCACCGTCGAGGAAGCCGGGCGGTGGATCGTCCGCGCGATCACCCATCGTCCGACCTCGGTGGCGCCGGCAGCTGTACGCACGCTGCTGCCTGTCATCGACTATCTCGCACCGACGGCCGCCGACAGGGCGATTGCATCGCTCACCTGACGGCCCGTCGTCAACGGTTCACGGGTGCTCCACGTATCGGAGATTCGTTCACATACGGACCGCCGTCCCTATTTCTGATCGTCCTGCGGCCATTTATCCATGTGATAGACAGTGTCGAGACCGTGAGGCGGCGAATCGATGACGAGGCGATATCTGCGGACCATTCTAGTGCTCATTCTGGCGGCCGGGATCGGACAATGGTCACCGGTCGCCGGTGCAGTCCCGGATCCGGGCGGCGCGACCGTCCTGACGCTCGACCCTGCGTTCCGTTCCCTGCCGATGAATTGGCTGCGCGGCGAGTTGTTCGCATCACCGAATCGCGTCGTGAAGGTGCCCTACAACAACTTCCCCGGCGCGACGAACACCCACCGCGGGCGGGACAAGCTCAACGAGATGCTGCACGAGATCCCGGGCCGGAAGATCGTAGTGGGTCACAGTCAGGGTGCGCAGGTTCAAGACGATTGGCTGCGCACCTATGGGCCCACGAGCGACATCGACCCCGCGACAGTGATGTTCGTACTCACCGGTGATCTCGAATCCAAATACAACGGATGCGCCAATCAAGGCGGCTGCCGAGCAGACTATGGCGGAAACAACTTTCCCGACAACACCCGATACACCGTCAAGATCGTTGCGAGGCAGTACGACTACTGGGCCGACGCACCCAACCGCGATCTGATGACCGACGCCGCTCGTCGAAACCACAGCGCGTCGAATTCTGTTGGCGGACAGGGTGAAGGCCGTCCCGTGCACAACGACTACAGCATGATCGGACTCCACGATCCGGCCAACAAGACCTTCGTCGAGGGCAATGCCACGTACATCCTCGGGTCTCCGGCCACCTACTATCTGCCGATGGTCACCCAGATGTGGACCACTGCAGCCCGCAAGGCGACCGAGGACGCCCGGCTCCGCCCAGAGGTCGAGAAGGCCTACGACCGGCCGATGGGGGCGCCACCGGCAACCTCGGGTACCTGAACCGCTCCTCGTGTCGCGAGAATCAGGCGGAAACCGAGCTCGAAACGGACGCCGACATCTACCATCAGGTGCACCAACCGGACGATGTGGTGAAAGAGGACCGGCATGAAAAAGACTCTGAATTCTCTGTCAGAGAGCGAATATCTCCTCGTCCGGGAGACCAAGAAGTCGCAGATGGCCGGGCTCGACGAGGACGGTTTGATCGACCTCCACTCCCGCATCCGGCGCGCTCGGAACAAACACGTCACCTTGTACCGACGAGCTGGGGCCGAGAAGGTCAAGGCCAAAGGCGGGCGCGGGAGCGCCAAGGCAGCGAATGTCCGGAACGCCGCCAAAGCGGAGGTGTTCGAGGACGCCCTGAGCCGGGTGAGTAGGCGATTGGCCCGGGTTTCCCGCGACGCGGCCCTCGAGCTGAAGGCCGAGCGATTGGCACGCGCACGGACCGAGAACCCGGCACCATCCACGGACGGCGGCAAGCCCCGCAAGAACAAGAACGACAGCAAGGGCAAGGTCGCCTCGTCGGGACGAATCCGTACCGACGACACCCGCGACTCGCCAGGCCGCAAGAAGTACGAGGCGTCGACCATCGCGGCCGGCGCACGCCGCCAGACCAAGAAGGACCGCCGACACGACTCCTGACCCCGGCGGCAAACGTCGGCCCGGCCCGTGGCAGCGCTCAGCGAGGACCGATTCGCGACCCATGTGCCCGCGGACGGACGCAGTCTCGACCAGATGGTCGAACACATCGGAAACAGCGCGCAGTGTCGCTATGGAACCGCGCGGCGGCGCAGGTGTAGAAGCGGGAACGGCCGGCCATCCGAGTCGACCGGCGAACGCCCCACCTGGTCGAAACCTCTGCGCCGATAGAATTCCACGGCACCCGGATTCTGCTCGTTGACGTCGAGTTCGTCGATGCCCACGCGTTCCACCGCATGATCGAGCAGCACCGTGCCGATGCCCCGGCCGTGGGCGGCAGAATCGACGAACAGCATCTCGAGCCGGTTGTCGGCTGTCCCGCTGAAGCCGACGATGACTCCACCGACCTCAGCGACGACCAATTCCACCGCGGGGAAGAAATCCCGCGCGAGTCGACTGGCAAAGCCGTCGATGTCAGCGGGAGTCAGAAAGTGGTGCGTTGCCTCGACCGCAGAGCGCCACACGGCCACCAGTCGGTCCGTGTCCGCGCCGTCGGCCTGTCGGAGCCTCACCTCAGCCATACGTCATCAAGGGGGATCTCGGTCCACGGGTCGGTGAATGCACGCCCGGCACAGTAGTAGGCACGGGTCCCGATGGACAAGGGTATTTCGATCTCGCACAAACCCCGGCGTCGACGTCCCCGGCGGATATCGTGATCACGACACATCCGCAGGGACAAGGGGTATCACGTGCTCGAGATCCATGGTCTGTCGAATGAAACGGTCGTGCTCGACGGGGAGTGGTTCGAGAAGCTCCGGGGCGGCACCTCCACGACACGGTTGCCGGCGGCGTCGTTCGTATCTGCCGAGGTCACGGAGACCGATCGGCGGAAAAAGTTGTTCGGCGGCGAACGGGAACAACTCCTCCAGGTGACCCTCACCTTCTCGCGTCCGCCGTTCGTCGGGCTGATGACATCGGCGGAGAACCGGGCGAAGGTCGACGCTCTCGTGGCCGGCCTCGAAGCCGCACGCGACGCGGGCTGAGTCCGGCCGCGCCCGTCATGGTGGTCCTGCGGTCCGATCCTGTTGCGCTCGAATCAGTTCGAGCAGCAACCGACGAAGTTGTGATTCCGACTCACCGATGGACGCGATCAGCGCCGGATCGGTTCGCTCTCGCTCGAGGAGTGCGTGATAGACCTCGGTCCCGGCCGGAGTCGAGCTCACGTGTTTACGCCGCTCGTCGTCGGGGTCGACCTGCCTGCGTACATAACCCATGCGTTCGAGTCGTTCGATGGTGCGGCTCGCCGTCTGATCCGTCACCCGCGCCTTCCTGGCGATCTCCCGCTGAGTGGCAGGCCCCGTACTCACCACATGCAGAACGACGAGTCCGGCGCTGGAGATGTCGTACTCCCGCAGTACCGCCTCCCACGCGTGTTCGACCATTCTCGCCGCCGCCGACAGCAGCCGACCCGTCGGCCAGCCGTCCATCCCGTCGTTCCCGTTGTTCACCGCGTCCTGCCGATTCTCTACGTCACACTCCACAGACTTGCAATTGTTCAGCCTGCTGAACATCATGGTGCTGTCCCGAGTCAGCCGCAACCAACGAACGGAAGCTCCGTGAACCCACCCACTCCTGCTCGACGAGTCAGTCGTTTGCGATGGATTCTGCCAGCCCTGTTGGTCATCGGATGGCTGGCCCTGGGCTCCGTCGGCGGGCCGTTCGCCGGAAAACTCGGCGACGTGCAGGCGAACGACAACACCTCGTTCTTGCCCGCCTCTGCGGAGGCCACCGAGGTCTCCCGCCTCGAAGCCGACTTCGTCGACTCGTCCGAGATCCCCGCCGTGGTCGTCGCCGAACGCACCAGCGGCATCACCGACGCCGACCTCGCCTACGTGTCCGACGCCGTGAGCAAGGTGGCCGGCACCGACGGCATCTCCGAGCGCACGTCGCCACCGATCCGCTCTCAGGACGGCCAGGCGATCCAGATGATCGTGCCCGTCGACTCCTCGGGCGAGGTCTCGGAGAGCGTCGAGGCCCTGCGCACCGAACTCGCGAACGGCCCGCCCGAGGGGTTGTCGGTGTACGTGACCGGACCGGCGGGTACCGCGGGTGACCTCACCACCGCGTTCGGCGGCATCGACGGACTGCTGCTGCTGGTTGCCGGCGCGGTCGTCATCCTCATCCTCATCGTGGTGTATCGCAGTCCGATCCTTCCGTTCGTCGTGATCGTCTCCGCCGTCTTCGCGCTCGGGCTCGCGAGCCTCCTGGTCTACGTGCTCGCATCCAACGACGTGCTGACGCTGAACGGCCAGAGCCAGGGCATCCTCTTCATCTTGGTCTTCGGCGCGGCAACGGACTACGCGCTTCTACTGGTGTCCCGGTACCGAGAAGAATTACGACTCACGGCCGACAAGTACGACGCGATGAGGGCGGCGTGGCGCGCGACCCTCGAACCGGTCGCGGCCTCCGCCGGTACGGTGATCGCCGGCGTGCTGTGTCTGTTGCTGTCGGACCTGAACTCGAACCGCGGACTCGGTCCGGTTGCGGCGATCGGTATCGCGGCCTCCTTCCTGGCCTCGATGACCTTCCTCCCCGCAGCTCTGACCCTGTTGGGACGCAGCGCCTTCTGGCCGAAGCGGCCGGTCATCGAACCCGAGGCCGCGCGGCGTGACGACAGCAGCAACCACCGGTTCTGGGGAGCCCTGGCAAACCGCATCGGGCGACACCCCCGCCGCTTCTGGGTCGCCACGACGTTGTTGCTCGTCTTGTTCGCGCTGTTCCTCCCCCAGTTCAAGGCCGACGGGGTCGCACAGTCCGACACCTTCCTTCTGCCGGTGGAATCACAGGAGGGCCAGGAGGTTCTCTCCGCCCACTTCGACGCCGGAGATGGTTCGCCCGCGGTCATCATCGCCAACGGCGCATCGCTCCAGCAGGTTCAGAGCACGGCGACAGGCGTCGACGGCGTCGCCGAGGTCGTCCCGGTCACCGAACCAGGTGGCGCACCGAAGACGGTCGACGGACGGGTCGCGCTGCAGGCAACCCTGACCGACCCGGCGGATTCGCTGGCCGCCGAGGAGACCATCGAGCGCCTTCGCGACGCGGTCGGGAATGTGAACGGCGCCGAGGCACTCGTCGGCGGACCGACAGCCGTCGACCTCGACACGAAGACGACCGCCATCCACGACCGGAATCTGATCATCCCGATTGTCAGCATCGTGGTGTTGCTCATCCTGTGCGCACTGCTCCGCGCGATCGTCGCGCCGATCCTCCTGATGGCCACCGTCATCTTGAGTTTCGCGGCGACACTGGGAATCTCGTCGATCGTGTTCAACCACATCCTCGGGTTCCCCGGTGCCGATCCGGTCGTACCGCTGTTCGCGTTCGTGTTCCTCGTGGCGCTGGGCATCGACTACAACATCTTCCTGATGACGCGTGTTCGTGAGGAGGCACTCCAGATCGGCACGCGCCGAGGCGTTCTCCGCGGACTGACCGTGACCGGCGGAGTCATCACCTCCGCCGGCGTGGTCCTCGCCGCGACGTTCTCCGCGCTGGCGGTCATTCCGCTGATCTTCCTGGCGCAGATCGCCTTCATCGTCGCCTTCGGCGTCCTCCTCGATGCGCTGATCGTCCGGACATTGCTCGTGCCGGCACTCATCTACGACATCGGCCGCCCGGTGTGGTGGCCCAGCGCACTGGCCAAGAAGGAGGACGTGCCGGCCGACGACGAGCTCGCCGAGGCGGCACCAGACCGGCAGTGAACGTACACCCATGTCGATAGATCGAACGGCCCCGGTTTCTCGCGAAGCCGGGGTCGTTCGACACCATCGGAACCCATCGAGACCCTCGCCATCGACTGCACTCCCACCTACGATCGAACTCGATGAGCCGGAAGAAGAAGCAATCCCGCGGTGCGAAGCGGACCGAGAAGACGAAGAAGAGGGCTGCGCGCCGCCACAGTAGCGTTGTCCCGATCCGCGGTCGCGGTACGTCGGAGATCGACGTGCTGATGCGTGAGTTCGAACGATGGCTGCCGAGCGCGGATTTCGAGAGCGATCCGGACAAACTGGCTGCGATCGTCGACGCCATGACGGGTCTGAGCGTCGCCATCGGCCTCGCCTTCCCGAACCACCGACCGACAGGCTGGTCACTGGAGGACGTCGAGGCTGCCTTCGACTTTGCCGAGTATGCAGAGGACGAAGACGAAGACGGTCCATCGGCGACCATCACGGTCTTCGCGCTGCGACTGTTCATCGATTTCCTCGTCACCACTTCGAGGTGGACAGGAGACATCAGCGCCGACGTCGTGATGGGGGCCTGCCAGCGATACCTCCTGGACGCCATGGGCGGGCTGACGGTCGATGTCGACGAGATTGACACTCCCGCCGAGCACGATGCACTGGCAGCAGTTCGGGTATTGCAGCGGCTCGATCTGTTGATGGACTGGATCGGTCACAAGCGGCCGGTGACGCCGAGTGGATGGCTCAAGCCAGCACTGCTTCCGAATCTTTTGAGTGCCCTCCAGATCGAGCAACCGACGGTCGCACTCAAGGCGATGAGGCATCATCGCATTCTCGCCGAGACCTGGGAACTGGCCCGGGACGTTCAGCTGATCGCAATCACTCCATCCCATGTCTACCCGGGCCCGACGGCCGCGTTCTGGCGTGGGCCAGAGGCGTTGACGACGCGACGCAGCACGCTGGCTGCGGCCGTCAGCAGGGCGTTGAGCTCCGAATCCGGTGCAATGGCACAGTTAGTCGACGGAATCGTCGCTCGCGTCGTGTACCACGGCCTGACGATCATGCCGTTTGCCGCCGATCGCTTAGCCTCCCCGCGCGACGACGGGGTGATCTCACCTGGGATGCCCGGAGCCCGTTCTCGCATCCAGCACATCATCGACGACGGGTGGCTCGTCGTGAACGATGACGGCGACTACGTCGTCCCCGAGGGGTTGCGACCCGCGGTGTGGGACGGATTTCCGGATGTCTACAACCCGGAGTCGAGTCGCTTGGCGACCATGATCACCATGAAGGTCGAACTCGCCGATGTGACGCCCCTGGTCTGGAGGCGCATCCGGGTGCTGTCCCAAGTGTCCCTCGCTGAACTGCACGAGATACTCCAAGTGGTTTTCGGCTGGAACAACGCCCACCTCTTCGCGTTCACCCTCCTCGGAGAAGAGCGTGACCACCGATTCATGCCCCAAGTCGCGATGAGCGGCCCCCTCGCGGACAGCTACACGACGCACGACCTCGACGTCACGCTCGACGATCTCCTGGATGACGCCGGTGAACAGTTGCTCTACGAGTACGACTTCGGTGATGGCTGGAAAGTGAACGTCGTCGTAGAACAGTTCGAGCCGCCACGTGACGACGAACCACCGGTGTCGGTTGTCGCCGGCAGCGGAACCGCCCCGTTCGAAGACGTCGGCGGAGTCCACGGGTGGAGCGAATTCATCGAAGCCGTCAACAACAAGGCTGACCCACGGCATCACGAACTGCGCGACTGGGCGGGAATGTCTCCCGGTTCTGCGTTCGACCCGACGGCCTTCGACATCGACGCCGCAAAACGCAGGCTGGGTATCTGATCTCGGCCGACCGCGGTGACGATCTCGAACCAACATGCGTTGCTGTACTCGACGAAGAACTCGAGCGGCACCTTCGAGTCGTCGGACGGGATCGTCTGGAGACAGCCACCGGCCAGGTCGTAGTGCTCGTTCCGAAAGCGACGGTCGCGGTTGCTCTGTGCGAACTCACACTTGACGGCCCTACGACCGGCGAAATTCGAGGTGGGCGCAGCCACGCGGGTCCTCCCTTCGACGTCGGAAGTGGCTGTATTCATGACATCCCTGCTGTCCTCGTGCCCGCTCCGGGCAGCGGGCACGAGGGAACGGTGTCGAACGGGCGCGGCGGATGCTGCCGGATACGCCGGACTGCCGCCCGCCGCGCCACGCCCGTTCGGGTCATCAGTCCTTGTCAGCCCAATCGTTCGTAGATGGTCGCGTTGGCGAGTCCACCTGCCTCACACATGGTCTGCAGGAGGTAGCGACCCCCGCGTTGTTCGAGGGCGTTGAGTCCGGTGGTCGCGAGGCGGGCACCACTGGCACCCAGCGGATGACCGAGCGCGATCGCACCACCGTTGACGTTGACCTTGTCGACGTCCACACCGAACTCCCGAGACCACGCCAGCACCACCGGCGCGAAGGCCTCGTTCACCTCGAACAGGTCTATGTCCTCGAAACGCAGTCCACTGCGCGACAGCGCCTTTCGGGTCGCCGGGATGATACCGGTGAGCATCAGCAGCGGATCGTCGCCGGCGACTGCGATGGTGTGTACCCGGGCGCGCGGGCGCACACCGAGTTCGGCGGCCTTCTCGTCGCTCATGAGCAGCACCGCCGAGGATCCGTCGCTGATCTGGCTCGCGCTCGCGGCGGTGATCTCCCAGCCGATCTCGGGGTATCGGCGTGCGATCGTCTCGTCGAAATAGGCGGGCTTCAACCGCGCCAGATCATCGAGACTGCCTCCGAGACGGATTCCCTCGTCCGACGTCAGGCCCGCAAGAACAGCCAGCTCGTCGTCGAAGAGTCCGTTTTTGGTCGCGGTGGCGGCCAGATCGTGTGACCGCAGCGAGAATTCGTCGATCTCTCGTCGCGAGATGTTCCATCGGGCTGCGATCAGTTCGGCCGAGATGCCCTGCCCGACGAGCCCCTCCGGGTAACGCTCCTCGAACGCCCGCCCGTTCAGATCGGCGGTGCCGGCCGCGGCCGAGCCCATCGGTATCCGGGACATGGATTCGACCCCCGCCGCGACCGCGACGTCGTAGGTGCCCGCGATGATGCCCTGCGCGGCGAAAGCGATGGCCTGTTGACCACTCCCGCACTGGCGGTCGACAGACACCCCCGGCACCGATTCGGGATAGCCCGCGGCGAGGAGCGCCCGCCGCGCGAGGTTGAAGCTCTGCTCCCCCACTTGGCTGACGACTCCGGTGATCACATCGTCCACGCGTCCGGGCTCAACACCCGAGCGGTCCACGATCGCGCGCAGGCTGTGCGCGAGGAGGTCGACAGGGTGGACGTCGTGCAAGGCGCCGGTGGGCTTGCCCTTCCCGATGGGCGTACGAACGGCGTCGACGATGACCGCTGATCTCATGACTGATCCTCCATCAGTGCGCGGGCCGGAACAGGCGCCGGCCCGGATACCGGCTGACTTTTGTCTGCCATAGTCAGGACTACGCTCTGACTATGGTTCTGTCAAGTCAGGGTAGAGTGGGGTCATGATGCACCTGAAGGGACCGCTCGCCGAGCGCGACAGCTGGGAGGCGAGCGGCTGCTCGATCGCCAAGGCGATCGACCTGGTGGGGACCCGGTCCGCGATCCTCATCTTGCGCGAGGCCTTCTACGGCGCAACCCGGTTCGATCAGTTCAGTCGCCGTGTCGGGATCACCGACGCGGTCGCGTCGAGCCGCCTCCGAGAACTCACCGAGGCCGGGATCTTCACCAAGGTGCCCTACCGCGAAGCCGGTCAGCGGGAACGGTTCGAGTATCAGCTCACCGACAAGGGCCGCGACCTCTTTCCGGTGGTGATGTCGTTGATGCAGTGGGGTAACGACCATCTCCAACCCGGCGGTGCGCCACTCACCGTGACCGACACGGAGCAGGCCCCCGTTCGGGTCGGGGTCGTCCCCGAACACACTGCCCTGCTCTCACCCGAGGACGTCGAGGTGCGTGTCGCCCGGCGCACCCGCCCGGTCCCGCGCCGACCGGAGCGGTCGGAATGATCCTGCCCACGATCTTCGATCCTCGCCTGGTCACCATCCGTCGTGGCGGGACGCTGACCGACGCCGATCATCACTCCCTTGCGCTCTGGGCAGCGACATGCGCCGAGCACGTCCTCCCCCTGTTCGAGTCGGCCCGTCCCGAGGACGCGCGACCCCGCGAAGCCATTGCCGCCGTCCGCGCGTGGACCCGGGGCGAGCTGGCGATGATGGCGTCGCGGGCCGCCGGCGGACATGCCATGGGTGCCGCACGCGACCTGCGTGGCGCACCGCGCTTCGCCGCATACGCCGCCGGGCAGGCGGCGGTGACGGCCCACGTCGCATCGCACGATCTGGGCGCCGCGGCCTACGCGATCAAGGCGGTGCGAGCGGAGCACGGGACCGATGCGGGCAAGCTCGAATGCGCTTGGCAGCGTGAACAACTCCCGGACCGGCTGCGCGAGCCGGTACTCGACGACCAGCGTGCCCGGAATGACCTGTGCTGGTTGGCCTTCTCCGTCGACTGACACCGGTACCGATGTCCGCGATTGGCTTTCTGTGCGGCAACACTGATAGTGTCGTTATCACGCTCACGCGGTGCTGTAACCCGCATGTCGAGCCAGAGGCCGGGGTGATTACAGAAACCCCCGGTCTTGTCCAAACTTCCACGGTCGTGCCACGGTTTGCGGCTGCCCCCAGCGGGTATGCGCCCGAGCATGACCTTCCATCGCGACGTCGTACCAGGCATTCACTGGCTGGAACACGCGCACACGAATCAGTACATCGTCGAGGACCGAGACCGGCTGGTCCTCGTCGACTGCGGACTCCCCCGGTCGTATCAACCCCTCGTCCGGGCCATCCGCGAACTAGGCCGGGACACCGACGCCGTCTCCGATCTGATCATCACCCATGGCCACTTCGACCACGTGGGCACGGCGCGCCGTCTGGCGCGCGAATGGCGGATACCGGTCCACGTTCACCGTGACGATGCCTGGCTGGCATCGCACCCCTACCGTTATGCACATCAGAACGCCACCAGATTCGGAGTGCCCCTTCGTCATCCGCGGTCTCTGTCCCTACTCGGGCGGATGGCGGTGGCGGGCGCGTTCACAGTCCGCGGCGTCGATCACATGGACGTGACGAGCTTCGGCGACGCCGCGGTACTCCCCGGCGGCGCGCAGGTGATACCCACCCCGGGCCACACGTACGGCCATGTGTCACTTCACTTCCCGCTACGTGATGCGGTGATCGCCGGCGATGCCCTGGTGACTCTCGATCCCTACACCGCGGCTACCGGCCCCCGCATGATCGCCGGGTCCGCGACCGCCGACCTCGGTCGCAACCGAACGTCGCTCGATGCCCTGGCAGCGACGGAGGCGAAGTCCCTCCTTCCCGGTCATGGGGTGCCGTGGCATCACGGAGTGGACGTCGCGGTGGCCCGGGCGCGCGAGACCAGCGGCTGACCCCGCAGACAGACGTGAGGGCGGGCCGACGCGTGTCGCGTCGCCCCGCCCTCACGGCTTGGTGGCGTCCCCACCGATGATCGCCGGCGTGGCTCGGTCTATGCCGAGGCTGTCCGACGCAGCTTGGTGTTGACGAACTCGCCCATACCCCAGCGCCCGAGTTCACGACCGTAACCGGATCGCTTGACCCCGCCGAACGGGAGGCCCGGCAACGTGGTGCCGTGCTCGTTGACGTAGGCCATCCCGACCTCGAGCCGGTCGGCGACCTTCTCGGCGCTGTCGATGTCGTCGCTCCACACCGACCCGCTCAGGCCGAACTCGACGTCGTTGGCGAGCGCCACGGCGTCCTCCGCGGAGGCGACCTTGTAGATCATCGCGACGGGACCGAAGATCTCCTCGGAGTATGCGTCCATCTCCGGGGTGATGTCCGTCAAAACGGTGGGTTCGAAGAACGCGCCGTCGCGCTGCACCGGCTTGCCACCCGTCCGCAACGTCGCACCCTGATTCACGGCCGTGTCGACCTGCTCGGCGACGGTGTCGCGTGCCGAGAGCGACGACAGCGGTCCCATCTGAGTGGACTCGTCTGCCGGATCACCGACGGCGATCGACTCGAACTGTTTCACGACCCCGTCGACGAAATCGTCGTACAGGGCATCGAGCACGATGAACCGCTTCGGTGAGTTGCAGGCCTGCCCGGCGTTCGACAATCGCGCCCGGGCCGCGATCTTCGTCGTGCGTTCCATGTCGGCGGAATCGAGGAGGATGAACGGGTCGGATCCCCCGAGCTCGAGCACGGACTTCTTCAGGTTCGCCGCCGCCACCTTGGCCACGGCTGCACCGGCTTTCTCGCTTCCGGTGAGCGACACACCGCGTATCGCATTGTGCGCGAGCAGGTCTGCGATCTGATCACTGCTCGCGTACACGTTGATGTACGCGTCTCCAGGCACGCCCGCGTCGTGCAGGATCTCGGCCATCAGGGCCGACGAGGCCGCGCAGATCGACGCGTGCTTGAGGATGACGGTGTTGCCCGCCAACAGGTTCGGCGCGGCGAATCGCGCGACCTGATAGTACGGGTAGTTCCACGGCATGACGCCGACGAGCGGACCGATCGGAGCGACCTGCACGATCGACGACTCCGCACCCTGCGGATCGAGCGCCTCGGTTTCGAGGAGATCGGGCCCGTGCTCGGCGTACCAGCGGTAGATGTCGGCGGCGAGCTGCACCTCCCCGGCCGCCTCCTTGGCGGGCTTTCCCATCTCGGTCGTGATCACGGACGCGAGCTCGCCGGCTCGCTTCTCGTACAGATCAGCAGCCCGCGCGAGCACCGCGGCACGTTCGGACGCTTCGGTCGAACGCCAGTCCTGATACGCGGCCAGGGATCGTTCGGCAACCGTGGCCACCTCGGCGTCCTCGAGCCCGGAGAACTCCCGGTCGGTGACACCGGTGGTCGGATTCGCGGTGACATATGTGCTCACAGAGCACCTACCTTCCTCTGTCGTTGAGAATCCCGACTGTCGACAGCCCGGAATCGTTCGGGTACCCGGATCGCATGGACCAAAACCCGGCCGTCGGCGCGCTCCGGGCCCACAAGCGCCGCCGACCTGTTCTAATGGGTCCGCGGTCCGTGTTCGGACCGGTGATCGACCGACACACGATGAACGCCGGACGTCGACCTGGGGGTGGGTCGCCGGCTCGTGACGGGCAGTGCCCGAGGGGGAACGAAGAGTGTCACGCTGGCAGCGGGCCGTAGGGCTCGGTTGTGCATTTCTGATCGCGGTCGTCGCGAGCCTGTCGACGGGGCAACCGGCGGGGGCGACTCCACCGAGGCTCGCCGACACGGCGCGGATTCTCGCGGTGTCCCCGGAGACCGCGACGCGGACGACGATGACCGTGTACTCCGCGGCCATGAAGCGGCCTGTTCGGGTGAGTGTGCTCGTCCCCCGCGACCGGACCGGGCCCCGGCCCCGGCCCACCGTTTACCTGCTCGACGGGATCGATGGTGGGGTCTACACCAACTACACGCAGAGTGGGTGGACGTTCCAGACCGACCTCGCGCGCTTCGTCGCCGACAAGAAGGTCAACGTGGTCCTGCCCATCGGGGGTACGGGTTCGTACTACACCGACTGGCGCCGACTCGACCCCGTCCTGGGCCGGAACATGTGGGAGACCTTCCTGACCGAGGAACTCCCTCCACTGGTCGACCGACGCTTCCGAGGCAACGGGCGGAACGTGATCGGCGGGCTGTCGATGGGGGCGCTGGGTGCGATGTCCATCGCCGTGCGCAATCCGGATCTCTACCGGGGCGTCGTCGCCTTCAGCGGGTGTCTCGATCAGGGTTCGCCGGAGTTCCGGCAGGCGACCGCCACATCGGTCAGCACGAGAGGTGGGAACCCGGAGAACATGTGGGGACCGCTCGATCACGACACCTGGGATGCCCACAATCCTGCCGACCATGTGTCCGCGCTGCGGGGTAAGCCCGTATACGTCGCGGTCGGCAACGGCCTGCCCGACCCGGCACTCGGACTGGCCGGGCTGGCGTCACCCGTCGGCGGCGTCCTCGAAGGCATCGTCGCCCGATGCACCGAGAGCTTCAAGCGTCGCGCGGACCGTGCCGGGGTCGACATCACCTACGACTTCCGTGCCGGTCTCCACTCGTGGGGTTACTGGAATCAGGATCTGCATCGAGCCTGGCCCACGATCGCCCGGGCGCTGAACAGCGCGGGCTGACACGAGTCATCGTCAACGCGCACTTTTTCTCTTCCGAATCAACGAGACATCGTCGCGTGCCCGCTTTCGCTCCCGGCGTTCCTTGAGTTCTTGTCGACGCTTTTTCTAACTCGAATTCTTTTCTGCCACTTTTCCTCGATGGGTTGTCTTCTACAACGGGTCGGTCCCGCTCACCTTCGTGACCATAGCCCAGAAACCAGAGAAGTCCAGCCCACCCACATTCCTACGATCCAATCCGCTCTAATTCGTTGTCGCACATCATGTTTCGTAACCGACAGGTTCGCGACAAGCGCCGGACTGGCTTTTATTTTTTTCTGGGCTAGAGTCCATGGCACCGGTCGCAGATGGCCGGAAACAGCGAAAGGAAGCGTGGCCGTGAAAGCGGTTGTGATGGAGTGTCGGATACGCGTGTGCGGTTCCCCCGGTCGGGTGAAGGAATTCGTGGATCGAGCGTCGATTCGCGCTCGGGACGCCTTTCCCCACCCCGCGAGGTGTTCAATTGTCGTCGAAGGGTCGGACTCGTTGCTCCTGCGACGCCAATGGCACCGCGAGAACGACGTGGACGTGTTCGGAGTGCCGGAGGGGCGGGATGTGTGCTTCGGTTTCGCGGACTCGTCCGGACGGTTGACCGTCGCGAGACTCGAGAGTCTGTCACGCGACATCCTGAGCCACCTCGAAGTGGATCCGTGGGTGTCCGACGACACCGAGTCCGTGCCGTGGATTCTGACTCTCACCACCGGTGCCGATCCGAGGTCCAGACGTGAGATCGTGACCCGCCATCCGTCGCTCGAGGTGCGACGACCTGTTCTCGCGCCTTCGTGATGGCGCACCACGGTGCGACCTGACTGCGTGTCGGAAACGAGCGGCCCCCGACCACCTCACCCCGATCAGGTCACCGCAGACACACCCGTTGTCACCGTCTGTTGGACCGGTCTGCGGTCGAATTCCTGTCACTCGATAGGGTGCGGGTGGCGACGTGCCCATCCGGGTACGTCGCCGTCCCACACGTATCGGAGAAGGAAGTGGTCGCCATCGTGGCCGTGCTCGACGAGAAGATCAGCGATCTGTACGCGCAGGTTGTTGCGCGAAACCCCGGGGAGGCCGAATTCCATCAGGCCGTCCGGGAGGTCTTCGACAGTCTGGGTCCGGTCTTGGCGAAACACCCCCACTACGCGGACGCCGGGATCATCAAGAGACTGACCGAGCCCGAGCGCCAGATCATCTTCCGGGTGCCGTGGGTCGACGACCAGGGTCAGGTACAGATCAACCGCGGGTTCCGGGTGGAGTTCAACTCCGCTCTCGGCCCGTACAAGGGCGGGTTACGCTTCCACCCGAGCGTCTACCTGGGCGTGGTCAAGTTCCTCGGATTCGAACAGATCTTCAAGAACGCCCTGACCGGACTCCCGATCGGCGGCGGCAAGGGTGGCGCCGACTTCGATCCCAAGGGACGCTCCGACGGCGAGGTGATGCGCTTCTGCCAGTCCTTCATGACCGAGCTCTACCGCCACATCGGCGAGTACACCGACGTACCCGCCGGCGACACCGGCGTGGGCGGCCGCGAAATCGGTTATCTGTTCGGTCAATACAAGCGCATCACCAACCGCTACGAATCCGGCGTCCTCACCGGCAAAGGGCTGGCGTGGGGTGGGTCGCAGGTGCGTACCGAGGCGACCGGGTACGGCGTCGTGTTCTTCGTCCGCGACATGCTCGCCGCAGCCGGTGACGATCTCGACGGCAAGACCGTGGTCGTCTCCGGCTCGGGCAATGTCGCGATCTACGCCATCGAGAAGGTGCAGCAGCTCGGTGGCCGTGTGATCGCCTGCTCGGACTCCGGGGGTTACGTCGTCGACGAGGCCGGGATCGACCTGGATCTGCTCAAGGACATCAAAAACGTTCGGCGCGGACGTATCTCGGACTATGCCGACGCCCGCCCCGATACTGCCCGCCACATCGCATCCGGCTCGTTGTGGAACGTGCCCACCGACATCGCCATCCCCTGCGCGACACAGAACGAGCTGAACGGGGTCGACGCCGCCGAACTGGCGAAGAACGGTTGCCGCATCGTGGCCGAGGGCGCGAACATGCCCAGCACCCCCGAGGCGGTGCGCATCTTCTCCGAGGCGGGCGTCAGCTTCGCGCCGGGCAAGGCCGCGAATGCGGGCGGGGTGGCCACGAGCGCACTCGAGATGCAGCAGAACGCCTCCCGAGATTCGTGGACGTTCAGCCACACCGAGGAGCGGCTGTCGGAGATCATGACGTCGATCCACGATCACTGCCTCCACACGGCGGACGAGTACGGGGCGCCCGGCAATTATGCGGCCGGAGCCAACATCGCGGCCTTCACCCAGGTCGCCGACGCGATGCTCGCACTGGGTCTCATCTGACCCGACACCGGAGTTCGGACATCAGCGGGGTTCGGACATCAGTCGACACTTGACCTTCAGGTAGGTCGAAGCCGGATGATCTCCGATATGCCTTCTTCCGACACCGAGCACGGCGAGCTCGTCCCGATCGGCGCGTTTGCGCAACGCACCGGGCTGACCGCCTCCGCGTTGCGGTTCTACGCCGACTCGGCGGTGCTCACCCCGGCCAGCATCGACGCGTCGACGGGATACCGGCTGTACAGCACGGGGCAGGAAACCCGGGCCATCACACTCCGCCGACTCCGCGAGATCGGGATGTCCCTCGCCGACATCCGCACGGTCCTCGACGCCGAGCCGACCGCCGCCCGCGAACTCATCGACGACCATGTGCGAACGGTCATGACGGACGCCGCCCGGACCCGGCGCGAGGCCGCGGCCATCACGACGGCCATCGCCGCAGACGCAACGACAGTGCTCACGTCCGTGCGCGGGCCCGTACTCGCAGCCGCGATCGGCCAGGTGCTCACCGCCACGGCACGCGACGCCGAGCACCCTGTTCTCGATGCCGTCGAGTTCCCGCTTCAAGGACGGGGCGGTGACCCTCACGTCGACCGATCGCTACCGAATCTCCTCGCGGTCACTGCCGACCGGCGAACCGAGTGACACCCGGTGGTCGGGAACGCTGTGTGCCGGGGACCTCCGCGATGGTCTGTCCGACCTGGCCCGAGGTGGCGCTATCGGAATCGAGGCCGGGACCCGCGCGGTACGGTTCCGACTCACCGGTCGGGACGATCTGTGGTGCCGCTTGCTCGACGACCCCTTCCCCTCTCACCACCCCATGGTCGACGCACTGCCACCGGTGACCACGCGCGCGAGCGTCGCCACATCCGGTGTGCTGCAGTATTTGGAGGGCTGCGTCGACGAGCGAGTACACCTGGACTTCACGTCGACAGCACTGGTGTTGAGCGACGCAGCGTCGGTGGGGGTCACCACCCTGCCCGCCGACATCCACGGGCCGCCGGTCGAGATGTGGTTCGAGGTCTCGACCCTCTTCCCCGCGGTCGGTGTGTCCATCGGCGCCGAGCTGTTGCTCGATGTGCGGGCCGCCGACCTGCCGATGACGATTCGTTCCGCCGACGGCGGCGATCTCACAACGATCGTCATGCCGGTCTGGCACCCGACCGCACCGATCGCTCGCCCCGACGAAAGCCGGTGAGATGTCCGAAGCCGACGCAGACTCCATGATGCAAGAACTGACCGATGCGGTGGCCCTCGGACGGGAAGGCGAGACGGCAAGGGCTCGAGAGAGACTCCTCGCCCTGTGGGAGACGATCGGTGTCGACGGTGACGCGCTCCATCGGTGCACCCTCGCGCACCATCTGGCTGACCTGTACAAGAACCCGGCGGACTCGCTCGCGTGGGATGTGCGCGCGCTCGACGCGGCGCACGCACTGACCGATGGGCGGGTGCGGTCTCACCACGCCGAACTCTCCGTGGCAGGTTTCCTTCCCTCTCTCCACCTCAACCTCGCCGATGATCATCGGCGGTTGGGGTCCTTCGACTCGGCCCGCCGGCATCTGGCCGCGGCGGCCCGAGCGACGGCTGACTTGCCAGAAGGTCCGTACGGCAGAATGATTCGAGGGCTGATCAAGGACATCGACGCCGCGGTCGAGCGCCGGGACACGACTGCCAGACAATCACATCCGGGGATGTCCGGTTCCGAAGGCAGAGCCGGGTGACAGGTCCGCCATGCTGACGACGCGAACATCTTTCGATGACGAGCGCGCGGGTCACACGGCTCGGCGTCGAACCATCTCGGCGATCCACACCGGCGCGTACGGTGATGTACAACCCGGCGAGGTCGGATAGTCCTCCAGCACCCGCAACCGCTTTCCGATGTCGACCGCGCGGGAGCGAGAGTCAGGACTCTCGATGCCGATGGTCGCCAGGCACGTGTTCATCGCCCACTGCAGACGTGGCGGAGCTTCCGCCATCTGGGACTCGATGGTGTCGAGGAGGGCGGTGAGGTCGAGATCATCCGGACGTTTGGCCACCCGATCGGAGGTCAGGGCCCAACCCGCCGCTGCGACAACGGGATCGGGGTCGTTCATCCACGACGTCCGCAACTCCTCGACGTGCGCGCTCTTCTTGACGACGTAGTTGACGAACCAATCGTGCACCTTCGGCCGATCGGCCTCGCGGACCATCGTGTCGAGCGCCACGGCGTCGAAGGCCTTCGGCCGGCAGATCAGCAGCGCGAGCAGCCGCGCCGCGGTGTCCCCGGTCGCCCAGAGCGCCGCCGCGAGCTCGGGTTGCGTCCGAAGCCGCTTCGCCGTCGCCCTCAGTTTGGTGAGGTTGACGCCGTGATCATCACCGTGCCGCTCGTTGACCGCCCGGATTCTCGGATCGTCGAGTGCTCGCAGCTCGCCGAGAACCTCGGTGAGCGTCGGCTCGATGTCGGTGCTCCTGGTCATGGCCCCTCCCTTGTGTGGCGCGTGCACAGCCTACGACGGCGATCGGCGACTGAGCCGGCCGTCAGTCCGGCGCACCCGCCAGGACCCGCATGTCGGCGACGTCGTACTCGGCCACCGTCGCCGAGAGGATGGCCCGCGCCTGGTCGTCGCCGACCCCGGCACCCCGGAAGGCCTCGACAGCCGACTGCGAGTCCCACCGCTCGAAGATGTTGATCCGGCCCGGGTCCGTCGAGTCCGCGCTGATCGCGAAGTCTCGACATCCCGGTGCCCGGCGGGCCGCTGCGACGACGCCCTCGCATCCTGCGAGGTAGTCCGCGCGCCCGCCCGGGTCGACCCGAAGACAGCCGGCAACGATCACCATTTGTTCCTCCTTCGATTCGCCATACATCTGCCCTGCCAGCGTCGGCTTGCATCCCTGCAGGCAGACGCACCAGGAGTACAGACTCGTCGACCCGGGCGAAGTCATCGCACCGATCGACGTGGCCGCACGAGCCGACGCGACGGCCTACTCTGATCGAATGGCTTTGGTTCTGGGTCCGATCCTCCGGCACGTCGACGAGACCTCCGCGCTGGTCTGGGTGCAGACCGACGAACCGGGCGAGGTGGAGGTCCTCGGGTGCGGCACCCGGACCTTCGAGGTATCCGGTCACCATTACGCGTTGGTCGAGGTCACCGGCCTGGTACCCGACACCACCACCGAGTACCAGGTCCGCGTCAACGGTGCCCTCGAGTGGCCGCTCCCCGACACGGAGTTCCCGCCCAGCGTCATCCGGACCCGTGGCCCCGAGACCGCCGACCGGCACCGCTTCGTGTTCGGATCCTGCCGGTACCCCCGGGCCGAGGATCCGAAGCTCGACGAGAAACTCGGACTCGACGCGCTGGACTGCTATGCCATCCGCATGCGCCATCTCCCCGTCGAAGAATGGCCGGACACGCTCATCCTGCTCGGCGACCAGGTGTACGCCGACGAGCTGACCCCGCAGGTGAAGGAGTCGCTCGAATCGAGTCGGACGTCGACCGCCGGACCGGCGGACGAGGTCGTCGACTTCGAGGAGTACGAAGGCCTGTATCGACACACCTGGGGAGACCCCGAGATCCGGTGGATCCTCTCGACCGTGGCGACGGCCATGATCTTCGACGATCACGACATCCGCGACGATTGGAACACCTCCGACACCTGGCGTCGACAGATGAGTGAGAAGCCCTGGTGGCAGGACCGGATTCGTGCGGGCCTGGCCTCGTACTGGGTGTATCAGCATCTCGGCAACCTCTCCCCGGCCGAACTCCGCGAGTCCGAGGACTACCGCCGCGTCCGCGACATCGACGGCGACTGTTGGCCCCACCTCGTCGACGTTGCGGATCGCGCCGATCGCGAGACCGACGGGACGAAGGGCATCCGGTTCAGTTTCCGCTGGGATCTGGGCAACACCCGGCTGATCATGATCGACTCCCGCAACGGGCGCATCCTCTCCGGCGGAACGCGGAAGATGTTGAGCGACGTCGAATTCGAGTGGGTCGAGAACCAGGTCGAGGATGATCTCGAACGGCTCGACCACCTCGTGCTCGGTTCGTCGCTGCCGTGGTTGCTGCCGCCGGTCATCGGTGATGCGGAGACCCTCAACGAGATCGGCGCCCGGCAGTCGGGGCGTCGAGGACGACTGGCCGAGACGATCCGGCAGGGGGCCGACCTCGAGCACTGGCCGGCCTTCTTCGACTCCTTCGTCCGGCTCAGCGAGATGATCCGCCGGGTCGCGAGCCGCGACCCGGGACCGGCGACGATCAGCGTGCTGTCCGGCGATGTCCACCACAGCTATGCGGCGCGTGCCGCGTTTTCGGATGCGACCAGTGCGGACGTGCACCAGTTGGTGTGTTCGCCGGTGCACAACGCGATCCCGCCCTATATCAAGGTGGTGTTCCGGGTGGGGTGGTCCACTCGGCTCGCCTCCGTTGTGCGTCGGTGGGCCCGTCGCGGCGGATCGCCCGAACTACCGGTCGCCTGGCGCAACACTCTCGGCCCACTGTTCGGCAACACCATTGCCACGCTCTCGGTGGAGGGGCGTTCCGCCGAGGTCACCTTCGAACAACCAGACCTCGACGGGACGCTGGGCAGGGCCGGAAACATCTCCCTGACACCGGATTCCGTGGCGACAGAGCGGACATAGCGCGCTCGGTCGCGTCGAGAACCCTAGTCCAGGCAGAACTCGTTGCCCTCGGGGTCCTGCAGAACGATGTGCCCCTCGCCGAGCGGTGGTGCGGGGTCGTGCCGTTCGACCCTGGTCGCGCCCAACGCGACGAGCCGGTCTGCCTCGGCTTCCAAGGCGGCCATCCGATCATCGCCGCGCAGACCGGGCGCCGCACGAACATCGAGGTGTACCCGGTTTTTCGCCGCCTTCCCCTCGGGGACGCGCTGGAAGAACAACCGGGGCCCGCGTCCGTCGGGATCGATCACGCCCGACGCGTCGTTCCGGCGTTCCGGCGGGACACCGAAGGCCTCGAGCGCGGCATCCCAGCTGTCGAAGCCGGGCGGTGGGTCCTGGAGCCGGTAGCCGAGCACCTCGGCCCAGAACCCCGACAACGAAGCCGGGTCACCACAATCGAACGTCACCTGAAAGTCTGTCGCCATGGGACCCACTCTGCGACATCGCGAGGACAGCCCGTGTCCTAATTCGTCATCGCAATCTCGTCGACTCCGGCGCCGCCACCTCAGCGAAGACGTTCGCCGTACACCCGGTCCACCGACATGACCATGAGAACGCGACGGTCGGCGACCATCACGCTGCGGTATTCGTCCCAGTCCGGGTGTTCGCCTGCGGCCTTGCGGTAATAGTCCACGAGCGCCTCGACCTCGGGTCCGTCCGGTTCGGTGCCCGGGCCGATCAGCGTGACGGTGCCCTCCGCGGTCGCCCAGGTGTAGCGGTCGGGCCCGGTGATCTCCAGGGCCGCGCGCGGATCGCGCCTGAGATTCGCGGTCTTGGCCCGGCCCTCGGTCATCGAGACATAGATGGTCTCGGCGTCGCGGTCGTAGAAAGGGGTCACCGGGGACAGCTGCGGAAGTCCCGATGCCTTGATCGTGGCGAGGACACCGAGACCACCTTCGGCGAGGAGATCACGGGGGTCATACGTGGAGTGGGTCATGCCTGCGGCAACCCGGTGAGCGGAACGGCTATTCCGGGACGTCGGGCGTCATGCCGCGATCGCCCAGCCGGGCCATCGTTGCGACATTCTTCAGATCCTGTGTCTTTGCACGTACGATCGTCGACATGCATGTGCGCGAGATCCTGCCCACCACACCGACCACGACCGCCGAGGCGCTCGACCTGTTCGACTCCTCCCCCGCGGTCGAACCCGACTTCATGATCGGCACCTGGCGCGGTGCCGAGCTCCCGACCGATCACCCGCTGGACGGGTTCCTGGCCGCAAGCGGCTGGTGGGGAAAACAGTTCGTGGATGCCGAGACCGTGCACCCCCTGCTCTTCCCAACCCGCGACGGTTCGGCGCTGTGGGCGATGAACCCCGCGATCGCCTTCGGCGGACTCGGCGTCGCCGAGAAGGCACCGGGGGTCACTTCGATGTCCTTCGCGACTCCGATCGCGGCAACCCGTCTGCTGAGCCAGACCCGGCGGTCACGCGCCCGGTTGCGCACCACCCGGTACCGCGGCACCGACACCGCGACGATGTCGTATGACCAGTTGCCGATCAACGACGTCTTCCACCGGATCTCCGACGACGCCGTCTTGGGCGCCATGGATCTGAAGGGTTCGCCGAAGCCGTACTTCTTCGTGCTCCGACGCGACGACTCGCTCCGCCTCCTCGGCCACTGACCGTCGCTTTCGATTTCGCATCGGCATGGCCGATGCCAGGTCATCGAGATGGCACGGGCGTTCACTGGACAGATGAGCACCACACTCGACTCTCGATACAGGCACTGCGCCGCACCGGCGGCCGCGGTTGCGATCGCCGGAGTACTCACCCTGGTCGCCCCCGGGACAGCACTGGCCGCCCCTCCGATGCCGAGCGGGTACTACCGCGGCAACGTCACCAGCGCACCCATCGCCGACACCGTGTGGTTCGGCAAGAACTTCACCGGCTCGCGTGTCGTCAACAACACCGCGGTCGGCTGGGCCTTCCCCGGTGCGGTCTACCGCGGCCGCTCGGTGCAGGACGGCGCGCCCGTCATCGTCGTGGACTATTCGGGGACCACCGTCGGATTCGTGCGCGACGAACTCCGGGCCGACGGCCGGGGCGGGTACTGGGGTCGCGCGCTCAACGGCAGCACCGAGTTGCTGCGCTTCCATCTGACGCGCTGACCTACGGCGACGGCGACGCGGAGGCACCGCGGCGACCTCAGAGCTCGGCGAGCGCCGCGCGGATCTCGTTGGTGGCCGCGACCGCCTCACGGAGAGCGATCCGCGCCTCGGACCGCCCCTGCTCGGCGGTCGAGAGACGTTGCCGCGCAAAGCGCAACGATTCCTCGCACCGCGCCAGCTCCGCCCGCAGTTCCTGGGCTCGGCCGACGATCTCGTCGACCTCCGACGACACGCCGTCCACCGTGTCCGACGCATCCTCGAGGTGAGATCGCGCTGCCCGCTCGCCCGCCTCCGCGTCGGTCAACCGGGCTTCGAGCTCCCGACGTTCGCGGTCGGATTCGCGGTCGGTGTCATCGGACGACGAGGGTTCCGAATCGTCGGCAGCACTTGACGCGTCGCGCGTCTCGGCCTCGCTCCGATCGGGTTCCGGCGACGGCTCCGGAACCACGAACACCCCGGCGGGTCCGAAGCCGCTGTACTCGGCGGATGCGGTGAGGTTGCCCCGCAACACCTGCTCGAGCACGTCGCGGTCGGCCACTGCGGCGCGCAATGTCTGCGTGACCTCGCGAATGGCGCTGTCTGCCAGCCGCACCCGACGGTCGGCCGCGGCCCTCGCAACCGCGGTCACCGACGAGTTGATCAGTTCCTGGCGGCGTCGGGACAACGCGCGCATCTTGTCGACCGCCGAGCGACGCTGTGCCACGGTCAGTTCTGACGCCAACTCGGCGATGAGCGCACTGTCGTCGGGATGCGCGCGCACCCATTGATTGATGGCCCAAGCCGCTTGCGTCGGTCGACGGAGCTTGTCGATCCGCCCGGCTAGTTCACGATCACCGTCCGCCTTGGCCTCGCGAGCGAGTTCGTTCCGGCGCTTCACGAACGCGTCGGGCGCGAGACCGTAGAGCTCGTCGACGACCTCGTCGAATCGGCTCACCGGGTCACCCGCGCACGAGTCGGCGTCGCAGTCGGCATGGCCCGATCTTACGACGCCGAGCGTCAGTGATCGGCACCTCACTTTCGCCATAAACTTGAATGATTCCAGAAAAATGGGCACGATGAACGACATGCTCACCGACGACGACTGCACCCGGCATCTCCGGGCGGCGGGTTTGCGGGTGACCCGTCCACGCATCGTGGTGATGCAGTCCGTACGTGCCCACCCCCATGCCGACACCGACGAGGTACTCCGTGCCGCTCGCGAACGGCTGCCCGCGGTCTCGCAACAGACGGTGTACGACGTTCTGGGCGTGCTGACCTCAGCCGGGCTGATCCGGCGTATCCAACCATCGGGCCACGCGTCTCGATATGAGTCACGCGTCGGGGACAACCATCACCACGTGATATGCCGTACATGCGGATTCATCGGCGACGTCGACTGCGCAACCGGCGAAGCCCCGTGCCTGACCCCGTCCGACGACCGGGGTTTCGTCATCGACGAAGCCGAGGTCATCTACTGGGGCTACTGCCCCGACTGCACCCCCGGCTCCGGCCGATAGCCCGACAACACACTCCGCTCCCGGTCTGTGATCACCGCCCCGGCGATCGCAGTTCTCATCGTGCCCGAAAGGAAACCCAGATGGCACCGCACGACCCCTCGTCCGTCTCTGCTCCGCCTTCCCCGGAAGCCCGGGAGCATCCACCGATCGCCGAGGCGAACACCGAGCCCGCCGGCGGGGGCACATGCCCGGTCGCGCACGGTCGGCTCAAGCCCCCCACCCAGGGCGGTGGCAACCGGGACTGGTGGCCGAACCAGTTGAATCTCAAGGTGTTGCAGCACAATCCCGACGTCGCGAATCCGATGGACGCCGAGTTCGACTACGACACAGCGCTGGAGAACCTCGACGTCGAGGCCCTGCGTGCCGATCTGACCGCGCTCATGACCGATTCCCAGGACTGGTGGCCCGCCGACTTCGGCCACTACGGCGGCCTGTTCGTCCGCATGTCCTGGCACGCCGCGGGCACCTACCGGGTGGAGGACGGCCGCGGCGGCGCCGGTGCCGGCATGCAGCGATTCGCCCCGCTCAACAGCTGGCCGGACAACGCCAACCTGGACAAGGCGCGCCGCCTGCTGTGGCCGATCAAGAAGAAGTACGGCACGGCGTTGTCCTGGGCCGACCTGCTGGTCTTCGCCGGGAACGTCGCTCTGGAGTCGATGGGATTCACCACCGCCGGCTTTGCCTTCGGGCGCGTGGACGAGTGGGAGCCCGACGAGGTCTACTGGGGACCCGAACTCGAGTGGCTCGCCGACCAGCGGTACTCGGGCAACCGTGACCTCGAGAATCCGCTTGCCGCGGTGCAGATGGGTCTCATCTATGTCAATCCGGAAGGGCCGAACGGCAATCCGGACATTCTCGCGTCTGCGGTGGACATCCGGGAGACGTTCGCGCGCATGGCGATGAACGATGTCGAGACCGCCGCCCTGATCGTCGGCGGCCACACCTTCGGCAAGACCCACGGCGCAGGTGACGCCGGACTGGTGGGTCCCGAGCCCGAGGCAGCAGACGTCGCGGACGCCGGCCTCGGGTGGACCAGCTCACACGGGACGGGCAAGGGCGCCGACGCGATCACCAGTGGCCTCGAGGTGATCTGGAATCCCACCCCCACCACCTGGGACAACGCCTTTCTCGAGACCCTCTACGGTTACGAGTGGGAGCTCTACAAGAGCCCGGCCGGTGCCAACCAGTGGCGTCCGAAGGACGGGGCCGGGGCGGGCACCGTCCCGAAGGCGTTCGGCGAGGACACCACCCACCCGTCGATGCTGACCACCGACCTGGCGATGCGGTACGACCCGGGTTTCGAGCGGATCACCCGCCGCTGGTTGGACCGTCCCGAGGAACTGGCCGACGAATTCGCCAAGGCCTGGTTCAAACTGCTGCACCGCGACATGGGGCCCGCCGTCCGCTATCGCGGTCCGCTGGTCCCGACCGAGACCTACCTCTGGCAGGACAATGTCCCGGCGCATGAGGGACCGGTCGTGTCCGCGACCGACGTCGCGAACCTGAAGGCGACGCTGCTGGAGTCGGGATTGACTGTCGCGCAACTCGTCAAGACCGCCTGGGCGGCGGCGTCGAGTTTTCGCGGTAGCGACAAGCGCGGTGGTGCCAACGGCGGCCGCATCCGCTTGCAGCCGCAGTCCTCGTGGGAGGTCAACGAACCCGACGAGCTGGCACCCGTGGTCCGCACGCTCGAGGGCATCCGGGACTCGTTCACCGGGGAGTCCGGAGCGACGATCTCCTTCGCCGACCTGGTGGTCCTCGGCGGCGCGGCGGCCGTGGAGAAGGCCGCGCGAGACGCCGGCATCGACATCACCGTGCCGTTCACACCGGGGCGTACCGACGCCTCGCAGGAGGAAACAGACGTCGATTCCCTGGCGCACCTCGAACCGAAGGCAGATGGGTTCCGCAACTACGTCGGCAAGGCCGGCGTCCTCCCGGCCGAGTTCGCCCTCGTCGACAAGGCGGCGCTGCTGACCCTCAGCGCTCCCGAGATGACCGTGCTGGTGGGTGGACTCCGCGTGCTGGGCAACAACTTCGGCGGGTCGACCGCCGGTGTCCTGACCGATCGCCCCGGCGTCCTGACGAACGACTTCTTCGTCAACCTGCTGGACATGTCGACGGCCTGGTCGGCGTCGGATCAAGAGAACGTGTACATCGGTCGCGATCGCGCCACCGGTCAGCAGATCTGGACCGGCACCCGCGCCGATCTGGCGTTCTCGTCGAACTCCCAGTTGCGTGCCCTCGCCGAGGTGTACGCAACCGACGATGCTGCCGAGAAGTTCGTGAACGACTTCGTCGCGGCCTGGGACAAGGTGATGAACCTCGACCGGTTCGACGTCTGACGGGAGCCGACTCATCTGGTCGAGACGTCCGGGACGCGGCGGCGGCACCCTCGGTGGGTGCCGCCGCCGCGGCGTTCGGCATCACCCGGCGGACACGGGCATCCGGAACTATGCTGGCGCTTTCCCTGAAGTGGCGGGTGACCGTCTCGACAGAAGGTGAGGACGACGACGATGTCCGGCGAGCACAGGTCCCTGGGCCACATCCGACTGACCTCGCACAGCGGCGGGATCGACGCGCCGCCCATCCGCTGGGGGGCCGGCACCGCGGCCGAACGCGGTCCCGTCATCGGGACGACGGGCACGCGAGCGCATCGCAACGTCATCGGCACCCACAGCGGCTCCTACAGCGTCTATCGCGCACTGGCCGTCGCCGCCGGGGCCCTCGCACGAGAACACCGGGCCGATCTCACCAACACCTCACCCACCGACCACATCGGGCCGTATCCGCAATGGGGTGACCCGCGCGCCATCGTCTCGCTGGATCCCTGGGGAGCAACGGTCGCAGAGAGTTTCCCCGACGAGATCCGCCGTGGGTACGACATCCGGCCGACCATCGCGGTGACCAAGGCCCACGTCATCCTCCCCGAGATCGCCGAGGCCATCGAGAAGGGCCGTCTCGTCCCCGACGGCGAGGTCCTGCTGCCCAACGGCGCCGCCCTGGTCACCAAGGCGGCGGTGGAACCGGTGTGGCACCTCCCCGGGGTGGCCGATCGTTTCGGTTGCTCCGAAGCCGAGCTGCGTCGGGTGTTGTTCGAGGAGACCGGGGGCATGTACCCCGAACTCGTCACGCGCTCGGACCTGGAGGTTTTCCTGCCACCGATCGGCGGACAGACGGTCTACATCTTCGGCGACGCCCGCGACCTCGCCGATCCCTCGGTGGAACTGACCGCACGGGTGCACGACGAATGCAACGGCTCCGACGTCTTCGGCTCGGACATCTGTACGTGCCGTCCCTATCTGACACACGCGATCGAGGAGTGCATCCGCGGCACCCAGCGCGGTGGCGTCGGCCTGGTCGCCTACTCCCGCAAGGAGGGGCGTGCCCTCGGCGAGGTCACCAAGTTCCTCGTCTACAACGCACGTAAACGGCAGCTCGGTGGTGACACCGCAGACCAGTACTTCGCACGCACCGAATGCGTTGCGGGCGTACAGGACATGCGGTTCCAGGAGCTCATGCCCGACGTCCTGCACTGGTTCGGCATCACCAGAATCCATCACCTGGTGTCGATGTCGAACATGAAGTACGACGCCATCACCGGCTCGGGTATCGAGGTCGGCGAGCGCGTCAACATCCCCGACGAACTGGTCCCCGCCGATGCCCGGGTCGAGATCGACGCGAAGATGGCCGCCGGCTACTTCACCCCCGGACCGGTCCCCGACGCCGAGCAGTTGCGGCAGGTCAAGGGCCGGGGGTTGTGATGACCGGCGCGCCACAGGTGGAGTTGTCGGCGTCGCAGGCGGCCCGGTTGCTGCGGTCGACCGCCACCGTCCGGAGCCGGTCGCGACAACTTCTCGAACGGGCGCGGGCCGGTGACTCCCCGTGGTTCGTGGTCCACGACAAGGGACTGGACGCGGCGGCCGACCTCGTCGCGGAGACGACCAGGTCACGGTATCCGGATGGGGACATACCTTTTCACAGTCGATGGCGACACTTCGAGGCCGGTGGTGTCGACCGTCTCGGCGCGCTCGACGCCGCGTTGCCGACGGCCGGTTCGGCCGAGCGGACCCGGGCCCTCATCGACGTCGTGCTCGTCAGCGTTCTGCTGGATGCCGGAGCCGGACCCGAGTGGTCGTTTCGCGAACAGTCGACCGGGCTCGTCCTGACGCGTTCGGAAGGACTCGGGGTCGCGAGCTGGGCGGCGTTCTGTGACGGACTGTTCTCGAGCGACCCGGCGGATCCGCTCCGGGTCGATGCCGCGGGCCTGAACCGGATCAGCGCCGATGCTCTCGGCGCCGCCTTCCAGGTGGGTCCCGACAACTCCCTCACCGGACTGTCCGGACGGGCCGACCTCCTGCGTCGCCTGGGCGAGGTCCTGGCCGGCCGGCCCGAGATATTCGGTCCGGACGCACGACCCGGCGGCCTGTTCGATCACCTCACCCGCGGTGGGCGCGCAGAGGTGTCCGCGGTGGACATCCTGAACGCGGTCCTCGACCACCTCGGCGCGATCTGGCCGTCGGACAACGCGATCGACGCCCATCCACTGGGCGACTGCTGGCACCACGACGCGGTCGTCGGTCCGGGCCTCACCGCCGGCTGGGTGCCGTTCCACAAACTGTCGCAGTGGCTGACGTATTCGCTGCTCGAGCCGTTTCGGTGGTCCGGTGTCCAGGTGACCGGACTCGACGAGCTGACCGGTCTCCCCGAGTACCGCAACGGTGGCCTGCTGCTCGACTCCGGTGTGCTCGAGCTCCGCGACGCGAGCTGGGCGGACCATGAGTGGGAGGTCGGCGACGAACTCGTCGTCGAATGGCGCGCGCTCACCGTCGCGCTCATCGACGAGGTCGCCGACCGCGTGCGCGCGCGTTTCGGCGCGGATACGACCACCATGCCCCTTGCCTGCGTGCTCGAGGGCGGAACCTGGTCGGCCGGCCGGATCCTGGCGGGCCGGCTTCGACACGGACTGCCGCCGTTGTCGATTCGAAGTACCGGCACCGTGTTCTGAGCGCAGCATCGGCACACGGCCGGATCCGCACACCTCATCTACCGACGACCGAGAGGTTTCCATGAGCAGCGTCGCCGTCATCGACCATCCGCTCGTGCAACACAAGCTGACGCTGATGCGTCGTAAGGAGACGTCGACCAACGACTTCCGTCGCCTCCTCGACGAGATCTCCATCCTCATGGCCTACGACGTCCTGCGCGACATCCCGATGCACGAGATCACCATCGACACACCGCTCGAGACCACCACCGCGCGGGTCATCGACGGCAAGAAGCTGGTGTTCGCCGCGGTGCTTCGTGCCGGTGCGGGCATCGCCGACGGCATGCTGACCGTGGTTCCCGGCGCGCGAGTCGGACACATCGGCCTCTACCGGGATCCCAAGACCATGGTGGTCGTCGAGTACTACTTCAAGATGCCGTCGGAGCTGTCCGAACGTGACGTCGTGATCGTCGATCCGCTTCTGGCGACCGGACATTCAGCGGTCGCCGCGATCGACCGCATCAAGGAGTACGGTCCGAAGTCCATCAAGTTCGTCTGTCTGCTCGCCTGCCCGGAGGGCATCGGGGTGCTCCACCGCGCGCACCCCGACGTGCCCATCTACACGGCCGCGGTCGATCGGGAACTCGACGACAACGGCTTCATCCGTCCAGGACTCGGTGATGCGGGAGACCGCATCTTCGGAACCGCTTGATCGTGCCGAACGCGAGTGAGGCGGTCGCCGGTCCCTGAGGTTTTGCGGTTCTGCCGGAAGACGGAGCGGAGGCTTGCCGGTCTAGGACGCCTGCCACGCCACCGCGGCGCCGATGGCCCCGGTCGCGTTCAAGGCCCAGTGCAGCGCGATCGGCGCGAGGAGACTCGTGGTGCGCCGGCGCAGCCAGCCGAGTACGAAACCCGCGGCCCCCGTCGCCACGACGGCACCCGCGATCCCGGCGATCTGCGCAGGCATCCCGGAGCCGAGGATGCCGCTCAGGCCCTCGTTGCCCGCGGTGAGGCCCGTCGAGGAGAGGATGTGCCACAGGCCGAACGCGACCGCGCCGACGACCAGCGTCGTCAACGGGGCGAACAACCGGCCCAGAACACCCTGCAGCACACCGCGGAACAGGACTTCTTCGGGCAGAACGGTCTGCAGCGGAATGATGACGAACGCCGCGAGGAGTGCCTCGGAGGTGTCGTCGTATCGGTCGGACAGGAAGAACTCGCGCGTCGCCGGGATGGCCACCGCCGTCGAGACCACGGCGGCGACCACCAGGACCGCAGCAACCGCGACCGGGATGCCGGCGCGTAGTTCGGCGCGGCTCAGGCCGAGGTCGCGCCAGCCGAGGCCGGCCAGGCGGGCGATGACCACGGCCACGACGGCTGCAGCCGGGATGATCGCCACCGACAACACGCCGTCGGCGACATGCGCGCCGATGTTCACCGCGACGAGGAGCGCGACCACGACGACCAGGAGCGCGGCGTCGGTACGCCGGGACGGGGTGGTCACCCGTCGAGTCTGCCGTACCGCGCCACCGCGGTGTCGATGAACGAGTGTGCGGTGTCGCAGAATGATGCGGTGCCCGATCCTGCGACCGTCGTCGATCGTCTCGAACGCCATCAGGTCGCGCTGTATCTCGCCGCCATCCTCGCCGGACTGGGTGCCGGACTGCTCGCACCGGGCGCCGCCGAAGGTCTCGAGGCGGCGATCACGCCGCTGCTCGCCGCTCTGCTCTACGTCACCTTCTTGCAGATCCGCCTGTCCGACCTGCTCGCTTCGTGGCGCGACCGCAGGTTCATGCTCGCCGTGCTGCTGGTGAACTTCGTCGTCGCCCCACTCGTGGTCGCCGTGCTGTCCCTCGGACTACCCGCCGACGATGCGATACGGCTCGGCGCCCTGCTGGTCCTCTTGTGCCCGTGTGTCGACTACGTCGTGGTGTTCGCCGGTCTCGGCGGCGGCGACGCCCGCCGGCTCCTCGCGGCCACGCCGCTGCTGCTCCTCGCCCAGATGCTGTTGACACCGCTCTACCTGCTGGTGCTCCTCGGCGACGGGCGATCGGTGATCGAGCCGGAACCCTTCCTGTGGGCGTTTCTGTTCCTCATCGTGTGCCCGTTGGCCTTGGCGTGGACCACCCAGGCGTGGGCGAACCGGTCTGCAACCGGCCGTCGGATGTCGGCCGGGGCTGACGCATCCATGGTTCCTCTGATGGTGGCCGTGCTGTTCGTCGCCGTGAGTTCTCAGGTACCCCTGGTCGGTTCGCGGTTCGCCGACATCGCCGGCGTCATCCCGGTCTACGCCGCATTCCTGGTCATCATGGTGGCGATCGGATTCGCGGTGACGCGTCTGTTCCGACTGGCGCCGGAACCGGCGACCGCGGTCGTCTTCTCCGGTGCCACGCGGAACTCGCTCGTCGTCCTCCCGCTGGCACTGGCCGTGCCGGTCGGCGCGGAACTCGCCGCGGCGACGGTCATCACGCAGACGCTCGTCGAACTGATCGGGATGGTCGTCCTGGTGTGGGCCTTCACTTGTGCGGCACGTCGGCGCTGAGGCCGCCGTCCATCACGAACTCGGCACCGGTCGCATACGACGACTCATCGCTCGCCAGGAACACCACGAAAGTCGACACCTCGCGTGACTCCGCGGCCCGGCCCATGGGGACGGTCACCATGTCGTCGGGAATCCCCTCGGTCATCGGGGTGCGGATGAGACCCGGGTGGATCGAGTTGACCCGCACGTTGTGCGGGGCGAGTTCCAGCGCAACCGATTTCGCCAGACCGCGGACACCCCACTTGCTCGCGACGTAACCGTGCGCCCAGGGACTTCCGCGCAGGCCCTCCACCGAGGACACGTTGATGATCGACCCCCCGCCCGCGTCGATCATCAGGTCGGCGACCGCCTGGATGCCGAGGAACGTGCCGGTCAGGTTCACGTCCAGGATCTGCTTCCACTTGTCGAGCCGGAACTTCTGGATCGTCGACCCGTTCACGATGCCCGCGTTGTTCACCAGGACGTTGAGCTTCCCGAACTCGTCGACCGCGGTCGAGACCACGGTCTGCCAGTCCTCGGGCGAGGTGACGTCGAGGTGGACGTAACGTGCCGCATCCCCGAGTTCGGCGGCCAGGGTCTTGCCCTCGTCGTCGAGGATGTCGCCGATCACCACCTTCGCGCCCTCGGCGACGAGGGCGCGGGCGTGCTCGGCACCCATGCCCCGTGAACCGCCGGTGATCACTGCAACCTTGTCGTCTACGCGTCCCATGGGCGGCAACGCTACCGCGACCGGAACGAAAATAGAACAGGTTCCACCGAGAAATGGTCTACTGAACAGACAAACGTCCGGACAGGTGTACACCGCGCCTACCGGCGACAACCGAGTGCAAGGAGTCCCACGCCATGACCATCCGGGTAGCTCTCGTCGGAACCGGCAACGTCGGCCGGTTGTGTCTCACCCAGCTGATCGAGGACCCGCGGTTCGAACTCGCGGCGGTGTCCGTGTCCACACCGGAGAAGGTCGGAGTCGACGCCGCGACGCTGGCCGGAGTCGACACGCCCACCGGAGTCCTGGCGGTGGGCGACGTCGACGAGGCGATCGCCACGAAACCTGACTGCGTCGTCTACTGCGCCATGGGCGACACCCGTCCCGTCGAGGCATTCGACGATGTGGTGCGCATCCTCGCCGCCGGTGTCCATGTCGTCGGGTCCTCCCCCAACACCCTGCAGTACCCCTGGGACGTGATGCCCGCGAAGGCAATCGCCAAGATCGAGGAGACCACCGCCGCCAGCGGAGCCGGCCTGTTCGTGACCGGCGTCGACCCCGGCTTCGCCAATGACCTCATCCCGCTCGTCTTCGCGGGCACCTGCCAGCGGGTCGAGCAGGTGCGCTGCATGGAGATCGCGGACTACGCCACGTATGACGGGGCCACGGTGATGTTCGACGTCATGGGCTTCGGCAAACCGATCGACGAGACGCCGATGCTGTTCCTGCCGGGTGTGCTCGGACTTGCGTGGGGGACGACGATCCGGCAATTGGCCGCCGGTCTCGGCGTCGTCGTCGACGACATCGAGGAGGTCTCCGAAAGCGAGCCCGCCCCAGAGGATTTCGACATCGCGGCCGGTCATATCGCCGCGGGCACCCGGGCTGCCGTCCGTTTCGAGATCATCGGCAAGGTGGCCGGCGAACCGGTGATCGTCATCGAGCACGTGACGCGGCTCCGGGGCGACCTCCGGCCGGACTGGGCCCAACCCGCCCAGCCGGGTGGGTGCTATCGGGTCGAGATCACCGGTGAACCGTCGTACACCGTCGACATCTGCCCGACGAGCCGGAAAGGCGACCACAACCACGCCGCCATCGTCGCCGCCGCGGGCCGGATCGTGAACGCCATCCCCGCGGTCGTCGACGGCCCCCCGGGACTTCGCACGACACTCGACCTCCCGCTGGTGACGGGACCAGGGGTTTCGACAGGCTCAACCGGCAGGTAAGCGGCTCAACCGGCAGATAGGGGGCTCAACCGGCAGGTGAGGGCTCAACCGGCAGATAGGAGCTCGACCGGCAGGTGAGCGCCAGCGACGGTAGATCTCGGCAGACCCACGCGCTCACACCATCCCGGCATCGTGCATGAGGATCGCGACCTGGACTCGGTTGGTCGCATCGAGCTTGGTGAAGATGTGCGAGATGTGCGCCTTGACGGTCGCGAGACTCATGTAGAGGCGTTGGGCGATCTCGGCGTTCGACGCGCCGCGGGCCAGTTCGACGGCCACGTCGCGTTCACGTGCCGTGAGCTGGTCGACCCGCCCGGACGCGGACGACGCACGACTGCCACCGGTGCTCACGACCTGCTTGATCAATGCGGCGGTCACCGAGGGACTGAGCGCGGGCCGACCGTCGAGAACCTCGTGGATGGCGGCGACGATGTCGTCGGGCGGTGTGTCTTTGAGGAGAAAGCCGTCGGCGCCCATCGCGAGTGCGCGGACCACATAGTCGTCGGCGTCGAAGGTCGTCAGGACGATGACCGCCGGCGGTGAGGTCAGCTCCTTGAATCGGCCGGTCGCCGCGATCCCGTCGAGGACGGGCATCCGCAGATCCATGAGCACGAGGTCCACGGGCGCGGCGCCGTGGATGTCGAGGGCCTCCTGACCGTTGCCGGCCTCGGCGACGATGTCGAGACCTGGATCGCCCCCGAGGAGAAGCCGGAGTCCGGAACGGACGAGCGGGTCGTCGTCGACGATCATGATGCGGGCGGTCATGACTGCCACGGTAGCCAGACGTGCAGCAGGAAGCGTTTGTCCTCACTGACCGTCGCCGACTGCCGGCCGCCGTGCAGCTGCACCCGCTCGGCGAGGCCGACGAGGCCGAATCCCGGTGAGGAAGCATTCGAACCCATCGACAGCGGTAGTGGGTTCTCGACGAGCAGGTCCACCCCGTGCTCCGGTCCGCCGCGGATGTGCAGGGTCACCGGCGCACTCGGCGAGTGGCGGCGCGCGTTGGTCAGGGCCTCCTGCACGCACCGGTACAACGTCCGCGAGATCCCCGGGCTCAACGAACTCACGTCGATGTCGCAACGGCTCTCCAGACGCATGCCCAACCGGCGGGCCTCCTCGATCAGCGCCGACAGGTCGGGCACCCCCTGCGGTTCTTCCGGAGTGGCGTCACCGGGCCCTTCGCGCAGAACCCCGAGCACCTCCCGGAGCTCGGTCAGCGCCAGATGTGAGGTCTCCTGGATGGTCTGCGCCGTCTCGCGGATCTGCTCGCCGGACAGATCCGAGCGGTAGGCCAACGCACCTGCCGACATACTCATGGCCGAGATGCGATGCGCGAGGATGTCGTGCATCTCCCGGGCGATCCGCGCCCGCTCCAGCGAACGCGCCTGCATGACCTTCGCCTGCTGTTCCGCCTCGGACGCGAGAGCGCGCGCCTGCCAGCTGGCGAGAAGCTCACGGCGCGAACCGATGTAGAGGCCCCAGGCGACCATCGCCGCTGTCGCGACCGCCGTCACCGCGTACTGGACGATGATCGGGCCGTTTTGTTCGGCTGGGGTCGCGAAGAAGGTGAGTGCGATCATCCCGGCTCCGAAGGACAGGGCAGCCTGCGGGATGATCTCGACCCACCGCCGTCGAGAGGACAGGGACACCATCGCGAGAAGGCCCGGTCCGAGCGTCGTCGACGACACCATGCCGACGATGTTGGTGAACGTGGTCACCGGTACGGGATGCGTACGCCGCCACCAGATCACGATGTAGGACAACACCCCGAACGCGAGATCGATCACAAACCACCAGCGTGCGTTGTCCCACAAGTAGGCGGCACGGGTCCCGAAGGCGACCCCGGACACGACGAGCATGACCGCGAGCCGCCACAGTCGGCCGGTCCACGTCATCGGGGGTTGATACTGCTCGGGACGCACACCGTCACCGTAGTCGTACTCCGACGTGGTCTGCGTCCGACCGATGGGTGCCCACCCCTACGACTTTCGGCCGATACGACGGTGTCCGGACGCCCGATGTGCGCTCCACGCGGGAACGACACGATGGACGACATGATCACTGTGAAGAATCTGACGAAGCGCTACGGCGACTACGTCGCGGTCGATGACGTGTCCTTCACCTGCCGCCCCGGGCAGGTGACCGGATTCCTCGGCCCCAACGGCGCCGGGAAGTCGACGACGATGCGGATCATCGCCGGACTGACGCCACCGACCTCCGGAGTGGCCCAGCTGTACGGCGTCGACTATCGGACGATCCCGAATCCGGCGACGCAGGTCGGCATCCTCCTGGACGCCTCGGCACAGCACGCCGGCCGAACCGGCGCAGAGGTGCTGCGTTTGTCGGCGATGACGATGGGCATCGGCCGCGACCGCGTCGACGAGATGCTCGAACTGGTCAGCCTCACCCCGGAGGAAGCCGGACGACGAGTGCGCAACTACTCCCTCGGTATGCGTCAGCGGCTCGGCATCGCCGCGGCACTGCTCGGCGATCCGAAGATCCTCATCCTCGACGAACCGGCCAACGGACTCGACCCGGCCGGTATCCACTGGATGCGAACCCTGCTGCGCGGCTATGCCGACCGCGGCGGGACGGTGCTGCTGTCGTCGCATCTCCTCCACGAGATCGAGATCGTCGCCGACGACATCGTCGTGATCGGCCAGGGCCGGATCGTGGCGCAGGGCACCAAGGACGAGTTGCTCGCCGGCGCCGGCACACGCGTCCGGTCGCTCGACGACGCCGCTCTCGGTGAGGCGCTCGTGGCCGCCGGTATCACCGTGCAACGCAACACCTCCGGTGGACTCGACGTCGATGCCGATCCGGTCGACGTCGGCCGCGCGGCGGCCGCTGTCGGGGTCGTCCTCACCGAACTGCGTCCGGCCGACGGCGCCCAACTCGAGGCCATGTTCCTGCAGTTGACCGCCGAGACCCAGCGCGAACACACCACTCTCGAAGGAGCAAACCGATGACCCTCGCCGATTTCGGTACGCCCGTACCGGCGGCCGACGCGATCGACGTCAACCGTCCCGGGATCCCGTTCTCCCGGCTCGTCCGGGTCGAACTCCGCAAGCTCGTCGACACCCGTGCCGGGTTCTGGCTGACCGGCTCCATCGGGGTCATCGCGGCCGTCGTGGTGGTCGCGATACTCATCGCGAACCGCAACAGCCCCGAGAACCTCAACCTCGGACAGTTCTTCGGGATGATGAACATCCCGACCGGCATCGTCCTGCCGATCCTGGCGATCCTGCTCGTGACCGGCGAGTGGAGTCAGCGCACCGCCCTGACGACGTTCACACTCGAGCCGCGACGCCAGCGCGTCATCGGGGCCAAACTGGTGGCGGCGCTCCTCACCGCGGTCGCGGCGGTCGCGGTCGCGCTCATCCTCGGCGTCATCGGCAACGGAATCGCGGGTCTGGCGTTCGCCGATCCCGCGGGCGCCTGGGACCTCACCCTCGCCGGGTTCGTCAATTCGTTTGTGTCGCAGACCTTCGGCTTGCTGCTCGGGTTCGGATTCGCCGCTCTTGTCCTGAACACCCCGGGCGCCATCGTCGCCTACTTCGCGTTGCCCACCGCACTGACCGTGGTGAGTCAGCTGGTTCCCTGGTTCAACGACAACCTGGGGCAGTGGGTCGACACCGGACTGACCAACGTGCCCTTCCAGGAAGCCGACTGGGCAACCGGGGGCGAATGGGCGAGGATGCTGGTCTCCGCCGTGATCTGGATCGGATTGCCCCTCGGTGTCGGTGTCCTGCGAATCCTGAGGTCCGAGGTCAAGTAACGGACGCCGACCGGTGGCACGACGGTCACGGTCGCCGTAAGCGCCGCTGCCACACCGCGACCGGTGCTACGGTTTTCGGGTTCTCGAGAAAAGAGGAACCCGTGTCGTCGACAACACCCACCGCGCAGCCACCCGCCGCTCCGGAACCGGATGAATCGCCGGTCCCGGAGCGCGTCGGCGTCACCGGTCCGGCCGACGAGTCGAAGCCGTCCTGGTGGCGACGCCGACTCCACCGGTATTCGTGTGTCGGGCTGACGGTCGCGCTCCTCTTCTTCTGGTTGGCGGTGACACCGTCGCTCCTGCCCCGCGGTCCGCTGTTCCAAGGCATCGTGAGCGGGGCCTCGGCGGCCGTCGGGTACGGCCTCGGCGTCGGCGTCTCGTGGCTGATCCGCTACATGATCTCCCGGGACGATCCGTGGCCCGCACCGATGCGCCGCCTCTGGGTGGCGCTGGGCCTGGCGGCGATCGCCGGGACGGTGGTCATGCTCGTCGCATTCCAGCGATGGCAGGACCAGGTCCGGACCATGATGGGCGTCGATCTCCTGTCGTGGACCGCCTACCCGCAGATCCTACTCATCGCCGTCGTGGTCTTCGCCCTGCTGATGACCATCGGACAGGCGTGGGGCGACGGTGTCGTGTGGCTCGTCCGGAAGCTCAACCGTGTTGCGCCTCCGCGCATCTCGGCATTCGCAGCGGCCACGATCGCCATCATCGTCACGGTCCTGGTGCTCAATGGCGTGGTTGCCAACTACGGGATGCAGGCCCTGAACTCGTCGTTCGCCGCGGTCAACGACGAGACCACCGCCGACTCCAACCCGCCGACGACCCCGCTGCGTTCGGGCGGACCGGGCTCGCTGGTGACCTGGGATTCGCTCGGGCGTCAAGGTCGCATCTTCGTATCCGTGTCGCCGACGGTGGCCGAGCTGAGCGAGTTCAACGGAACGCCTGCGATGGAACCGATCCGCGCCTACGTCGGACTCGGGTCGGGCAGCGACCTGCGAGCCAATGCCGAACTGGCCGCGGACGAACTCGTTCGCGCCGGTGGGTTGCAACGCAAACTCATCGCCGTCGCCTCCACCACCGGAACGGGCTGGATCAACCAGGCCACCGTGGACTCCCTCGAGTACATGTACAACGGCGACACCGCGACGGTCAGCATGCAGTATTCGTACCTACCGAGCTGGCTGTCGTTCCTCGTCGACAAGGAACGTGCCCGGCAGGCAGGACAGGCGCTCTTCGAAGCGGTCTCGGAACGGGTGAGCGAGGTGCCCGAGGCCCAGCGCCCGAAGCTCGTCGTCTTCGGCGAGAGCCTCGGATCCTTTGCGGCCGAGTCCGCGTTCGGGACCATCCCGGCGTTGAGCGCGCGTACCGACGGCGCCCTGTTCAGCGGCCCGACCTTCAACAACAAACTGTGGGTGGACACGACCGGGGCACGAGACGACGGGACCCCGGAGGTGTTGCCCACCTACGACGACGGCCGGCAGGTCCGATTCATCGCCGACGCCCCGGACCTCGACGAGCCGACCGCCGAATGGGTGTCACCGTCGGGTCGCGCGGTGTATCTGCAACACGCCTCCGATCCGATCTCCTGGTGGAATCCGCGGTTGATCCTGCGCGAACCGGACTGGCTCGAGGAGGATCCCGGCCGCGACGTGCTGTCGGCGATGCGCTGGATTCCGTTCGTGACGTTCCTCCAGGTCAGCGCGGACATGGCCGTCTCGGTCGGTGTCCCCGACGGGCACGGCCACAACTACCTGTCCGCGATCCCCGCCGCCTGGGCCAAGATCCTGCAGCCACCGGGTTGGACCGAGGCCAAGACCGAACGATTGATCCCGCTGCTGACCAGAGACTGATCCGCCGCCGAGGCCGGTGGAGCAATTTCGGTCGGGCGGGCGGGGGTCCTGCGGTTCCATACTCAGATGGTGACCTCCACCCCGGCCGACCGTGACCGCCTCCGGCAACTACTCGATGCGGTGCTGTCCGACGACAACACGTCGCTCGACGACATGGCCGCGGGCGCCTATGCGTCGCCGTTCCACTTCACCCGGCAGGTGCGGCGCGGCGCAGGCGAGGCACCGGTGGCCCTGCGCCGCCGGGTGCTCCTCGAACGTGCCGCGTGGTTACTGCAGCGCGGGCAGTCGGTGACCGATGTGGCCTTCGAGTCCGGGTACTCGTCGGTGGACGGCTTCGCACGCGCGTTCAGCCGCGCCTTCGGGCACAGTCCCGGCCGGATGGGCGCGGTGGGCGAGCACAGCCACTGGCTGCCTGCGCCGAACGGCATCCACTTCCACTCGCCCACTGCGCTCTACGTCGACAGCGGCTCACCCACGACCGAGGACGCCGGCAACGTGGTGATGCTCATGGTTCGCCACGATCTCGACGACATCGAGGCGCTCCTGGACGCCGCGAAGAATGTCGACGTCGCATCATGGACCGCACCGCGCCTGGCCGGGAACCAGCTGCTGTCCTGGAGTGGGCCGGAAGAGAATCTCGCTCAAGTGATCTCGCATCTGGTCGCGGACAAGCTCCCCTGGTTGTCGACGATCGAGGGAGCCGACCTCCCGCCGGCTGCGCCGACCGAGTTGACCGACCTCGTCGACCTCCATCGCGACATCGCACCGCGCTGGCTGGCTCTGGTCCGCGACATCGATCGCCGCGGCGCATGGCAGGACCGGGTCATCGATGCGTTGTGCGATCCACCCGAATCGTTCCTGCTCTCGCAGATCGTCGCGCACGTCCTGACGTTCTCCGCACACCGTCGGCTCATCGCCCGGTGGATGTTGCGGGAGTCCGGCGTCGACGTGTCCGCGCCGACCCTCGACCCCGACCCGATCATGTGGCATCGCAGACACTCCGGAGGATTCTGATGGCATTCCGCTACTACACGGCGACCACCCTCGACGGCTTCCTCGCCGACGACCACGACAGCCTCGACTGGCTGTTGAGTCAACCGCAGGAAGAGGGCGGCCCGATGAACTACGACGACTTCTTCCGGCATGTCGGGGTGGCCGTCATGGGTGCGACCACCTACCAGTGGATCCTCGACCACGAGGTCTCGGACGGGAAACCCTGGCCATATGAGATCCCCACGTTCGTCTTCACTCATCGGCCCCTCACGCCGGTGTCGGACACCATCACGGTGGTGGGCGGGGACCCCGCGGACCTTCGTGACCGTCTCACCGACGCCGCGGGCGGTCGTGACATCTGGATCGTGGGCGGTGGCGACCTGGCCGCGCAGTTCGCCGAGTCCGGCATGCTCGACGACGTCGTGGTCTCGATCGCACCGGTCACCCTCGGATCGGGACGGCCACTCTTCCCGCGGCGGTACGACTTCGAGCTCCGGGAATTCGCCCGCAACGGCGCCTTCCTGTGCGCGCGCTACTCGCCCGTCGGTCCACGATCGGCACCCGCCCAGGTCTGAGCATCGGGGATCCGACCGGATACAGATCCGAGCGGCTCTTGGTCCTCGACCGACGAGTTCAGCCCTCGCCGACCGACTTTCGCATGGCCTCGGGCACCTCGCCGCGGGCCCATCGGGGAAGGATGAAGATGCCCTCGGATTCGGCGGTCACCTCTTCGTCGACCGAGATCGTCCCGGTGACGAAGGTCTTCACACCCTCCACCCGATCGACCCTCGCCTCGCCGCGGATCGGGCCGAGCGGCGTGCCGCGCCGGTACCGCACGGTGAGGGTCCCGGTCATACCGGGCACACCCTGGAACTCCGCGGCCGAACCCAGCAACTGGTCGAAGACGAGCGCGAGCACACCGCCGTGAACGAGTCCGGCCGGCCCCTCGTACTGGGGACCGAGGTCGACCTCGAGCCAGCTGTGGTCGGTCTCGTGACGGATCTCGACCGGCGGTGCGATCGGGTTACGCCGGCCGAGGACGGCGTTGCCCCAGGACCGCTTGGTCCCGTCCGCGTTGAACCGGATGCCGAACGGCCCCGGCAGCTGATCTTTCCGAAGGATGTCGGTGGCGGCGGCGATGAGGCGCCTCGCCTCCGCGATATCGGCTTCGCCGACCTCGGTGCGCACCGTCGCATCGATCAGTTCTCGGACGCTGCCCGCGATCGCGGACGCGAGTTCGGTCCGGTGCGCGAGCTCCTCCGGGTCGATGTCTTCCTGGATGTATCCGCTCATGTCCACATCTAACAGGGTTGGCGCGGTGTGACCGTCGGTGCCCGGTGACGACCTGGCCCGAACCGGGGCGCTGCGGGTCGGATCCGGCCACGAGCGGTTCTGACCGCCGAGTAGGCTCCCTCGCATGACAGACCACGCCTGGAACGACCGCGCCTGGACCGCATTCGATGTCACCGTCTCCGATCACATCGCCGAGATCACCCTGATCGGCCCGGGCAAGGGCAATGCCATGGGGCCGGACTTCTGGCAGGAACTGCCCGAGCTGTTCGGACACCTCGACACCGACCCCGGAGTGCGCGCGGTGGTGCTGACCGGGTCGGGCAAGAATTTCTCCTACGGCCTCGACCTCGTCGCGATGGGCGGAACGCTGTCGGGCGTCATCGCCGGTGACGCGAAGGCAGCGCCGCGCACCGAGTTCCTCGACTCGCTCCGGAAGCTGCAGGCCGGGATCACCGCGGTTGCCGACTGCCGCAAACCGGTCGTCGCGGCCGTGTCCGGCTGGTGCATCGGTGGCGGCGTCGACTTGATCTGCGCGGCGGACGTGCGCTACGCGAGCGCCGACGCCAAGTTCAGTGTGCGCGAGGTCAAGGTCGGCATGGTCGCCGATGTGGGGACGCTCGCTCGTCTTCCGTTCATCATCGGCGACGGCCACCTGCGTGAGCTGGCGCTGACCGGTAAGGACATCGACGCGGCCCGCGCCGAGAAGATCGGTCTCGTCAACGACGTCGCCGACGATCAGGACGCCGCCCTCGAACTCGCCCGGTCGACCGCCCGCGAGATCGCCGACAATCCGCCGCTGGTCGTCCACGGCATCAAATCCGTCCTCGACCATTCGCGCAGCGCTGCCGTCCACGACAGCCTCCGCTACGTCGCCGCGTGGAACTCCGCGTTCCTGCCCAGCGAAGACCTCTCCGAGGCAATCACCGCCGTCTTCGAGAAACGCAAGCCCGAGTTCAAGGGTCGCTGAGCCGACAGGTCACCCCGCGCGGTACACCTCCCCGGACAGCGGGTGCGTGGCGTCGAGGTCGGCCAGGAGTCGGACGCCGTCGAAGGGCCGGCCGTGCGGCGGCGCCACGGACACCCCGGGGGCACGACGAGACACGTTGTCGACGAACCGGTTTCGGAGTCGGTCACTGGCCGACAGCACGCCGCCCACCCAGCTCACGCGTGCGGGATCACCCGCTTCGCGTCCGCTGCGGTCCAATGCGGTGACCGCAGACGTGGCCAACTCGTCGGCGGCGTCGTCGATGATCCGCTGCGCCACCGCATCCCCGTCCTCAGACGCGGCGTCGACGGTCCGTGCGAAACCGGCGACGCGGGCGACCCGATCGGGATCGGCCTGCACCGACATGTACAACTCGGGCAGCGGACCGAATGCCTCCTCGGTGGCCGCGCGGAGTGCCGTGTCGGGTCCCCGGCCGTCGAATGCGCGCAGGGCCGCCGCGATGCCCGCGCGTCCGATCCAATACGCGCTGCCCGCGTCACCGAACAGGTGACCCCAACCGTCCACGCGGCAGACACCGCCCCGGCCGACGCCGAGCGTGACCACGCCGGTCCCGACCGCGGTGACCGCGCCGAACTCATGCCGATTCGCAGCCAGGTACGCGGTCACCGAATCGTGCGCCAGCGCAACGGAAACGACACCCACCCCGGCGAGCGCCTCGAGAAGGTCGACTGGGCGTGAGGCGCCGGGGGTGAGTCCGGATACGCCGGCCGCGACCCTCCACCGGCCCGACGGATCGTCGTGTCCCGGCGCTTCGGTCCCCGCCTCGATGATGTCCCGCACGGTCGCGGCTATCTGTTCCACGACCGGTCGGTCCGTACGGATCGGCGACGCGTCGTGGTCCGCGGCGTCGACGGCCGACTCGACCCGGACACGGGTCCCGGTCTGGCCACCGTCGATCAGGATCCGCGTCGCGCTGTCACCGGTCGTCACGGTGCGCAACGCTACCCGGGTGTCCGCCGGCCCGGAGGGCATCACGTCGGTCCGGCGGCACCGGTCGAGCCGTCTGCGGGCACGTCGACACGCCGTCACGAGGTCCGGGGAGTCGATGCCGGGGCCGGAACGTCATGGCACACTGGGCGGATGAAGGTGCGGCGCGGACTCGCGGTGAAGATCGGTTCGATCACCTGGATGCCCCGCTTTCTCCCGCAGATCGTGAAGTGCGACAGCGTCATCCAATCCGTGTCGGGCCATCGGCTCAGCCTGCTCGACATCGGCGACCTGCCGAACATCACGATCCGCGTGCCGGGACGAAAGAGTGGCGCGATTCGGACCACGCAACTGCTCGCCGTCCCGGACGGCTCGGACTGGTTGATCGCCGGCTCCTATTTCGGCGGGCCGACGATGCCGGCGTGGGTGTTCAATGTCCGTGCTGCCGACGAGATCGAGATCATCGTGCACGGTGAGGTGTCCGTGGCCGTGGCCACGGAGCTGTTCGATGCCGAGCGGGACGCGGCCTGGCAGACGTTGCGCTCGGTGTGGCCCAACTTCGATCTGTACGAGCAGCGCACCGACCGCCGTATCCCGGTGTTCCGTCTGCGGCCTCGCTGACCTGATGCCGGTCAGCCGTCGGTGACGAACTCGGGCCGGCTCTCGGTCAGGTCGACATGGCCCACGAGATACTGCTCGTCGGTCGTCTCGACCCGCGGACCGTCGGCGTCGTAGTCCGGGGTGTAGGAAACGCGCCAGCGTACGGGCCCGACGACGTCGACGACGCCCGGGTCCGGACCGCCCGCAGTGCCCTGGCTCGCGGGTGCACCCGGCTCCGGATCACGAAGCAGATAGCGCAGCCCGGACAGATTCCGCGGGGCCGTCCACCGGACACTGCCATCGACCGCGGAGCGGTACAGCCGTTGGGTGCAGCCCTCGACCTGCCGCCCCGCCTCGGCATCGGTCGACGCCGCACAGACGGCCAGGTGGGCCGACACCGCATCGCTGACGGCCCCGGCTCCGGTGGCACTCAGTTCGCCGACGACCCGCACCGCCATGGGTCCCCGGGGCGCGGTCGGATGATCGTCGTCCGATGCCCGCGCGGTGAAATCGGTGTCGCGCGAACCCCATCGCTGCGGCCCGGGGAACAGATGGACCGTGTCGCCCTCCTCGACCTCGGCACCGAAGAGCGTCGGTTGCGCGACATGCAGTGATGCGATCCGCACCGCGACCGCGCCGTCGACGACCGCCCATCCGTCGGCGACCTGCGTCGTCCGGATCTCGGTGTCGATCACCCGCGTCCCCATCCGGTAGCGCACCGGGACATCGGTTTCTTGGCCATCGATTTCTGGGACAGCGGATTCCGGTTCGCCCTCAGCCGCAGGCCGGACCTCGATGTCGGTGAGCTGCGCGGCTGCACGTTGTGCGCGCAGGACATTGTCGGTCAGGAACCGAGTGTCAGGGCGGGGGGCGATGACCCCCAGGGCGGCGTCGGCGTCGGCGTCGGCAAGTGCGTGAAGGTAGGTCCGCACCGCGTCCACGGGTGTGGCCGCGTGGTCGTCCTCTCGGGCCAGACCCACGACGAGCGCGGCGACCAGCACCACTGTGAGCACAGCCGCCGAACCGCCGAAGACGATCACTCGTCTCCGGCGGCTCACCGGCGTGACGTCCGTTGTCGGGAGGACGGGATCAGGACTCCGAGCCGGCCGACGACCCGCTCCCGGCAAACGAGTCGGTGAGGCGGCCGGCGAGGATCTTCGCGAACTCGGCCGGGTCGTCGAGCTCGCCGCCCTCGGCGATGACGGCCATGCCGTACAGCAGCTTCGCAGTCGGCACCAACTGCTCGTGATCACCGTCGCCGTAGGCCTTGTTCAGGGCGGCGACCAGCGGGTGATCGGGGTTGAGCTCGAGGGCCCGCTTCGACTTGGGGAACTCCTGCCCGGACGCCCGGTACAGCTTCTCCAACTGCGGCGACATCGAGAACGTGTCCCCGACCAGACAGGCGGGCGACTCGGTGAGCCGAGAGGACAGCCGCGTCTCGCTGACATCGTCGGACAGGGTGGTCGTGAGCCAGCCCAGCAGATCGGCGTAGGTCTTGTTCTGTTCTTCCTTGGCCGAATCGTCGGTGTCCTCGTCGTCACCCTCGAGATCGACCGCGCCCTTGGCGATCGACTGGAAGGTCTTGCCGTCGAATTCGGCACCCGCCGAGACCCACATCTCGTCGACCGGATCGGACAGGACGAGGACCTCGATTCCCTTGGCGCGGAAAGCCTCCATGTGCGGCGAGTTCACGATCTGCTGACGGGACTCGCCCGTCATGTAGTAGATCGTCTCCTGACCGCTCTTCATCCGGCCGATGTAGTCCGCGAGCGTGGTGAGTTCGTCCTCGGAGTGGGTGGACGCGAACGACGACGCCTTCAGGAGCGCATCGCGGTTGTCCGGATCGTTGACGAGACCTTCCTTGAACACCCGGCCGAAGGCATCCCAGAAGGTGCGGTAGTCGTCCGGACGACCGGCGCGCATCTCGGTGACCGTCGAGATCACCTTCTTGGTGAGACGCCGACGGATCGCACGGATCTGCCGGTCCTGCTGCAGGATCTCGCGGGACACGTTCAACGACAGGTCGGCCGCGTCGACGACGCCCTTGACGAACCGCAGGTACTCCGGCATCAGTTCGGCGCAGTCGTCCATGATGAACACGCGCTTGACGTAGAGATGGATGCCGACCTTGCTGTCCCGCATGAACAGATCGAACGGCGGCTGCGTCGGGATGAACAGCAGCGCCTGGTACTCGAAGGTGCCCTCGGCCTGCAGCGTGATGGTCTCCAGCGGCGCATCCCAGGCGTGGGAGACATGCCGGTAGAACTCCTGGTACTCCTCGTCGGCCACCTCCGAGCGCGACTTCGCCCAGAGCGCCTTCATCGAGTTGATCGTCTCCGACTCGACGACCGTCTTGGTCTCGGGCGTCTTCGACTCGTCCGACTCGTCGGTCTCGGTCTCGGCGGCGGGGGTCTCGACCGGGACCGTCTTCTCGACGTCCATCCGGATCGGCCACGCGATGAAGTCCGAGTACCGCTTCACGAGCTGACGCAGTTTTGACTGATCCGAGTAGTCGTAGAGGTGATCCTCGGTGTCGACGGGCTTGAGCGCCAACGTGACCGAGGTTCCCTGCGGGGCGTCGGGAACATCGTCGATCGTGTACGTGCCGTCGCCGGTCGACTCCCATCGGGTACCGGTGCTCTCCCCCGCCTTGCGGGTCACCAGGGTGACCTTCTCGGCGACCATGAACGTCGAGTAGAAGCCGATGCCGAACTGGCCGATCAGCTCCTCGGCGGCCGCGTCGGACACCCCGTTCGCGCGTGCTTCCGCGAGCGACCGGCGCAGCTCGGCCGTGCCCGACCGGGCCAGCGTGCCGATCAGTCCGACGACCTCGTCCCGGGTCATGCCGATCCCGTTGTCGGCGACGACCAGCGTTCGGGCCTCCGGGTCCGGGTCGAGCGTGATGTGGAGGTCGGAGGTGTCGACGTCGAGATCCTTGTCGAGCAGGGACTCGAGCCGCAGCTTGTCCAGCGCGTCGGATGCGTTCGAGATCAACTCGCGCAGGAAGCTGTCCTTGTTGGAGTAGATCGAGTGCACCATGAGATCCAGCAGCTGCCGGGTCTCGGCCTGGAACTCGTGGACTTCGGGCTGAGCGCTCATCGCAGACCTCCATGTTCTGTTCTCGTGCACCGTGCGGCGAGGATCCCCGCCCCGGTGCGACACGTGGGGACGGACACCGACTTTACCGAGAGGTGGTGTGGCTACCCTGGGTCGGGGACCGACTAACCCGGACGACATCCGTGCCGTGCGGCAACGATCAGGAAGCCAGGTGGATGGGCACACCGCGACTGCTGTTGGTGCACGCGCACCCCGACGACGAATCCCTGTGGACCGGCGGCCTCATCGCGCGTCACACCGACGCCGGCGGCGAGGTGGACCTCGTGATGTGCACCTGGACCGACGGCACGGTCCGGCACCGCGAACTCACCGATGCCGCGACCATCCTCGGCATGCCCCGGCCACCGATCATGCTCGGCTACGCCGACGACCGGCGACCCGAATCGGCCCCCGACGCGCAACGACTGTGCGCCGCGTCGTTCGACGAACAGGTCCGGGCACTCACCCACCACATCCGTGCCCTCCAGCCCGACATCGTGATCACCTACGACCCGCTGGGCATCTACGGTCACCCCGACCACGTTCATGCTCATCGACTCGCATGCGCAGCCGCCGACGCCGCAGCGTCGACGAAGCTGTACCACCGCGCCGGGCCTGCTTGGCGAGTCCGCTCGCTGTACTTCGCCACGATTCCGGAATGGATGATGGACATCCTCGCGGAGAGCCTCTTCGCAGACATCCCCCGGGCGCAGCTGCCCGGGACGCCGGAGTCCGAGATCGACGTGGTCGTCGACGTGTCCGACCTGGCGGCCCGCAAGCGAGCCGCGGTCACCGCGCATCGTTCCGAGATCGATCGCAGCCGGGCCATCTCGGGGTTCATGTCGCTGCCCGACGACATCCAGGAGAAGTTGCTCGGCGTCGAGTGCTACCAGCGGCGGGACCTCGTCCCCGGTGGTTGCGACCTCATCTAGGACGTCGACGAACCCGATCATCCCGGTCGTCGAACGGCGTGACCGTCGATCGCAGACCACTGGCTCGCTGCACGCGACGGTCGACCGCTGCGGCGAGCACCTCCGGCGTGCCGACGATCCGCACGTGTTCGCGGGCACGGGTGATCGCGGTGTACAGCAACTCGCGGGTGAGCAGCTCCGAACCCGTGGGCGGGAGGATCACCGTCACCTGTCGGAACTGACTCCCCTGACTGCGGTGGATGGTCATCGCGTGGACCGACACGACGTCGGCGAGCTGCGTCGGATGCAACAGTCGCACCGTCCCGCCACGCCGGAAGGCGACCCGGACGGCGTCGACTCCGGACATCCGTCCCTCGGGGTCGGCGATCACGACTCCCGTGTCGCCGTTGAAGGTCGAGGTCTGCCGGTCGTTGGCGGTGACCAGGATCGGCTGTCCCGGATACCATCCGGCGAGTTCGGCACCCGTGGTACCGAGCCACTCGGTGATCCTGGCCGACCACCCTCGGACTCCGGACGATCCCTCCCGATGCGCGCACAGCACGCGGTGGGCGTCCAGTGCATCGAGCGCAGCTGCGGCATCGGCACGGCGGGCGGCAACACGCAGCGTCCTCCCCCACTCGACGAGATCGGCGCGTACATCGTCGAGCTCGTCGGGAGCCACGAGCTCGACATTCGGGACGTCCGCTGCCGCCACGAGCCTCAGGACCTCGTCGGCGTCACCGGAATTCACGGCGGCGGCCACTCGTGAGATACCGCCGCCGAAACGGAACTGCCGACGCAGGGTGATGACGCCGTCGGCGAGCTGATCCCTGTCCGCCGGGTCCGGTTCGTCGTCGGCATCCGCGCCCACCGCCTCGAGCGCGGTCCACGACACCGCCATGGCGGTTTCCGAATCCTCCTGCGCCCCGGTCACATCGGTTCGTTCGACGAGATCGGCGAGCACCGCCCCCGCCTCCACCGAGGCGAGCTGATGCGGGTCACCGACGAAGAGCACTCGCGCGTCGGGTCGGACCGCGTCGAGCAGGCGGCTCATCGCCGTCATCGACAGCATCGAGGTCTCGTCGACGACGATCACGTCGTGTGGGAGCGTACGTCCGCGGCCGTATCTCGGGTTGGCTCCCGGGCGCCATCCGAGCAGCGAATGCAACGTGACGGCGTGTGCCGTGACCGGGACCGTCGACTCCGCCTCCACCGAGGCCTGCAGCTGAGCCGCCGCGCGGCCGGTGGGCGCACACAACCCGATCCGCAGGCCGGGTCCCTGCAGCGCGTCCAGGACGGCGAGAATGCGTGCGACGGTGTAGGTCTTGCCCGTGCCCGGGCCGCCCGCCAGGACGGTGGTCCAGCGGGTCGCGGCCACCGCGGCGGCGAGCTTCTGCAGGTACCCGTCCTCGGGCGAGGTGTACACCGCGGCGATCGCGGCGCGCAGCGCGCCCGCGTCGACCACGGGCGAGGTCTGCGCACGCCGGGCCAGGGTGTCCCGGATCGTCTGCTCCTGCCGGAAGTACTTCTGGAGGTAGACCAGGGGGCCGTCGACGGAGCGCCGTACGACCAACGGACGCAACGGACCCGCCTCGCTGCCGGCCACCAGCGGGCTCTCGAGCAAGGCGTCGAGGACCGCTTCCGACGACGGGACCGTGAGATCCGGGATGGTCTCGCCGGCGAGCTCATCCAGCCGATCCAGCGCCAGGCACGTCGAACCCAGGCGCACGGCACGTACGGCGAGCGCGGCGCCGAGTCGCGCGGTCTCGGACACCGGCTCGGCGCACATGGCGACGAGACGATCGGTGATGTGCACGTCCGCGGCCGCCAGCACCCCGGCCTCGTTCCACTCGGCGAGCACACCGGTGGCCCATTCCGTCACCTGGACATCGGAAATGCTCATCGCGAAACCCCTGCCAGCGCGTCGGACAGGTCGACGACCAGCTCCGCGGGCAGCGCCCACTCGAACACGCCGCAACCGGGCGGCGTGTCCGGACCGGCCATTCCCCGCACGAAGTGGTACTGCACCGGACCGAGGTGCCGGACCGGATCGTAACCCGGTACACGCCATCGCAGATAGCGATGCAACGCAACGGAATACAGCATCGCCTGCAGTGGGTAGTGCGCGGCGGTCATCTCGCCCGCCATCGCCGTGGTGTCGAAGTCCTCGACGAGGAGGTCGCCCGGACGGATCCGGTTCGTCTTGTAGTCGACGATGACATAACGCCCATCCGGGGTCCGCAGCACCGAGTCGATGCTGCCCGTGAGGAACCCGCGCAGCTCCCGGGCGGGCAGTTCGCGGAGGTGTTCGGCGTAGTCCCGCAGCGGATCGTCGTCGGGCAGATGTCGGTCCAGGAGCTCGGCGAACCCACCCGGCGTCGCCCCGGTACCGCCGGGTGTGCGGTCCGACGGTCCCAGCGGGAGCTCGAAGTCGAGTTCGGCGAGGCGATCACCCGGTTCCACACCCCACAGGTCCCCGAACCCGAGTGGCGTGGTGAGAACGCCGACGAGCGCGGTGACCAGGGTGTCGGCGTCGATGTCGGCCGGCAGGACCCCGAGTGCGCGCGAACACAACTCGCGCACATGCGCGTCGATGTCGGGTGCCGAGGTGTCGACGTACTCCAGGACCTCGTGCACCAGGGTTCCGAACGCCGCACCGTAGGGCAGCCCGTTCATCAGCGACGGCGTACCGGTCCGTTCACCATCCGGGGCCTCGTCGATGTCGGCCGGGTCGACGGCCGGCTCGTCGTTCAGGATGTCCTCGGTGGGTTCGCTTCCGGTGGTGACGACCGGGCCACCGGGCGCTCCCGGCGCGCCGTGCGCGACGTCGGCGACGATGGCCGAGTACGACGTCCGACGCCATTCCTGATCGATGGCGCGCCGGAACCGCGCCACCCCGAGCGACGCTGCCTCGTCGACGGCCTGCGCCGGCGTCGTCACCCCGACGGCCTCGATGCGGCCGGCGGGCTCGACCGAGATCGCCGCGTCGCGTTCGGTCAGGGTGCGGAGCACGCTCACGCAGGTGGGGTCGTCGTCCGGGATGGGCACGTCGGAAGCGACCGCCCAGACCGACTCTCCGGTCTCGGACGGGATCCGTGTCGCGGTGTCACGCCCGAAGATCAGCCGGTGCAACGGTCCACTCGTGGTGTTCATCGACGGCGCCCACCACGCCACGACCTGCGACTGCGCCCGCGTCAGCGCCACGTAGAGGAGTCGGAGATCCTCGCCGGCGGTCTCCTCGGCGTACCGTTTGCGTCGGGCCGCACGCCCGGGGGCCTGCCCACCGCCGACGTCGAGCCGCCGCGTACCCGACTCGTCGTGGTAGGTGATGTTGCCGCGGTCGCCGATCCACGTCCCGTCCCAGCCATAGGGCACATAGACGATCGGGAACTGCAGACCCTTGCTGGCATGCACGGTCATGATCTGGACCGCCTGGGTGTCACGGTCGAGTCGCCGGCTCTGGTCCTCGTACCGCTGTCGGGCGGACGTGTCCGTGATCCGCTCCGCCAGCCACTCCACGAGGCCGCTGAGTCCGGCCGAGGTCTCGACGACGTGCTTGTTGCACAGCGCGGACACCTGCAGGAGATCGGTGAGGACGCGTTCGCCGTTCTCGGTGGCCAGCACCCGGGCGGCGACCCCGTGCGAATCGAGGAGCCGCTGTGCCATGGCCGCGAACCCGCCCTGCCCGAACACCCGAGCCAACGACGACATCTCGGCCCCGAGCTCGGCGATCTCGGGTTCGCCCGCGGTCGCCACCCGCTCCGTCGACCAGCCGAGGAGCGTCGTGAGTGCGGCCAGCCGCACCCGCTCGGCACGCGACGGCTGCTCGACGGCGCGCATCACCCACAGCCAGTGCTGGGCCGCGGTCGTGGAGAACACGTTGACCCCCGACCCGATGACGGAGTTGATGCCGCGCTCGGCGAGTTCCCGTTGGAGTGGCTCGATGGTGCTGTTGAGCCGCACCAGGATCGCGATGTCACCGGGGTCGACCGGGCGGGGGGCGCCGTCGACCTCGATCCTGGTCCCCTGGGCGAGTGTGTGTGCGATGTCGTCGGCGACATCGATCGCGATCCGGGTCCGGACGTCCTTCACCGAGGGCAGGTTGTAGGAGTTGCGCGACGAGAAGTCGTTGCGCAGGAACGCGCGGATACGCAACGGCGGGCGGCCGTCCAGACGGCTCCCCGGATGGGCGGCCGAGACCGAATGCACCACGATGCCCGGATGTCCCAGCGCTGCTTCGCCATACAGGTGACCGAGCGCGTCGACCAGGGCGCCGTCGGACCGGCGGTTCACGTCGAGCGCCTGGAGGGTGTCGGCGGAGGACACCGCGGCGAGATAGCTGAGGACCTCCGCACCGCGGAACCCGTAGATCGACTGCTTGGGGTCGCCGACGAGGATGAGGCGACGGTGACCGTGGAAGCAGCGCCGCACGATCTCCCACTGCAACGGGTCGGTGTCCTGGAACTCGTCGACCAGGACGACGGTGAAGGTGTCGCGGATCCGCCGGCACGCGCGCTCGCCGACCACCGGGTCGGTCACGATCCGGTGCAGGATGGCCTGCAGGTCGTCATAGGTCCGCACCCGCGCATCGCGTTTCCGGGTCTCGACGATGCGGCGGACCGCGGAGGCGAAACTCACCCGGCGGGCGGCGACCGCGTCGGCGGCGGGCCCGTCGGCCGCCTCGGACTCGTCCGGCGCCAACGCGACCGACGCCTGACGCACCGCGTCGCGGGCGATGGCGCGGGCCTCGGAGAAGTCGAACTCGGGTGTGTCGCTTGCCCAGAAACCCCGCAGGTAGAGGTCCAGGGCCACTTCTTCGGTGAGCTCGTCGACCTCCTCGACGATCGAGTAGACCAGTTCGCGTTCACCGAGGAACCCGAGCGCCTCCAGCATGCGATTGCAGAACGTGTGGGTGGTCGCGATCGTCGACGCGTCGAAGTCACTCAGGGCCCGGGCCAGATTGCGACGCCGCGCGGCGACCTCGTCCGGTGTGCCCTGCGCCAGCATCTGCAGCAGCGCGTCGTGACCGGTGTCCGCGCCCGGGCAAGCCATCCCGTCGAGCAACTCCCGCACGCGGTCTCGCATGCGTTCCCGCAGCTCGGCGGTCGCGGCCCGACTGAATGTCACGAGCAGCATCTCCGAGATGGGTACACCTTCGGCGATGTGCCGGGCGGCGAGACCGACGATGGCATAGGTCTTCCCGGTACCCGCGCTGGCCTCCAGGACCGTGGTGTGGTCCGGCAGGTCGGCGGTGATGTCGAACGTGGCCGGGCGTCTCATGTGCCCTCCCGGTGCTGGTTGAGCGGCACCCACACAGTGCGCGCGAGGCCGGCGAACAGCGGTTCGCCGTCGGCCATCGGCAGTTCGACCCCGCCGAGCGTGCGAGGCCCGGAATCCACACCGCCGACCGTCCGGTCCTCGGGTGTCGGGCAGGCGAGGAGGTCGTCGAATTCGACGTCGGCCAGCACGTCTCCGCCGAACGCCAACCGCACATGGGGGTCGTGCGCGGGACCGAATCTGTCCTCGAAGTTCCTGCGCGCGTTGGCCAACGAGAAGGTACTGCGCCGACCGGGGCCGTCGTTCTCGACGAAGGTGCACGCGGGTTCGAGGGGCAACGGCAGCGGACGACGAAGACCCTCGTCGCGGAGTCGGACGAGGTCGTACAACAGCGGGACCGGGTCCTCGGGGCGCCGGAATCGCACGGTGCTGGTCCCACCGCCGCGGGCGGCGCGCCCGACCAGCACCGCCGACTCGACAGACCCGGCCGCGTCGTTGCCCTGGGTCGCCGCGGCGGCGACCGCGAGCAGCGTGATCCACCCGCTGAGTTGCTGTTTGGCCTTGAGCTTGGAATAGGTCGCCCGCACCACCGCCGCCGGCCCGGTGTCGCCGAACACCTCGCCAACCGTCCCGTGTACCCGCCGCCCGTCGGGCAGACGGACCAGGATGTCCAGGGTCCGGGGAGTTCCCGACCGCAACGGCTCGACGACACCGTGCAGGCGTGTCACCGCCCGGGAGATGGCGCGGAGCTCGCGGGTGCCGAAGGCGAACGGGGGCAGGGTGCCGCGCCGGAGCTCGGCGGCCTCGCAGTCCGAGATGGGCACCCCGGTCAGCATCCGCGAGAGGAATCGGTCGCCGATCCCCCACTTGTCCAGCGGTTCGAGTTCGACGTCGAGCTGATCGTCGTGCGGCCGGTCGTCGTCGGGAATGCGGGCACCGAGCCGTTGCCGGATGAAGGCGACGATCGGATCGACGTGGAAGTCGATGAGGGTGGCGAGGTCGATGTCGTCGGTGTCGAGGGTGCGTTCCGGCGCCGGGAGGACCTCGCGCGCGGCCACCACCGGGCGTCGCGGCGGCTCGTGCAGCGCCTCGGCGCCGGCGAGCATCGACGAATCGTGGCTGAAGGGTCCCGAGATCCCCCGGACGCCACCGGGAGTGAAGTTCCGCGCGTCGAATCCGTGGAGAGAGTGTCGACGGACCGGGTCGGCGCCGGTCAGGCCGGTCAGTGTGTCGACGAGCTCGCTGACGACGACGGCGGGCGGGATCCGCCGACCGGAGACCGGGTCGGCACCGCTGTAGAAGACGAGAAGTGAATCCTGTGCGGCGCAGATCGCGTCGAGGAAACACTGCCTGTCCTCGTCCCGCGGATTACGTTCGCCCACCAGCGGATCCACTCCGAGGACGTCGTCGCCGTCGATGCGCTGGACGCGTGGGAAGACCTCCGCGTCCACCCCGAGCAGCACGATCACGCGGTGCGGCACCGAGCGCATGGGCACCATCGTGCAGACGGTGAGTTCTCCGGTGCGGAAGTTCGAGCGTGTCGGTCTGCCGGCGACCAGTGCCGCCAACAGGTCTCGCACGTCCGCCAGCCGCAGCACCTCCTCCGGTTCGACCGGCCGGGTGTCTCCGAAGGCCTCGCTCAGCATCCGGATGGCCTGGGCGCGTTGCCAATCGTCGGCGGGCTCGGTCGCCGTGAGCGACGACACGGCGTCGATGAGCGTCTCGGCCCAGCGGTGCGCGGGAGCTGCTTCCCGCAGTTCGGCCAGCACCCGACCCAAGCGGTCGAGGAACTCGTCGAACCGGCCGACGAGGTCGATCCCGGTGCTCTCGACGCCGGCCAGCGGCAGTGCGGTGCCGAGCCACTCGTCGTCGGCCTCCTCGGCGACGACACCGAGGGCGATCCGATCCAGACCGGCATCGAAGGTTCCCTGCCGGAATCGTTCGAGGCCGTACCGGGCCCGTTCGGCGACACCCAGGCCCCAGCGGACGTTGCTGTGCGCCAACCATTCCCGGATCAGGTCGAGGTCGTCGTCGGTCATCGCGAACCGGGTGCGTACCGGCGGGGCGCCGAGGAGGTCGACGACTTCGCCGGCGGTCACGCGACCCGCGGCCAGCTCCACGACCCCGACGATGACGTCGAGGATCGGGTTGACGTGACGGATTCCGCGGTCGGCCAGGCGAACCCGTAGATCGAAGGCGGGGTGCGGCAGACCCGCCTGGCCGAACGCGCCACGGATCAGCGGCGCGAACGTCTCGACATCCGGGCACATGACGAGGACGTCCCGCGGCTGCAGCTCCGGATCGGCCGCGAACAGATGCAGCAATCGGTCCCGCAACACCTCGATCTGGCGCTCGGGTCCGTGACAGGCATGCACCTCGACCGACGGGCCCGTGATATCCGGGGTGTTCGAGCTCGCCGAGGCGGCGGTGAGGTCAGCCGCGGGGGCCAGGTCGTCGCGGATCCCCGACTGCACGGCGTGCAGTGCCGTGTCCGCCACAACCGATTGCCGCGGGGCATGGTGCAGATCCCGGTCCACGATCGGGGCCAGACGCAGCTGCAGTTCCTGGAGATCCCGGGAGAGGCCGGCCAGCAACGGGTTTCCTAGTTCGGGGAGCTCGCGCTCCCCGCGCCGCGGCGGGACCCCCTCGCCGGCATCGGCATCGACGAGGGCGCCGAGTTCCTCCCACAACCGGGGACTCGGGTGCGGCACGAACAGGTGGACATCGTGGTGGACGGCCGCGGCGGCGGCGATCCGACGGAACGACTCGGTGATCCGGGTGGGCCCGAACACCGACAACCGTTCCGGCAGTCCCCCGGCTTCGGGGTCGGTGCGCAGGCGATCGCAGACGGCGGGGAGATTCTCCGCGGGATGCGGGCGGCCGATCTCGTCGCGGACCGCGCGCCAGAATGCGGGTTGCCAGGCGAGATCGTCCCGCAGGGGTCGACCGGCGCCGTCGAGGTCGTGACCGGCGGCCCAGTCGGCGATCAGGGACGGTCGCGACCGCCCGTAGCGGTCGAACAGCTCGGCCAGATGCCGTGCGGTGGCGTAGCGGCGTCCGATCCGGGGCGAGGAGGCGTCGCCGGCACCGATGTGCCGCGCGATGACGTCGAGAGCGGGATCGTCGATGCGGTCGTCGAGGACACGCAGGACCGGCCATGTCAGCTCGGCCGCGCGCCACGGGTCGTCCGGCGCGGTGAGCGAGGCGGCGGTGTGCAGACGGGTATCGCCGAGCACCGCGGCGCCGATCGCATCCGCAAGCCGGGACGGCCCGGTGAAGTCGATGTTCGCGGCGATACCGTCCTCGCCGGTCCCGGTTCCCAGCCGTCGCGCCAGATGCTGGGCGAGCCATCGCTCGACCCCGGCAGCGGGAACCGAGACGATCTCGGGCCGCATGGGATCGCCGAGCGGACGCGCCAGCACCTCGGCCAGCGCATCGGCCAGGGTGTCGGTGCGTTCGGCGCGGTGCAGGATCAGCATCGGGTGGGTGTGCCGGTCGGGCGCGGGCCGGTCAGCCCGCTGCGTTCGTCCGAGGTGTGTGGAACCGCACCGGTTCCCCGAGCCGCGCGGACAGCAGACCCCGCGCGTCGTCGGGGATGGGGGTCGGCCTGCCGGTGTCCGGGTCGACGACGACCATCGTGGTCTCGGCGGTGGCGCACAACGTCCCGGACTGGTCGAACAGGCGCAGGGCCATGACGAACGACGACCGGCCGACGCGTCCGATGCAGGTGCGGACGTGGACGGGGTCGAGCGAGTAGTGGACGGGCGCGGAGAACTCGATGTCCTGGCGTGCGACGAGGAACGAGAACTTCCGCGGCCGGTCGGGCATCCACTCGAAGAACGATCGCACGCGGCTCTCCTCGAAGATGCGCGAGATCTGCACGTTGTTGATGTGGTTGTTGATGTCCATGTCGCCCCAGCGCAGCGCGACCGGGATGTCGAGGTGATAGTCGGAACCGGCTGCGCGCGCGTTCGGATCGAGGGCGTCGGTATCGAGGGCGTCTGGGTCGAGGGCCACGGCGCAGATCTTAGTGCGGGACACGCGTGGGACGAACTGCAGGAGTCACCGTCATCCAGACCGTAGACTCACTCGCCGGGGCAGGACGACAAGCGAATCGGTGCGCGCACCCCCGCGCGCGGTGAGGGGCTCGGGTGAACATCGACACGGCACGGGCTCGTCTGCGCCCGGTGTCCGCGGTCGACGTCGACGAGCTCGTCCATCTCGACAGCGATCCCGAGGTCATGCGCTTTGTCAGCGGCGGCGCCGCGACACCGCGCGCCGTCATCGAGGAGTGGGTGGTGCCCCGCGCCGAGACCGAGCACCGGAGATACGGCACCGGCACCTGGGTGCTGTGCGACCCCGCCACCACCGCTTTCCTCGGCTGGATCTCGCTGCGCACACCCCGCCACAGTTGTCGCGCGGAACTGGAACTGAGTTATCGCCTCCGCCGCACGGTGTGGGGTCGTGGACTGGCCACCGAGGCGGCGTTCGCCCTCGTCGCCTTCGCCTTCGATCACCTCGGGACCGACCGGGTGTTCGCGAGCACCGTCGCGCGCAACGCTTCCTCGCGTCGTGTGATGGAGAAGCTGGGCATGACCCTCTGCGCGATCCACCTGTGCGACGACGCGGCCGACTCGGCCGAACTGCTCACCATCCACCCGGACCGGGACCGGTCCGAGGTCGAATACGAGCTGTTGCGCGCCGACTGGCAGGAGCGGTCCCAGCGCTGGTCGGCGGCCGGTGGTCTCACCGCGTGAACTCAACACCCCTCTGGCCGCGCCCATCGGATCATCATTGACTACCGTTGAGAACATGCACGGTCGTACTCCGGCCCCGGCGCTACGCGGCTCCCCCGGGTAGCGCCCCCACCGGGTCCGCCGAAGTCCGCACGACCGTCGCCCAACGACCTAGAAGGAGATGTCTGGAGATGAGCAGCCCCGCCGTCCAGGCCCCCGCTGGAGCAGCCACGACCCGCCGGAAAGTGGTCATCATCGGTTCGGGCTTCGGCGGATTGTTCGCCGCCCAGCGACTGGCCAAGGCCGACGTCGACGTCACCCTGATCGCGAAGACCACGCATCATCTGTTCCAGCCGATGCTCTATCAGGTCGCGACCGGCATCGTCGCCGAGGGCGAGATCGCGCCGGCCACCCGCGTGGTCCTGCGCAAGCAGAAGAACACCGCCGTCCTCATGGGCGACGTGTTCGACATCAACCTGGAGGCCAAGACCGTGACCTCCCGGCTTCTCGAGCGGATCACGGTCACCCCGTACGACGATCTGATCGTGGCCGCGGGCGCCGACCAGTCGTACTTCGGAAACGACCACTTCGCCGAATACGCACCCGGTATGAAGACCATCGACCACGCCCTCGAACTGCGCGGCCGCATCCTCGGCGCCTTCGAGCAGGCCGAGCTGTCGCACGACCCCGCCGAGCGGGCCAAGCTGTTGACCTTCGTGGTCGTCGGCGCGGGCCCCACCGGCGTCGAGTTGGCCGGGCAGATCGCCGAGATGAGCGACAAGACGCTCAAGGGCGCGTTCCGCAACATCGACCCGACCGAGGCACGGGTGATCCTGCTCGACGCCGCGCCGGCCGTCCTGCCGCCGTTCGGTCCGAAGCTGGGCGGCAAGGCCGCGGCCCGCCTCGAGCGCATGGGTGTCGAGATCCAGCTGAACGCGATGGTCGTCGACGTCGACTACGACGGCCTGGTCGTCAAGGAGAAGGACGGCACCACCCGCCGCATCGAATCGCAGTGCAAGGTGTGGTCGGCCGGTGTCCAGGCCAGCCCGCTCGGCCAGCAGCTCGCCGAGCAGTCCGGTGTCGAACTCGACCGCGCCGGCCGCGTCAAGGTGCTCCCCGACCTCACCATCCCCGGTCACCCCGAGGTGTTCGTCGTGGGCGACATGATGGCCGTCGACGGGGTGCCGGGTGTCGCGCAGGGTGCGATCCAGGGCGGCCGGTATGCGGCGGATGCCATCAAGGCCGAGCTCAAGGGGCAGACTCCCGACCAGCGCAAGCCGTTCAGCTACTACGACAAGGGGTCGATGGCGACCATCTCGCGGTACTCCGCGGTGATGCAGGTCCCGATCCCGGGCATCAAGAAGACGTTCGAGACCGAGGGTTACTTCGCGTGGCTCGGCTGGCTGGCACTGCACCTCGTCTATCTGGTCGGGTTCCGCAACCGGTTGAACACGCTGATCAACTGGTTCTTCGCGTTCACCACGCGTGGTCGCTCGCAGCTCGCGGTGACCGAGCAGCAGGTGTATGCGCGTACCGCCATCGGTCAGCTGTCGGCTCTGGAGAAGGCCGGGACCTCCTCGGAGTCGGAGTCGGCCAAGACCGATTCCGGGACCGTGGACTCGGCGTCGACCGGCCCCGAGACCACGGGTTCGGTGCCCACCGAGGGCAAGGACGCCGACGGCAAGGAATCCGAGGCCGAGGCGAGCTGAGGCGCTTCGGCACCGGCCGCTACTGCACCGGGACCAGTGATCTGATCTCGAGGTCGTCGGCCAGCCGCTGCGCATCGCTGACCGATGGTGCGAGCGCCGTCGTCAGGCTGGCTCCGCCGGCCAGCTGGAGCCGAGCGGCGAACTCCGTCGCATGCACCTCGCCCGACCGGTCGTCCGGGTAGCGAAAGACGCTGCTGGCCGCACGGTGGCCGGCCGCGCCGGCTGGGGTGCCGTGCCCCAGCGTGAGGCGATGCGCCAGCACCACCTCGCCGTCCACGTCCACCCGCAGTCCCCCGGTCCAGGCACCCGCCCGATCGCGGTCGGCCAGCGTCGAGTCCGTCATCGTGGCGGCCCGGCCTATCTGCACGTGCTCGTGCAGGTCGAGGGTGGCGCCGGACGCCAGGCGCACCGTGACGTCGGACCGATGCCGGGCACCGCCCGCGACGACGGTGGGTTGCGGGTCGAAGCGCAACCGGCCACCGTCACCGACCTCCATCTCCCACCGGGCCGACGAGTCGGCGCGGTCACGGGCGGGCAGTGCGATGGTCGCGGCGACGCTGCTCACCCGTAGGTGCGCGCCGGGTTCGACCTCGATACGGACCACGATCTCGTCGCCGCCCAACGGTGTCGCGGCCGTACCGATGAGCTGCACATGGCCGGGAGCGGTGACCCGTACGCCGAGGCCCCCGACCGCCCGGTGGCGCACACCGCGGTCGACGGTGGCGACGATGTCGACCTCGGTGCGCATGGTCACCCGGCGACGACCGGGGCATCCAGCTGGGTCCGGACCCACGCCAGCACGTCGGTCGCGGCGGGATCCTCGGTCAGCGAGATCATGGCGGTCTGCCGGCCGTCACGGACCTTCGCCGCGTCCCGGCGCATGACGTCGAGGTCGGCGTTGACACGTTCGGCCAGATCGATCTTGTTGATCACCAACAGATCCGAGAACGTGACGCCGGGTCCGCCCTTGCGCGGCACCTTGTCCCCGCCGGCCACGTCGATCACGAAGATCTGCACATCGATCAGACCTGTCGAGAAGGTGGCGGTGAGGTTGTCGCCGCCGGACTCCACCAGGATGAGGTCGAGCGGCGGGTTCGCCTCGACGAGATCGTCGATGGCGTCGAGATTGGCGGTGATGTCGTCGCGGATGGCGGTGTGCGGGCATCCGCCGGTCTGGACCGCGGTGATCCGCTCATCGGGCAGAACGGCGTTGCGACGGAGGAAGTCGGCATCCTCGGTCGTGTAGATGTCGTTGGTCAGCACCGCCACCGACAACTCGTCCCGGAGCTGCCGGCACAGCGCGGCCACCAGCGCGGTCTTGCCGGACCCGACGGGGCCACCGATGCCGATCCGCAGGGCCTCGCCGGGTTCCCGCTTACGGCGCGGCCGGTCGTGATCGTGGGTGTGCGGCTGCCCGTCGATGAGATGCGGGGGCATGGGAACTCCTCTCGGTCGGCGATGTCCGGTTGCGCGACATCGTCTGGTCAGGTCGGGCGGGGTCAGGACATGAAGAGCGGCATCGGTTGCCGCTCATGACGTTCGGCGAAGATGTCGAGGACCGGGTCGGACAGGTCCGCCAGACCGACCGCGGCCTCGGCGGCGACCCGTTCGCACTCGGCGCCGAGTTCGGCGATCATGATCGACACGTCGGCGGGGTCGAGTGCGAGCAGACGCTGACCGGCGGTCGCCGACCCGCTCATCGTGGTGTACACGAGGATCAGCGCGGTGTGGAATCCCGAGAGCGCCGACACGGCGCCGATCGACCCGCTGATGACCGGGAGATGCGTCGCCGGCCGATGAGCCGACCAGTCGGTGTCCGGCCACATCCGGCGTGCGAGGCGCGCCATGCCACGGCCCTGCGCGAGCGACGCCTTCCGCGCTGCGGATGACGGTGTGCGCGCGTCGGTCTCGCGCTGGGCGCGGGACACGTCGAGTGCACCGTCGGCGACCGCCGCCGCCACCGACGCCGCGACCAGACCACTCGTGGTCACCCGGCGGTACAGGAAGGACGCGAGATCGCCTGCAGTGCGGATGAATCCGTCGGCGATGGCCTGTTCGACCCCGCCGGAGTGCACGTGCCCGCCCACCGGCAGTCGCGAATCCGCCAGCGCGAGCATCATCGCCAGGGGCGCGGAGGTGGTATCGCCGGATCGCATCAGAACAGGAAATACCGTTGCGCCATCGGGAGTTCGGCGACCGGTTCGGATTCCCACACCTCACCGTCGACCCTCACCGTGAACGTGTCGGGATCGACCCCGATCGTCGGGCACGCGTCGTTGTTGATCATGTCGGCCTTGCCGACGCCGCGGGTGTTCTTGACGGGAACGAGCCTGCGGTCGACGCCGATCCGGCCGGCGAGGTCGGCGTCGGCACCCGGGGCCACGAAGCTGACCGACGTGGCGGCCGCGAGTTTCGGTGCGGCGCCGAACATCGGGCGCGGGAAGACCGGTTGCGGCGTGGGTATCGAGGCGTTCGCGTCGCCCATCGCCGCCCAGGCGATGGCGCCGCCCTTGATGACCAGATCCGGCCGGATCCCGAAGAACGCGGGATCCCACAGCACCAGGTCGGCGAGCTTGCCGACCTCGACCGAGCCGATCTCGTCGTCGAAGCCGTGCGCGCGCGCCGGGCAGATCGTGTACTTCGCGACGTAGCGCCGTGCGCGCGTGTTGTCGGCACGCCCGTCGCCGGGAAGGGACCCTCGCTTGCGCTTCATCACGTGGGCGGTCTGCCACGTGCGCAGCACGACTTCGCCGATCCGGCCCATCGCCTGCGAGTCCGACCCGATCATCGAGATGGCACCCAGGTCGTGCAACAGGTCTTCGGCGGCGATCGTGGACGGGCGGATCCGGCTCTCGGCGAAGGCCAGATCCTCGGGGACCGTGGGATTGAGGTGGTGACAGACCATCAGCATGTCGAGGTGTTCGTCGAGTGTGTTGACCGTGTGCGGACGAGTCGGATTCGTCGACGACGGAAGCACATTCGGGTATGCCGCGACCGTGATGATGTCCGGCGCGTGACCACCGCCGGCGCCTTCGGTGTGATAGGCGTGGATGCCCCGGCCCGCGATCGCGCCGAGAGTGGTCTCCACGAACCCGGCCTCGTTCAGGGTGTCGGAGTGCAACGCGACCTGAACGCCGGTCTCGTCGGCGACCCGCAGGCAGGCGTCGATGGCCGCGGGTGTACTGCCCCAGTCCTCATGCAGCTTGAAACCCGAAGCGCCCGCGCGGATCTGCTCGTGCATCGACTCGGCGCTGACCGTGTTGCCCTTGCCGAGGAGTGCGATGTTCATCGGCCAGTGATCGGTGGCGGCGAGAATCGACGCCAGGTGCCACGCGCCGGGCGTCACGGTGGTCGCCTTGCTGCCCTCGGCCGGTCCCGTCCCGCCGCCGACCACGGTGGTGATCCCGTTGCCCAGCGCCTCGTCCATGATCTGCGGACAGATGAAATGGACGTGGCAGTCGATCGCGCCGGCGGTGACGATCTTGCCGTTGCCCGCGATGATCTCGGTCGACGGTCCGATGACGAGGTCCGGATGCACCCCGTCCATGGTGTCGGGGTTGCCCGCCTTGCCCATCGCGACGATGCGGCCGTCGCGAATACCCAGATCCGCCTTGATGATTCCCCAGTGATCGAGGACGACGACACCGGTGATGATCGTGTCGGGAGCGCCGTCGGCGCGGGTGGCCCGGCTCTGGCCCATCGACTCGCGGATCACCTTGCCGCCGCCGAAGACCGCCTCGTCGCCGGCGCGTCCCGGCCCACCCGACAGATCGTCGGTCACCTCGATGAGCAGGTCGGTGTCGGCGAGCCGGATCAGGTCGCCCGTCGTCGGGCCGAACAGTTGGGCATAGCGGTCGCGTCCCAGGATGGCCATGCGTCACTCACTCTCGTCACTGGGGACGGCGCCGACCGGGCCGCAGGCGCCGGGAGGATCGATGGATATCCCGTACACCTCGCGGGTGCCGCCGAGCGGGACGAGGCCGACGGTCATCTCGATTCCCGGCTCGAAGCGCACCGCGGTGCCGGCGGGGATGTCGAGCCTGCGGCCGTGGGCCCGCGCACGGTCGAAGACAAGCGCCTCGTTCGACTGCGGAAAGTGCACATGACTGCCGACCTGCACCGGGCGATCACCGGAGTTCACGACGCGGAGCTCGACGGCGTCGAGGCCCGCGTTGAGTTCGATGGTCCCGTCGGCGGCGATGACCTCGCCCGGCACGATCGTCGATCGCGGGCCGGTGGAGTGCGTACCCGACATCTCGGTCCTTCCTGGAGTGCTGCGGTTCGGCGGACGGGACGGGTCGCGAACGGACCGTCCACCACCTGTCTCGTTCGGTCGGGGCTCAGGCGATCGGGTCGTGCACGGTCACCAGCTTGGTGCCGTCGGGGAAGGTCGCCTCGACCTGGACGTCGTGCAGCATCTCCGGTACGCCGTCCATCACGTCGTCGCGCCGCAGGACCTCGCGTCCCGAGGTCATCAGCTCGGCCACCGAGCGGCCGTCACGGGCGCCTTCGAGGACGTGATCGGTGATCAGCGCAACCGACTCCGGGTGGTTGAGCTTCAGACCGCGCGCCTGCCGCCTGCGGGCCAGTTCGGCCGCATACGAGATCAGCAGCCGTTCTTGTTCATGGGGCGACAATCGCACCGGGAGCGCTCCTCGGGGGTGTTCGGCCGGCGGTCGATCGGTGTGGTCCGGCCGGGCAGTAGGAGACATCCTGCCATGCCGGGACAGGGTCGGCGCGCCGAGCGACGCCGGCGTGACGCGGGCCTCAGCGGCCTACTTGACCTCGATGTTCTGCAGTCGCACCTGCGACCGGGCCAGCAGCGCGCCGTCCTGGTCGACCATGTCGACGGCCCAGAGTTGCTGGCGGCGGCCCCGGTGGATCGGGGTGGACGTCGCGGTGACCGTGCCCGCCCGCACCGACCTCAGGAAGTCGGTGTTGTTGTTCACCCCGACGGCGGTGCCGCCGATACCGGAGTCCTGCAGCCACAGGAAGCCGCTCATGCTGGCGACACTCTCGCCGACCGCGCAGTAGACCCCGCCGTGCACGATCCCGAACGGCTGATGGTGACTCTCGGTGATCTCCATCGTCGCCACGATCCGGTCGGGCCCCGCCTCGACGACCCCGAGTCCGAGGACGCCGTCGAGTCCCTTGCCGAATGAATCCCGGAGAACCTCGTCCGCACTGTTCGCAGTCATGACAACAACAGTCGCATGAGCCTTCGGACGTCGCGACACCAGTCCGGCTCGCGAACGGTGCCCCTGCGGGAACACGAGGAGGGGGCGGGCCGTTGTCCATCTGTGGATACCGAAAGGCCCCGCACCTCTGGGAGATGCGGGGCCTTCCGTGCCGTGGACCGGGGGTCTCTGCAGCCCTCAGGACTCTCACGCGGTCCGACGTGACACTTAATGTAGGCTAGCCTTACCAATGTGTCAAGCGCCGCGGGAATGTCCACGTCAGAGGCGTGATCGCTCCTCGGACACGTGCACGGCACGCATGTGAGCAACAACTGGGTATCCAGCGGACCCACTATCGGAGGCAGAGCAGTAAAATGCGAAAGATGAATGGCCTGGGCGACCTCGAACGCGCTGTGATGGACTCGTTGTGGGAGAGTTCTGCCCCGCAGACGGTGCGGCAGGTGCATGCCGACCTGTCGCGTGACCGTTCCCTCGCCTACACCACCGTCATGACCGTGTTGCAGCGGCTGGCGAAGAAGAATCTCGTGACGCAGATCCGCGACGACCGGGCGCACAAGTACGTACCGACCCACCCTCGCGAAGACCTCGTGGCGAGTCTGATGGTCGACGCGCTGAGCGAGGCCGATGCACCCGGGTCGCGTCACGCGGCGCTCGTGTCGTTCGTCGGCCGCGTCGGCGCCGACGAGGCGGCCGCCCTCCGTTCCGCACTCGATGAGCTCGAAGCCGCACGCGGAACGAGCGACACCGGTTAGATTCGCGACACCACCACTCGCAGCCCACTTTTAGGAATCACCAGATGACCGCCTTGCTCTTCGGCATCGTCAGCCTGGTGCTCGCCGGACCCGTACCCGAGGCACTGTCGCGGGCACGATGGCCGATCCGAGCGCCACGTGCGGCGATGACGCTGTGGCAGGCCATTGCCCTGGCCGCCGTGTTGTCGGCGTTCAGCTGTGGCCTGGCGATCGCGGCGAACATCCTCGTGATCGGTCCGGACGGCACGCCGACCACCCACCCGGTCCGCGAGATCGAGCGGCTCGGCTGGCCGCTGTGGCTCCTCTGCGTCGGCGTCTTCGTCCTGACCCTCCTGGTCGGCGCGCGCCTGTTCTACACGGTGATCCGCGTCGGTGTGCGCACCCGCGCCCGACGCAAGGCACACCGCCAGCTCATCGACATCCTCGACCGCTGCGATCGGACCGACGACGCCGACGACCCGCTCTACGCTCGTGACGTCCGGATGATCGACGTCGAGCAACCCCTCGCCTACTGCCTGCCGGGCCTGCGCCAGCGCGTCGTGGTCAGCGAAGGCGTCGTCCATCGCCTGACCCGAGACGAACTCGTCGCCGTCATCGCCCACGAACGCGCCCACCTGCGTGCCCGGCACGACCTCGTGCTCGAGGCCTTCATCGCCCTGCACGAGGCGTTCCCCCGATTCGTGCGCAGCAGCTCCGCCCTCGGCGCGACCGAACTCCTCGTCGAGGCGCTGGCCGATGATCAGGCCGTTCGCGCGACCACACCGACCACGCTGGGCCGAGCCCTGGTCGCCTGCGCCGACGCGGTGGCCCCGCGCGGTGCGATGGCGGTCGGCGGACCGACCACCCTGACGCGCGTCCACCGTCTGCGCGACGACCGCCCCGCCCGGGTCGTCGCCGCCGGCGCCTACGTCGCGGCCGCCGCGATCCTGGTGCTCCCGACCCTCGCGGTCGCCATCCCGTGGCTCACCGAGCTCAACCGCCTCATGTCGGCATTCTGACCGCCCGTCGCACCCGGCTGCGTCGGACCGGCATCACACGCGGAGGCAGATCGCCGGTTCGGACACAGAGGCAATAGGCTGTCCGCATGAACAACGTCGACTCCTCGTCCTCCTCCGCGAAGGCCCAGATCGGTGTCACCGGCCTGGCCGTCATGGGTTCGAACATCGCACGCAACTTCGCCCGTCACGGGTACACGGTCGCGCTGCACAACCGGAGCATCGCCAAGACCGATGCACTGCTCGAGAACCACGGCAGCGACGGTGAATTCATCCGCACCGAGACCGTGGCCGAGTTCGTGGCGGCCCTCGAGCGTCCGCGCCGGGTGCTCATCATGGTCAAGGCCGGCGACCCGACCGACGCCGTGATCGAAGAACTCGCCGACGCGATGGAGCCGGGCGACATCATCATCGACGGTGGCAACGCCCTCTACACCGACACCATCCGTCGCGAGGCCGCGATGTCGGCTCGAGGACTCAACTTCGTCGGCGCCGGCATCTCCGGCGGCGAAGAGGGGGCGCTGAACGGCCCGTCGATCATGCCGGGCGGCCCCGTCGAGTCGTACGAATCGCTCGGACCGCTCCTCGAATCCATCGCCGCACAGGTCGACGGCGAGCCGTGCTGTACCCACATCGGCCCCGACGGCAGCGGCCACTTCGTCAAGATGGTGCACAACGGCATCGAATACGCCGACATGCAGCTCATCGGCGAGGCCTACGACCTCATGCGCAAGGCCTTGGACATGCCGGTCTCGGAGATCGCCGACGTCTTCCGCGACTGGAACACCACCGAACTCGAGAGCTACCTGATCGAGATCACCGCCGAGGTCCTCAGCCAGGTCGACGACGAGACCGGCAAGCCGCTGGTCGACGTCATCGTCGACGCCGCGGGCCAGAAGGGCACCGGTCGCTGGACCGTGAAGTCCGCCCTCGATCTCGGTATCCCGACGACCGGGATCGCCGAGGCCGTCTTCGCCCGCGCGCTGTCGAGCGCCACCGATCAGCGCGTCGCGGCCCGCGGGCTGTCGTCGGGCAACCTCGGCTCGGCCCCCGCCGATCGCGAGACGTTCGTCAACGACATCAAGACCGCCCTCTACGCCTCGAAGGTCGTCGCCTACGCGCAGGGCTTCGATCAGATCGCCGCCGGCAGCGCCGAATACGGCTGGGATGTCGACCGCGGCGCGCTGGCCACCATCTGGCGTGGCGGTTGCATCATCCGGGCGCAGTTCCTCAACCGCATCCGCGAGGCCTACCACGACGACCCCGCCCTCCCGAGCCTGCTGCTCGCCCCGTATTTCCGCGAAGCCGTCGAGGTCGGCATCGACAGCTGGCGCCGGGTGGTTTCGACCGCGACCCTCCTCGGTATCCCGGTGCCGGCATTCGCATCGTCGCTGTCGTACTACGACGGTCTGCGTGCCGACCGCCTCCCGGCCGCGCTGACCCAGGGCCTGCGCGACTACTTCGGCGCGCACACCTACCAGCGCATCGACAAGGAGGGCACGTTCCACACCCTGTGGAGCGGTGACCGCTCGGAAGTGACCGAATAGGAGCCTGCGAACTCCAGTGCGATTCATCGAAGGCCACCGGCCGACACACGATCTGACGTACGACGATCTGTTCATCGTCCCGGGCAGGTCGGACGTCAGTTCGCGCTTCGACGTCGACTTGTCGACGTCCGACGGCAGCGGGACCACGATCCCGCTGGTCGTGGCGAACATGACGGCGGTCGCGGGCAAGCGGATGGCCGAGACGGTGGCCCGCCGCGGAGGGCTCGTGGTTCTCCCCCAGGACCTGCCCATCGAGGCGGCCGCCGCATCCATCGCGTACGTGAAGTCGCGGCATCTGATCGCCGACACCCCGGTCACCCTCGATCCGGGGGCGTCGGTGACCGACGCGGTCGCGTTGATCCCGAAGCGGTCACACGGGGTGGCCGTCGTGGTCGAGGACGGCCGCCCGGTGGGGGTCGTCACCGAGAAGCGCTGTCGCGACGTCGACCGGTTCGCGCGAGTGCGTGACGTCGTCGACCCCGACATCGTGACGCTGCCCGTCGACACCCCGCCCCGTGAGGTCTTCGACGCGCTCGGCGATCTGCACCTCGGCCTCGCGGTGCTCGTCGAACCCGACGGTCGGCTCGCCGGGGTCCTCAATCGGGTCGGCGCCCTGCGCCACGCGATCTACACCCCGAATGTCGACGCGGGTGGCTCGCTGCGCATCGCGGCGGCCGTCGGCATCAACGGCGATGTCGTGGGCAAGGCTCGAGCGCTGGTCGCCGCGGGCGCCGACCTGCTTGTCATGGACACCGCGCACGGTCACCAGGAGAAGATGCTCACGGCGCTGTCGGCGGTCGCCGGCGCGGACCTGGGCGTTCCGATCGCCGCGGGCAACGTGGTCTCGGCCGAGGGCACCCTCGATCTCATCGATGCGGGGGCGTCGATCGTCAAGGTCGGTGTCGGACCGGGCGCGATGTGCACGACCCGGATGATGACCGGCGTCGGACGCCCCCAGTTCTCGGCCGTCGCCGAGTGTGCCGCCGTCGCGGCCGGACACGGTGCGTCGGTGTGGGCCGACGGCGGTGTCCGGCACCCACGCGACGTGGCCCTGGCCCTGGCCGCGGGGGCGTCGAACGTCATGGTCGGCTCGTGGTTCGCCGGCACCCACGAGTCGCCGGGCGACCTGCTCGTCGATGCGCAGGGCCCGTACAAGGTCAGCTTCGGCATGGCCTCGAAGCGGGCGGTCGCGGCGCGGTCGAGCGGCGACAGCACCTACGACCGGGCACGCAAGAGCTTGTTCGAAGAGGGCATCTCGAGTTCGCGGATCCGTCTGGACCCGGAGCGTCCCGGCGTCGAGGACCTGATCGACCACATCTGCTCGGGTGTCCGCAGCACCGCTACCTACACCGGTGCGCGAAACCTACGCGAACTGCACGACAAGGTGGTGCTGGGGATCCAGTCGCCCGCCGGCTTCGCCGAAGGACGACCCCTGCCGGGCGGGTGGTGACGTGGAGATCCTCCTCCTGGTCGCGAGTCTCGTCGGATTCATCGCCCTGACGCTGGGGACCGCCCTGTTCGTGGCGGCCGAGTTCTCGCTGACCGCGCTGGAACGCTCGACCATCACCGCCGATGTCGCCGATCGCGGGGACCGGCGAGCGCGGATGGTCCAGCGCGCACACTCCACCCTGTCGTTCCAGCTCTCCGGCGCCCAGTTGGGCATCACCATCACGACGCTGATCACCGGTTACATCGCCGAACCGGTCCTCGCCCGGATACTGCGACCACCACTGACCGCGCTGGGGGTCGGCGACTCCGTCGCGTCGGCGACGTCGCTGATCCTCGCGCTGGTGATCGCGACGTCGCTGTCGATGGTCCTCGGCGAGCTGATCCCGAAGAACCTGGCGATCGCCAAGCCGCTCGCGGTCGCACGGGCCACCGCGGGTCCGATGACCGTGTTCTCGGCGGTGTTCCGCTGGGCGATCAACGGACTCAACGGCACCGCGAACTGGATCGTGCGCCGTCTCGGCATCGAACCGACCGACGAGCTGGCCTCGGCGCGGTCGCCTCAGGAACTCGTCTCGCTCGTCCGCAATTCGGCCCGCCGCGGCGCCCTGGATCAGCAGACCGCGACCCTCGTCGACCGGTCGCTGCGTTTCGGCGAGCTCACCGCCGAGGATCTGATGACCCCCCGCGTCACGATCGACTGCCTCGATCGCGCCGACACCGTCCGCGACCTCGTCATGGCGTCGTCGCGCACCGGCCACTCCCGGTTTCCGGTCGTGATCGACGGCGACCTGGACGATCTCGTCGGCGTCGTCCACATCAAGCAGGCCTTCACCGTCGCACCGGAGCGACAGGCCACCACGTCGGTCACCTCGATCGCCCGGCCGGTCCCGCGGGTGCCTGCGAGCCTCGACGGCGATGCGCTCATGGAGCGGATCCGCGCCGACGGCATGGAGCTGTGCGTGGTGATCGACGAATACGGCGGCACCGCGGGCATCGTCACCACCGAGGACCTCATCGAGGAGATCCTCGGCGACGTGACCGACGAACACGACGACGAACGAGCCGACGTGGCTGTCGACGGCAACGGCTACCTGTGCGCCGGGTTGTTGCGGATCGACGAGCTGTACGACGCCACCGGCTACCACGCGCCCGACGGGCCGTACGACACGCTGGGTGGGCTCATCATGTACTGCCTCGGGCGCATCCCCGCCGTCGACGACGCGGTGGACCTCCCGCGCCGGTCGCCCGTCGGCGAGACCGACGACGACACCTCACAGTCGCCGGACCGCGGGCCGGACATCACCTGGCGGGCGACGGTCGCCCAGATGGACGGACGCCGGGTCGACGTCGTCGCCATCCGGCCCGCGCCGGAGGGACAGGATCTCCCGGTGCCCGCCCACCAGGGCATCGACGTGCCGAGGGACGAGGGGAACTCCCATGGGTGATCTCTGGGCGGTCGGGCTGACCGTCGTCCTCCTCGCCGGCAACGCGTTCTTCGTGGGCGCCGAGTTCTCCCTGATCTCGGCACGTCGCGACCGCCTCGAAGCGCTCGCCGAGAGCGGGAAGTCCCGTGCGCGCACCGTGATCCACGCCGGCGAGCGGTTGTCGTTGATGCTGGCCGGGGCACAACTCGGCATCACGATCTGCTCGATCCTGCTCGGCCGGGTCGGCGAGCCCGCGGTCGCGCACCTCATCGAGGCACCCTTGCACCTCGCACACGTTCCCGACGCCCTGCTGCACCCGATCTCGTTCGCCATCGCACTGTCGCTCGTCGTCGTGTTGCACATCCTGTTGGGCGAGATGGTGCCGAAGAACATCGCACTCGCCGGACCGGAGTCGTCGGCGATGCTGCTCGTGCCGGCGCACCTGCTGTTCATCCGGCTGGTCCGGCCGTTGATCGCCTTCTACAACTGGCTGGCGAACATCTCGCTGCGACTCCTCCGCGTGGAGCCGAAGGACGAACTCGAATCCACGGTGTCGCTCGGCGAACTGGCCGAGATGGTCGGCGAGTCCAAGCAGGAGGGTCTGCTCGACGCCGAGGAGCACGAACGTCTGACCCGGGCCCTGCAGTCCATCGGCCGGACGGTGTCGGAGGTGATGATCCCGCTCGAACAGATGCGCAGCGTCGGCGTGCAGGTGTCCGGCACCGGTGGCATCGGGCCGACGCTGGGCGCCGTGGAGAAGGCGGTCACCGAGACCGGATTCTCCCGATTCCCGGTGCGCGGGCCCGACGGCACGTTCACCGGCTACCTGCATCTGAAAGACGTGCTGGACGAGATCCTCGACGAGCACATCGGATCGGACACCATCATCGGCGTCGACAAGATCCGGCCATTGCCGGTCATCGACTCGACCACCCCGCTCGACGAGGCCACCGGGGTGCTGCGTCGGTCCAGTTCGCATCTCGGCGCCGTGGTCGACGACAGCGGCCGGACCATCGGCATCGTCCCCCTCGCCGATCTGGTGGAGGAGTTCGTCGGCAACGTCCGCGACGAGACCCATCGGGTGTGACGACGGTGGCGAGTTCACGACTGCCGTCCACGGCCCCGGTTCGCGGCGCCTCCGTCCTGACGGCCGACCAGTGGCGATCGCGGCGTGCGGCGCATCGCCGGGCCGTCGACGAACTGATCGGTCCCTACCTCGACGCGCGCCGCCGCGGTGCCCGACATCCGGTGATCGACTTCCTGTTCACCTACTACTCCTCGCGACCCGCGCACGTGCTGCGCTGGCATCCCGGCTACGGCGTGGTCCTGGAAGACGCAGACGAATTCCTCGGCCTGCGCGGCTACGAACAGACCGACGCCGGGGTGCGCGTCGGAACAGCGCACCTCCGGCACCGGGCCGACGCTCTCGTCGCGGCCGTGGACATGCTCGGTGCCACCGCCCGGCGGCCCGTCCGGCTCGGCTGTTTCGGCCTGCACGAGTGGGCGATGGTCTACCGCACCGACGACACCCGGCACGATCTCCCGCTGCGTTTGGGGGGTGCGGGCACGGATGCCGTCGTCGAATCCATGCCACTGCGGTGCACGCACTTCGACGCCTTCCGGTTCTTCACCGACCCGGCGCGGCCGCGCAACGACGCCACGCTCACCCGGGCGTCCCAGATCGAGCACGAACAACCCGGCTGCCTGCACGCGACGATGGATCTCTACCGGTACTGCTTCACCCTGTCGCCGCTCGTGCCATCGGACCTGACTCTCGACTGCTTCGCGCTGGCCCTCCGCGCGCGCGACCTCGACATGCGAGCCAGTCCGTACGACCTCGGCGGCCTCGGGTACGAGCCGGTTCGCATCGAGACCCCTGCGGGCCGGGCCGAATACGTCCGCGAACAGTCGGCGATCGCCGAGCTCGGGACGACTCTGCGGTCTCGGTTGCTCACCCTCTGCACCGAGTTCGCGGAGCGCGCTCACCACACGTGACGGGAGGCGCCTGCCGCCCACCGTTACCGACGAGTAGCATGTATGCGTTGTCATTTCGCTCGAGAAAGGCTGCCATGTCTGACCGGATCACCGTCAACGGGTTGCAGGTCGCTACCGTCCTGCACGACTTCATCAACAACGAGGCGTTGCCCGGTACCGGTGTAGATGCGGACGCCTTCTGGGCCGGTGCGGCATCGGTGATCACCGATCTCGCCCCGCGCAACCGCGAACTCCTCGCCGTCCGCGACGACCTGCAGAGCAAGCTCGACGCCTGGCATCGGGATCACAAGGACGCCGACCTCACCCCCGGGTCCGCCGACTTCGACGCGTACAAGTCGTACCTGACCGAGATCGGTTACCTCGTCGAGGTGCCCGCGGACTTCCAGATCACGACCGCCGGCGTCGACCGCGAGATCGCCGACACCGCCGGGCCGCAGCTCGTCGTCCCGGTCCTCAACGCGCGCTTCGCGCTCAACGCCTCCAACGCACGCTGGGGTTCGCTCTACGACGCGCTCTACGGCACCGACGCGATCCCCGAGACCGACGGAGCCGAGAAGGGCAAGTCGTACAACAAGGTCCGCGGCGACAAGGTCATCGCCTACGCCAAGAACTTCCTCGACAAGGCCGTGCCGCTCGAACAGTGCAGCTACACCGATGTGCGGTCCTTCGCCGTCGTCGACAACGCGCTCCAGGTCAAGCTCGACGGCGACAAGACGTCGACTCTCGCCGACCCGACCGCCTTCGTCGGGTACCGGGGCGACGCCGCCTCGCCGACGTCGATCCTGCTGCGCAACAACGGACTGCACCTCGACATCGAGATCGACCCGTCGTCGCCGATCGGTTCCACCGACCCGGCAGGCATCAAGGACGTCGTCGTCGAGTCCGCGATCACCACGATCATGGACTTCGAGGACTCCGTCGCCGCCGTCGACGCCGAGGACAAGGTCATCGGCTACCGCAACTGGCTCGGCCTCAACAAGGGCGATCTCGCCGAAGAGGTCAGCAAGGGCGGCAAGACCTTCACCCGAGTGCTCAACGGCAACCGCGAGTACACCGCGCCCGACGGCACCGCCTTCGACCTACACGGCCGCTCGCTGCTCTTCGTCCGCAACGTCGGACACCTGATGACCAACGACGCCATCCTCGACGCCGACGGCAACGAGGTCCCGGAAGGAATCCTCGACGGCCTGATCACGTCGCTGATCGGCATCCACGGCATGTCCGATGACGGACTGCAGAACTCGCGAACGGGTTCGGTCTACATCGTGAAGCCGAAGATGCACGGGCCCGACGAGGTCGCCTTCACCGTCGAACTGTTCGGCCGCGTGGAGAAGGTTCTCGGCCTGCCCGAGAACACGCTCAAGGTCGGGATCATGGATGAGGAGCGCCGCACCACGGTGAACCTGAAGGCATGCATCAACGCGGCTTCCGAGCGCGTCGTCTTCATCAACACCGGGTTCCTCGACCGCACCGGCGACGAGATCCACACGTCGATGGAAGCCGGCGCGATGGTGCGCAAGGGCGAGATGAAGCAGCAGACCTGGATCGGTGCCTACGAGAACTTCAACGTCGACACCGGTCTGCACGCGGGTCTGCAGCACAAGGCGCAGATCGGCAAGGGCATGTGGGCCATGCCCGACCTGATGGCCGACATGCTCGAGCAGAAGATCGGGCACCCGAAGGCCGGCGCCACGACCGCATGGGTTCCGTCGCCGACCGCCGCCACCCTGCACGCGCTCCACTACCACCAGGTGGACGTGTTCGAGCGCCAGGACGAGATCGCCAAGCGCGACCCCGCCTCCGTCGACGACGTCCTCACGATTCCCCTCGCCCCCAAGACCGATTGGTCCGACGAGGAGAAGCAGCAGGAACTCGACAACAACTGTCAGTCGATCCTGGGTTACGTCGTCCGCTGGATCGACCAGGGCGTCGGTTGCTCGAAGGTGCCCGACATCCATGACGTCGCGTTGATGGAAGACCGTGCGACACTGCGTATCTCGAGTCAGTTGCTCGCCAACTGGCTGCGGCACGGCATCGTGACCGAGGCCGACGTCGTCGCATCGCTGGAGCGGATGGCCCCGGTCGTCGACCGTCAGAACGCCGGCGACCCGACCTACCGTCCACTGGCGCCGGACTTCGACTCCAACATCGCCTTCCAGGCAGCGAAGGAGCTCATCCTGGAGGGCACCACACAGCCCAGCGGCTACACCGAGCCGATCCTGCACCGCCGTCGCCGCGAGTACAAGGCGGCGAACCCGGCGGGCTGATCGCGCCGGCCTCGACGTAGGCGATACGACCGTGCCGAACCGCCCAGGATCGGCACGGCGTATCGTCGTACCCTGCACTGCGCACCGGGTCGCCACGGCCGACCGGGCGAGGGACGCACCGAGCAGGGAGGGCATCGGCGTTGGCACATCATCGGAGTAGCGGCGGGGAGAGCATCCGTAGCCGCGGCGTGAGCCGAGGTGTCGTCGCCGCCCTCTTGTCGATCCTGCTCATCGCCGCAGTCGTCGTCACCTGGCGAGACCTCGGCGATCGGATCGATCGCCAGGCCGAACAGGCCGCCGCGCAATGCGTCGAAGGCCGTGAGTCGGTCCCGATCATCGCCGACCCCGACATCGCGCCGGGGCTCGCCGCGGTCGCCCGCAACTTCGGTGCGACCAATCCGGTCGTACGCGACAAGTGCGTCACCGTCGACGTCCGCCCGGGCGACGCCAAGATCACCCTCGACAGTCTGTCGGGGTCGTGGGACACCGAGTCGATGGGCGCCCATCCCGCCGCCTGGGTCCCCCAGTCGTCGGTGTGGTCGGCAGATCTCGCGGCGGCGAAACCCGATGCGATCGAGGGCAACACACGCTCCCTGGTCTCGACACCGGTCGTTCTGGCCGTATCGCCCGAACTCGACACCGCCCTCGACGGACGTCTCGACTGGTCCCAGATCCCCACGCTGCAACGTCGGGACAACTCGCTCACCGACTTCGGCCTCCAGGGCTGGGGGTCGCTGCGGATGGCGATGCCGATCGGGGCACAGTCCGACGCGAGCGCACTCGCCGCCCAGGCGGTCGCCACCCGCGTCACCCGGACCACCGGTCCGCTGACGACAACCGACGCCGAGTCCCCGCGGGTGAGCTCCAGCATCCGCGCCATGCTCGAGGGCGCCCCGCTCTCCCCGGACGGGACACCCCAGGGCGCCGCGACGACGATCGCCGACGCCCCCGATGCCGCTCGGGCGCCGATCCACGTCGTACCCATCACCGAGCAGCGCCTGTTCCAGATGACCCGCGACGACGACCGTGCGCGGCTGGCCGAACTGATCCCGTCCGGTCCGACACCGATCGCCGACTATCCGGTGATCCGTCTGTCGGGACCGGAGGTGACCGAATCGGCGACCGATGCCGTCGCCGAGTTCATCCAGTTCGCCTCGGAACCCGAGCAGCTCCGGTTGCTCACCGAGCTCGGTTTCCGGGGCGACGCCCCGATGCCCGCGGCCACGCCGACGGTGACCTTCCCCCGGACGCCGAACCCGATGCCCACGCCCGAGGACGGCGCGATCGTCGCGATCAACCGGCTGGTCTACGGGCCGGCCAGCGTCCCGGCGAGCTCGACGGCAGCGTCGGTGCCGGCGGGAACCGCGGGCGGTTAGAAGCGACGGCCGGGGTCGTTTCGATACGGCTCGTCGCTACGCTCCTCACCTACTCAACGAGCAGTAAGCGGCTCGTCGCTACGCTCCTCACCTACTCAACGAGCAGGCGAGGAGCTTCCCGAGCGTCGGGTCAGCTGCTGTAAGCCTCGATGGGCGGGCAGCTGCACACCAGGTTGCGGTCGCCGTACACCCCGTCGATCCGCCGGACGGCCGGCCACACCTTCGCCCGGCCACCCGCGGATGGCAGCCCCTGCGGGTAGACGGCGAGTTCCCGCGAGTACGGATGATCCCACTCACCGACCAGCGACTCGGCGGTGTGCGGGGCACCGCGGAGCGGGTTGTCCTCGGCGGGCCACTCCCCTCGTCCGACGAGTTCGATCTCGCCGCGGATCGCGATCATCGCGTCGCAGAAGGCGTCGATCTCGTCGAGGTTCTCGCTCTCGGTCGGCTCGACCATCAGGGTGCCCGCAACCGGGAAGCTCATGGTCGGGGCGTGGAAACCGTAGTCGGCGAGCCGTTTTGCGACGTCGTCGACGGTGACGCCGGTCGCCTTGGTGATGGCCCGCAGATCCAGGATGCACTCGTGGGCGACGAAGCCCTCCTCGCCGGTGTAGAGCACCGGGTAGTGCTCACCGAGCCGCTTGGCGACGTAGTTGGCAGCGGTGATGGCCGTCAGCGTCGCCCGGCGCAACCCGTCTGCCCCCATCATCGCGATGTAGGCGTAGGTGATCGGCAGGATCGCCGCCGAGCCGTACGGTGCGGCGGCGATGGTCGCCGAGCCGGGCAGCTCGTCGGCGAGCGGGTGTCCCGGCAGGAACGGGGCGAGGTGCTCCCGGACCGCGACCGGTCCGACGCCCGGTCCGCCGCCGCCGTGCGGGATGCAGAAGGTCTTGTGCAGGTTCAGGTGACTGACGTCGCCACCGAAATGACCCGGTCGTGCCACGCCGACCAGCGCATTGAGGTTGGCGCCGTCGACGTAGACCTGTCCGCCGGCGTCGTGGACGGCGCCGCAGACCTCACGCACGTCGTGCTCGAAGACCCCGTGCGTCGACGGGTACGTGATCATGATCGCCGCGATGCGACCCTCGTTGGCGTCGATCTTCGCGCGCAGATCGTCGAGGTCGACGTCGCCGTTGTCTCGGCACCCGACCACCACGACGCGCATTCCCGCCATGACCGCCGAGGCGGCATTGGTGCCGTGGGCGCTCGACGGGATCAGGCAGACATCGCGGTCGCCGTCGCCGCGGCTGAGGTGGTATCCCCGGATCGCCAGCAGGCCGGCGAACTCTCCCTGCGACCCCGCGTTCGGTTGCAGGCTGACGCGGTCGTATCCGGTGACCGCCACGAGCCAGTTCTCGAGGGTGGCGATGAGCTCTCGGATCCCCGCGGTGTCGTCGGCCGGAGCGAACGGGTGCAGCTGCGCGAAGCCGGGCCAGGTGATGGGTTCCATCTCGGTGGTGGCGTTGAGCTTCATCGTGCACGACCCGAGCGGGATCATGCTGCGGTCGAGCGCGATGTCCTTGTCCGACAGGGCTCGCAGGTACCGCAGCATCGCGGTCTCGGTGCGGTACCGGTTGAACGCCGGGTGGGTGAGGAACTCGCTGGTGCGGTTCTCGATCGGCTGCGTGAACGCACGCGGCGTGACGCCGGCGACGTCGAAGGCACGCAACACCGCATCGAGGTCGGCATCGACCGTGGTCTCATCGCAGGCGATGCCGATGGTGTCGGCGTCGACCCGGCGCAGGTTGACACCCTCCTGGCGAGCCCGGGCAACGACGGTATCGGCCTGACCCGGGGCGTGCACCTCGATGGTGTCGAAGAAGTTCGCGTGCGCGACCGAGAATCCGCCGGCCGCGAGCGAGTCGGCCAGCCGGGCCGCCGCGGCATGGGTGCGGCGCGCGATGGCGCGCAGCCCCTCGGCGCCGTGGTAGGAGGCGAACATGGCGGCCATCACCGCCAGGAGTACCTGCGCGGTGCAGATGTTGCTCGTGGCCTTCTCGCGGCGGATGTGCTGTTCGCGGGTCTGCAGCGCGAGCCGGTAGGCCAGGTTGCCGTCGGCGTCCTTGGAGATCCCGACCAGACGGCCCGGGAGTTGCCGGGCGTGCTTCGAGCCCACGGCGAGGTATCCGGCGTGCGGCCCGCCGAAGCCCATCGGCACGCCGAAGCGCTGCGTCGTGCCGAAACAGACGTCGGCGCCCTGCTCGCCGGGCGGTGTCAGCAGGGTCATCGCCAGGAGGTCGGCACCGGCCGCGACGAGTGCGCCGCGGTCGTGCGCCGCGTCGATGATCGCGGTGGCGTCGACGATGCGACCCGACGCACCCGGTACCTGGAGGATCACGCCGTAGAACTCGCAGTCGGGAAGTCCGCATCCGGGGAGCTCGGGATGCAGTGAGGCCTCGACGATCTCGATGCCCAGCGGCTCGGCGCGCGTGTCGAGCACCGCACGCGTCTGCGGAAAGAGGTCGGCGTCGACGACCACGCGCGGAGACTTGGACTTGCCCGCACGGCGCATCAGCGTCATCGCCTCGGCGGCCGCGGTGGCCTCGTCGAGCATCGAGGCGTTGGCCACTTCCATCCCGGTGAGGTCGGCGACCATGGTCTGGAAGTTGAGCAGCGCCTCGAGACGTCCCTGGCTGATCTCGGGCTGATAGGGCGTGTACGCGGTGTACCAGGCCGGATTCTCGAGCACGTTGCGGAGGATGACGCCGGGCGTGTGGGTGCCGTAGTAGCCGAGCCCGATCATCGACCGAGCGACGGTGTTGCGTGCGGCCAGGTCGCCGAGCTGAGCGAGAACCGCACTCTCGCTGAGGGGCTCGGGTAGTGCGCCGAGTACGTCGGAGTCGAGTTCGTCGGCGATGACCGCCGGGATGACGCGGTGGGCGAGGTCGTCGAGTGAGGTGGCGCCGATCGCTTCGAGCATGCGCCGGGTCTCGTCGGCGTCCGGGCCTACATGGCGGTCGACGAAGGCGGCCGAGACCCCGGGGGCGGGGGCTGTGGACGGGTCCGGGGTGTCGGACGGGGTCGCATCGGTGGTGGACACGGGTGGAGGGCACCTCTCGCAGGCGCCGGTGCGCGCACCGGCTGCTGGCCCTCCCCCTCTGTCATGTCGTCGGCGGCAGCCGATGTGACGCCTGAGAGATTCGGTGCCCCGCAGCGCTGCGCGACGACCTTTCACCGTGGGCGGACGACGGATCGTCACTTTCCAGAGACGTCGTCACCACCGCGGTCCTGGGTGCCTGAGAGTTTGACGGAGAGGTGTTGCTCCTTCGGCGGCCGCCGGCATCTCTGCCGTCGGCGCTCTCCCGCAGCGTAGCGACGCGGGGCCAGTCTACGCGGAACGCGGACTAGCCGGTGCGACGGGCGCGGTTCTTGCGGCGCGCCGCGAGTTCGTCCTCGGGCGCGGTCTCGCTGACACCGCCGTCGGCCCGTTCGCCGGGGAAATCCGCGATGGTGCCGGTCAGCTCACGCATGGCGCCGCTGACCGCGATCCCGAACACGCCCTGCCCGCCTTGGAGCAGGTCGACGACCTCTTCGGCCGACGTGCACTCGTACACCGTCGTGCCGTCCGAGAAGAGGGTGATCTTGGCGAGGTCCTCGACACCGCGCTGGCGCAGGTGGTCGACGGCGACTCTGATGTTCTGCAGCGAGATGCCGGTGTCCAGCAGACGCTTGACGATCTTGAGGACGAGGATGTCCTTGAACGAGTACAGGCGCTGGCTGCCGGATCCCGCGGCTCCGCGGATCGACGGGACGACCAACGACGTACGGGCCCAGTAGTCGAGCTGACGGTAGGTGATCCCGGCGATCTGGCACGCGCTCGGCACGCGGTAGCCGACGAGCTCGTCGGGCACGGTGTCGTCCGGGAACAGGCCCGGGGCGATGTCTCCGAGACTGCCCTGGGTCGGGACGGCGTCTACACGCTCGGTCACCGGACGATCGGGTGACTGGTCGCTCGACGTCGTTTCGTTGTCGACCGGACGATCGCCCACTTCTGACTCCCTCGCAAAGCTCGGATCGGACGCCGCACCACGGTGCCTGACGTCCACGTCCACAGTACGCGGTCCAGGCTGTTTCCGGTCGGCCGATCATCTTCATCGGCCCGTGTCCGGTGCTCGATGTCGCTGATGACGCTATGCGGCGGATGACCGGGGATCAACGCGACTCGCCACGACACTGAACCTCAACTTGAGATCGAGACAATCGGTGACCGGCCGGTGTCGATTCTGTGATCTGGCTTTCGGCTGCACAGCCGGCAAGTCTGCTCCGACCTATGGAACGAACCGCTCAGGCCCCGCTCGCCTTGAAGTCGTCGGGCGAGACGTTGTCGAGGAACTCCTTGAACTTCTCGACCTCGTCCTCTTTGACCTCGTCGGCCTGCGCCTCGGGCGCCTCGTCCGAGTCCTCGTCCGGGATGAGCAGGCCGGCCTCGGCGAGCACCTCTTCGTCGGCGATGATCGGGACCTCGGCGCGCATGGCGACCGCGATCGAATCCGAGGGCCGCGCCGACACACGCAGATCGCCGGTGAAGATCATCTCGGCATAGAAGGTGCCCTCTTGCATGTCCACGATCCGGACCTCGAGCAGGGTCTGCCCGAACTCTTTGATCAGGTTGACGATCAGGTCATGTGTGAGAGGGCGGGGAGGCTCGATCCCCTTCTGTCGCAATGCAATCGACGCCGCTTCGCTCTGGCCGATCCAGATCGGCAGGTAGCGTTCGCCGTCGACCTCACGCAGCAACAACACCGGCTGGCTCTGCGGGGGTTCGACCCTGATGCCCACCACACGCATCTCGCTCATCTCGCACCTCCCAGACGCCTTGTACGGCGCTCGATTCAGTGACCTCGACGCTACACCGACTGAGTGAACAGCGGCGGCCGACTCGCGGCGGTCTTCCGACGGTCGTTGCTGTTCAGTCCGGTGCGACGACGCGCACCGGAGGCCGACGACGCGCCGGGAATTCAGTCCAGCGCGCCCTTGACCGCAGCCTTGACCAACTGCGTGTGCAGCGTCACCGACAGCGCGGCGATCTCGCGTACGAGTTCCTCGGCGCGATCCCGCGCACCCGTGCCCTTGCCCTTCGCGATCGGGCCGGCGATCTGGGCGACCAGACCCGCCTCCCGATCCGCGGAGACCTTGAAGGCCCGCAGATGGCGGGTCTCGAGGCCGTAGCTGGCCAATGCGGCCGCCGCCTCGACGAGCCGCACCGCGTCCTCGTCGAAGAAGCCGGCCGGGCCGGCGATCAGCAGACCGTTGCGCTGCAACTCGGTGACGAACGCCGAGTCGACGCCGGTGCGTTCGATCAGCGTCTCGCGCGACACACGCCCGGCTCGAGCACCGAAATCGGTGGCCGGCGCCACGGTCCCCCGGGCCGCGGAGAGCACCCGCGTCCCGCCGGGACCGAAGCCGCCGTTCCCGTTGTCGATCGCGTCGAGTTGTTCCTTGATCACCTTGAGCGGGAGATAGCGATCCCGCTGGGCGGTCAGCACGAACCGCAACCGATCGCAGTCGGCCTGGCTGAACCGCCGATACCCCGACGGTGCCCGTTCCGGGGTCACCAGACCCTCCGACTCCAGGAATCGGATCTTCGAGATCGTGATGTCGGGGAAGTCATCACGCAACTGGGCGAGGACCGTGCCGATCGACATCGATCCTTCGCCGCGGGGGGCCGTGGACGCCGTCACGGGTGTCAGGCGTCTGCTTCGTCGCGGGGACCGCTGAGGAAGACCAGGCGGAACTTGCCGATCTGGACCTCGTCGCCGTTGCTCAGGGACGCGGTGTCGACCGGTTCCCGGTTGACATAGGTGCCGTTCAGGCTGCCCACGTCGACGACCTGAAACTCGTTGTCGCCGAGACGGAACTCGGCGTGACGACGACTGACGGTCACGTCGTCGAGGAAGATGTCGCTGTCGGGGTGTCGACCGGCCGAGGTGGTCGGCTGATCGAGGAGGAACCGCGACCCGGCGTTGGGTCCTCGCTTCACGACAAGCAGCGCGGTCCCGGGAGCGAGTCGCTCGACCCCCGTGTCGGCCGGCTCACTCGAGGTGCTGGTCCCGGCGTCGAGTTCGTTGATGAACTCCTCCCGGAACACCGATGTGGTCTCCACCGGCGCCTCGAAGTCCCTGTCGTTTTCGCTCACCACTTCTCCTTCGTCGTCGTCAGTGCCAACCGCATAGTCGTCAACCGCGTCCTCGGAACCGTCGGAACAGCCCGGGACGATGCCCGCCCGATGTCACCGCGACGGCCGGTCGAATCTACATGACTTGTGCGGCCGGGTAGTTCTCGGCACGAGATCGTGAGCATCGGTGTCACGCCGCGCCTCGTTCCCACTGCCGTAACCGTACCGGTCATGCCGATCGCACCGGCGGGCGAGTCGACTCCGGCAACGACGATCATATCGTTCCGAGAGCCGTCAGCCGGGTCGATCGGGTCACCGGCCGCTCGCGGCCGCCGGGAACTCACCCCTCGATGACGGCGCGGTACCCCGCGGCGTCGAGTACCTCACCCAGGTGTTCGTCGAGGATCGCCTCGTCGGCGGCTTCGATCTCGACCAGCCAGCCCTCCCCGTACGGGTCGGAGTTGACCAGTTCCGGCGATGCGTCGAGCGCGTCGTTGACCGCCGACACCGTGCCCGCGAGGGGACCGAAGATGTCCGACACGCTCTTGGTCGACTCGACCTCGGCGAACGACTCCCCGACCGTCACCTCGGCGCCGCTCTCCGGCAACTGCACGAACACCACGTCGCCGAGGGCGTCCTGCGCGTAGTCGGTGATCCCGACGCGCACCGTGGTCGGCCCGAGTCGCTCGATCCACTCGTGCTCCGCGGTGTAGCGCAAGGTCTCTGGCACTTTGCTGTCGGTCACGCGAACCCCTTTCGTTCTCGGTCAGACCCTGCTGTCTGCCGAGGCGCCTGCCGGGTGACGCGGCGGCATGCGCCGCACCACCAGGATCGTCTGATACCAGTACAGGACGAAGGACCACAGATACAGTCCGACACCCCAGATCATGAAAGCCCAACCGATCGGGTAAGCGATGGTTCCCACGATCGAATCGAGTTGTCCGGCAAGAAGCCACGGGAAGGCACTCATGAGCGCGAACGTCCCGGCCTTGCCGATGTAGAGCACCGGGAGCGCCAGCACCCCGCGCGACCGCAACAGCGGCGCCGACGCGAACAGCAGGACGTCCCGCGCGATGATCACACCGATCAGCCACCACGGCAAGAACTCCCGGATGCCGAACGCGATCGGGATGATCACGATGTAGAGCCGGTCGGCGGCCGGATCCAGCAGCGCGCCGATCCGCGACGACTGATCGAGCAGACGCGCGATCTTCCCGTCGGCCCAGTCGGAGAAGCCGGAGAACATCAGCACGGCGAAGGCCCACCCGTCCGCCTTCTCGACGAGCAGCAGCCACACGAACACCGGGATGAGTGCGAGCCGAAGCACACTCAGCGCGTTCGGGACCGTGACGATCCGGTCCGGAGCCGGCGTGGTCGCCGCCTCCGGCTCGGTCACCGGAAGATCCCGATGATGCCCTGCAGTGTTTTCGCTCCGCCCGAGGAGAACAGATTGTCGTGGACCATGTAGGTCCACGTGGTCGTCGAGCGGTGCAGATCGGCGGAGCCGAGGTCGACGCCGTCGGGGGTGATGTCGGCCTCCCGGAACGTCTCACGCGCCTTCGTGAGCGCCGCGCCGGGGAGGTCGGCGAACTCGGCGAGGATCAGCCGATGGAACTCGTCGAGCGGGCTCTCCTTGCCCAGCGACCGCAGGTGGATGCTCGCGCGCACGTCGGAGACGAACGCGAGATGGTCGGCCCAGGCGCGGTCCAGATGGTAGAGCACGATCTCGCGAGCGACCTGCGACAGCACCTCCCGGGAGACCGGTGACACCGCCCGGGCGGTGCCGGCCATCGTCGGGTCGGCCTTCGTCGGGTCGGGCTCGGTCGTGTCGGGCTCCGTCGTGCCGGGGTCGGCGTCGGACTTGTCGCTGTCGGACTTGTCGCTGTCGGCCGTGTCGGTCGTCGTCTCGCCGGTCAGCTGCGCATAGCGTTCCGGTTCCAGATCCGCGAGCTCGTCGAGTGCGACGTCGGTGGTGAGGATCTGCATCCGGCGTTCGACGATGATGTCGCGCTGCTGGTTGACCAGCTTGTTGTAGCGCCAGGTGTTCGCGTGGAGTTCGAGCATCACGCCCTCGGCGATCCGCTGGGCCTGCTCGATGAGATCGATGCCCTTGCTGCCCATCGAACCGTCTTCGTTGGGCGACACCGGGTCTCGTTTGAACGCGAGGTTCTTGGTGACGACCGGGTCCTCGAGACTCGAGAAGAACACCGACGTACCCGGATCACCCTGACGGCCGGCGCGACCGCGCAGCTGGCTGTCGAGTCGCTCGGTGTCGTGCCGGCCCGTTCCGACCACGCACAGCCCGCCGAGTTCGATGACCTCGTCGTGGGCGTCCGCATCGTCCTTGGAGCCGCCCAGGCGGATGTCGGTGCCGCGGCCGGCCATCTGGGTCGACACGGTCACGGCCCCCCGCGCACCGGCCTCGGCGATGATCTTGGCCTCTTCCGCGTCGTTCTTCGCGTTCAGCACGACCGACGGCACCCCCGCCTTGTCGAGGAAGTACGCGAGTTCTTCGGACTCGGCCACGTCGTGGGTGCCGATGAGGACCGGCTGTCCGGTCTCGTGGATCTCCTTGACGTAGGCCACGATCGCCTCGACCTTGTTGGCCTTGGTGTCGTAGACCCGGTCGGGCAGGTCGGTCCGGACGTTGGGGGTGTTCGGCGGGATCTGGGAGACGCGCAGTTCGTAGAACTGCCGGAACTGCTCGCCCGCGGCGAGCGCGGTGCCGGTCATGCCGCACACCTTCGGGTAGCGGCCGACGAGCGCCTGGACGGTGATGGTGTCGATGACCTCGCCCGAATCGGTTTGGGTGAGACCCTCCTTGAGCTCGACCGCGGCCTGCACGCCGTCGGGCCAGCGCTGCAGCTGTGCGACCCGGCCGCGTGAGGCGTTGATGAGGTGCACCCCGCCGTCGCGCACGATGTAGTGGATGTCGCGCTCGAGGAGGTAGTGCGCGTGCATCGCGATGCTGACGTGCACGAGGGTCGTGCCGACGTGCTCCTCGCTGTAGAGGTTGATACCGCCCAGTTCTTCCTCGACGAACGCCGCACCCTCGTCGGTGAGGGTGACGTTGCGACCCTCCGCGTCGACCTCGTAGTGCTTGTTCTTCATCCGCGACACGACGTCGTGGATCGCCTCGTCGGGCACCTCGGTCTCGGTCGACCCGGCGAGGACCAGCGGCACCAGCGCCTCGTCGACCAGAACCGAGTCCGCCTCGTCGATGATCGCGACGTCGGGTGTGGGCGACACGAGGTCCGATTCGGACAGCGCGAGCTGATCTCGCAGGACGTCGAAGCCGATCTCGTTGACCGACCCGTAGGTGACGTCGGCGTCGTACGCGCGGCGACGTTCCTCCCGGTCGGAGTTCTCCGACACCGCGTGCACGGTGATGCCGAAGACCTCGAAGAGCGGCTTCATCCACTCCGCGTCGCGGGTCGCCAGGTAGTCGTTGACCGAGATCACGTGGACCTGATGTCCCTGCAGCACATGACCGATCGCGGCGATCGCGCCGGCGAGCGTCTTGCCCTCACCGGTGGCCATCTCGACGATGTCGCCCTCGAGAAGGCGCAGGGCACCCTGCAACTGGACGTCGAAGGGTCGCAGGTCGAGGGCGCGGTCGGCGGCCTCCCGGACCAGGGCGAGGAACTTCGCGCGGTCGGCCGGCTTCTCGGTGATGTCGAGTTTCTCGGCCTCCGCGCCGAACGCGTCGTCGGCGAGGTCGGCGGCCCAGTCGGTGTGGGCTTCGGCGTCCTTGATCACTCCCAACGACTTCGACTGATTGCGAGTCGACTGGGCGCCCAGAAGTCGCCACATGCTGTTGCTCAGCTTTCCCACCGAAACATTTCTCCTGATCGTTCCCGGTTTGCGTCGCGACCCGCCCACTCTCGGCGGCCAGGTCAGCAACAACGGTACGCGGCCGCTGGTCGACCGAGGACGCCGACATTATGATCAGTCCACCGATTCGGCTCGAGGACTAAGGACGGCCCATGACCAGGACTCGCCGGAACAGGGTTCGACGCCGCCTCGTCCGGGCGGTGGTCGCCGGCTCACTGATCGCGGTAGGTGTGGGCCTCGGTGCGTTCAACGACTGGTGGGTGGCGCTGTTCTTCGGGATCCCGCTGGTGTTCGCCGGTATCGCGATCAGTCCGCGCGCGTCGCGGGTGTCGGAGCTGCCGGAATTCAGGCGAGCCTCCTCACCCGACGCCCCGCAGGTCGAGGTGGAGGCACTCACACGCAGCAGCCTCACGGCCGACGACGTGCAGCCGACGATGGTCACCGCGACCATCAACCCGCCGGACGACACCGCGTATCGGGCCCGCTGGATCACCTCGATGACCAAGGGCAACTTCCAGTCGCTGACCGACACCCCGTTCACGACCCTGCCGCCGGACGCACTTCCGCCGCGGGATCAGACCGACACCCCCGAGTTCGACGATCAGCCCGGGCGCTGGGCGCTCGCGTACCCGGCGGTGACCCTGCTCGTGGCCGGCGCACTGCTGTTCGGCGTCGCCGGCGGGTGGCACGTGGAGGGGCCCTCGCTGTCCGGCTTCGACTCGGCGGCCGACTCCGACGTCCACGAAGAGGACGAGGCCGGTCCGACCCTCGCCGAACGACACCGGCGGTTGATGGACGCGATCGTCGAGCACGAGGGCCCACAGTCTCAGCGGAATGTGGTGAGTCTCAGGTACAACGTCGGCTCGTCCTCTGACCAGGCGATCGTCGTCGACCCGGCCACCGGCCGAACGACCAGCATCAGCGCGTGGGATGGGGACTCGAACGAGACCAGAACGTCGGCCTTCGATCGACAGATATCGTTCGACGCCGCAGTGATCGACGCCGATGTCCTGGGTTCTATCGAGGCGCCCATGGAGTCGGCGGTGCGCACTCACGCAGCGGACGCAGAACTCACAGCCGTGCGTGTCGAGCGTTCCGGCCCGAACGAACCCGTCATGATCACCGGCACCGTCGATGGCGGCGAGGACACGTCGTCGCGCGACTTCGAGGTGCAGGCCCGACCCGACGGCACCGTCGCCGAGTTCTTCGACCCCGCGGACTTCCAGAAGTCCTTCCAGCTCGCACGCGACCAGCTCGCGGCGGTTCGAGTCCCATTGAACGCGCCCGTGATCGAGCAGTTCATCATCCAGGGAATCGCCGACGGCGTCTCACCGGTCACCGCGAGCGACATCCAGAACTCGGGCGGCGTCCTGGTCCGGTACCGGATCGGCGACCGTGGCGGGGAGATCTCCGTCGCGCCCGGACATTTCCCGGTCACGAGCATCTCCCCCAGCCGGTACCGGGGGGCCGGCGGCTTCCGGTTCGACAGCACTTCCGCCGAGGTGTTCGACCGGGTCCGCGCCGACCTGATGCGGCGGGCGTCGGTGCCCGAATACGACCGTGACGCCGTGGGTGTCAAGGTCGAACGCAGTCGAGTGAGCGACGAGCAGCGGTTTGTCATCGCGATGCAGATCGCACACACCGAAGACGCCAAGGGCCTCTACACGCTGGACGACACCTACATCAAGCCCGGGTTGTACTGACCTCTCCCCGCGGCACGACGGTCGGCGCCCTCACACCTTCGGCGTACCCGCTTCGAGCGCCCTTCTCGTGACCGCTTGCAGCTCGGCGACCGCCGCCTCGGGTGGGTGGAGCACCCCGCGATCGGTCATGGTGCTGACGATGTCGCGGACCCGACCGTAGTAGGTCGCCTGTTCGGCAGGCGTGCTGCTGGCGGCGGCGTGGTTGTACAGCTTGAGCGCGCGATCGAGGTCGTCCTGATCGTTCTGCTCCAGGTAGCTCGCGCCCACCCGCCGGCCGTTCTTCTCACAGGCGATCCAGGCCCGCCGCAGCCTGGCGACCGATTGCTGATAGGCGTCCGCGCGCGAGCGGTTCCCCGGGTACTCGTCGGTGCGCAGGGCCATCGCCTCGTCGAGCGCGAGATGGAAGGTCTGCGTCTGGTCGACGGTCACGTCGGTGACGGCCGGGTACCGCAGCAGCATGGCGGGATCGAGTTCGTAGGTGCCGTAGGCGCCGAGGACCTCGTCGTGGCGACGCGCCGCTTCCTCCCACAACCGTTGCGCCGCTTCGTCGGATCCCGCGTCGGCGATCCGTGGACCGCCCGACGGCGGCCGCGTCAGGTCGACCGGGTCGTCCGCCGCACCACTCGCCTCCGGGCCCGGCTTCGGCCCGGACGGCGTCGCAGCCTTCTTCTTGGTGGCGACCCGTTCGGGAGCGTGCCGCCGAAGGCGGGCCAGGATCTCCGCCACCGCGGGGTCCCCCTCGACCACTGCCACCCGCCAGAAGTCCGTCTCCGACGCGGAGTCGGCGGCGTTCTCGCGGTCACGTCGGGTCGCCTCGGCGGGGATCGGCTTCCCGTCCTGTGTCGCGAAGGTCAGCTTGAGGTACTTCTGCCCGAACACCGTCAGGTGCCGGGCGCGTTCGCCCGTCATGTCCGAGGTGGCATCGGCCGGCCCGCCCACCGCGACCGTGACCAGCGAATCGAGCGGATAGCTGACGAGCGTGCGGTCCTCGTTGCCGAAGTAGACCGCGTCCTCGTCGACGGTCAGCAGGACAGCACCTCGTTCGCCGAGTCGGCCGTAGGCCGCGCCGAGCAGCGACGCCACGAGCGCCCCGCCGACCACCGCCGAGGTGACCAGGCCGTCGACGCCGGCGACGTTGAGCGCCACGAGCGCGACCATGCCGGCGACCATGAGGAGCCAGGCGGCGGTCGCCGAACGATGGTGGCGACCGGTCAGGAACTCGGTCCGGCAGGTCACCGGGACCATGGAGCACCCACATTCGTCATATCCATACCCCTGTCCGGTCGGCTACCGTTGTGCACGTGAGTTCCGGCGAACGCCGTCAACCGGCGCAGAGACGTCAACCCGTATCGGGACGTCGATCCGCACACGACCGTCACCCAGCCCGCGAACACCGCATCAGCTTACGCATGGCGCTGCTGCTCAGCGCGGTGATCGTCGCCCTCGGTACGACGATCGTCGGCACCGGCTCCGCATCCGCCGCTCCCCCGGTTCCCGGCTTCGTCGGCAAGACCTACACCTCGACGGCGGTGACCGGAGAGCAGATCCCCGGTGGCGGGCCGCTGGAGGTCAGTTTCCCCGCCGCCAATCGGATCGCCCTGTCGGCCGGCTGCAACCGGCACATCGGCGACCTCCGCGTCGACAACTCGCTGCTGCGCCTGGGCTCCCTCGCCTCGACGATGATGGCCTGCCCCGGCCCGCGCGCCGACGCCGACGCCTGGGTCACCGAGTTCACGAAGGAACCGCTCACCTGGTATTCGGTGGGCCACGCCCTCGTCCTCGTCGGGCCCGCTGCGCAGGTCCTCCTCACGGAGAAGCCCGCGTGACCCGGCGGATGCCGGTGACGGTGACCGTGACGGGCGCGGCCGGCAGCATCGGATACGCGAGTGTGTTCCGCATCGCCGCCGGCGCGATGCTCGGTCACGACCAGCCGGTCGCACTGCGGCTCCTGGAGTTGCCGCAGGCGATCTCCGGTGCGGTGGGCACCGCCATGGAACTCGACGACGGGGCCTTTCCCCTCCTGACGTCGGTGGACGTCCTCGATGATCCGCGCAAGGCGTTCGACGGCGCGAGTTTCGGACTGCTCATCGGGGCCCGACCGCGCACCAAGGGCATGGAGCGCGCCGATCTGCTGACGGCCAACTCCGACATCTTCGCCACCCAGGGCTCGGTGATCAACGAGGTTGCCGCGGATGACATCCGGGTGATCGTCGTGGGCAACCCCGCCAACACGAACGCCGCGGTGGCCGCCGCCCACGCCCCCGAGGTACCGGCCGAACGGTTCACGGCCCTGACCCGTCTGGATCACAACCGCGCGATCGCGCAGCTCGCCCGACGCACCGGCGCCGGCGTCGCCGAGATCAGCCGGGTCACCGTGTGGGGCAACCACTCCGCGACTCAGTACCCGGACATCTTACATGCTCGGGTCGGCCATCGGAGCGGCTCGGACATCGCTGCCGACCGTGACTGGCTGGTCGACGACTTCATCCCCACCGTCGCCCGGCGCGGCACCGCGATCATCGAGGCCCGCGGATCGTCGTCGGCCGCATCGGCGGCGAACGCCGCGATCGACCACGTCCACGACTGGGTTCTCGGCACCCGTCCGGACGACTGGACGTCGGTGGCGTTGCCGTCGCCCGGCGTCTACGGAATCCCCGAGGGACTCGTCTGCTCGTTCCCGGTGCGTTCGGTCGACGGCCGGTGGCAGATCGTGGAGGGTCTCGAGATCAACGACTTCTCCCGGGCCCGCATCGACGCGTCGGTCGCCGAACTGCAATCCGAGCGCGAGGCCGTCCGCACCCCGTAGTGTTTCTGCTCATGTCGAAGAAGGACAAGGCGAAGCAGCCCAAGGTCGGGAACGAGGTCTACGAGGCGGAACTGTTCCGGTTGCAGACCGAGCTCGTGAAGCTCCAGGAGTGGGTCCGCGAGAGCGGCACTCGCGTCGTGGTCATCTTCGAGGGGCGCGACGCCGCGGGCAAGGGCGGAACGATCAAACGGATCACCGAGTACCTCAGCCCACGGATCGCGCGGGTCGCCGCATTGCCCGCCCCGACGGATCGTGAACGCGGGCAGTGGTATTACCAGCGGTATGTCGCGCACCTGCCGGCTCCCGGGGAGATCGTGCTGTTCGACCGGTCCTGGTACAACCGGGCGGGCGTCGAGAAGGTGATGGGCTTCTGCACGCCCGAGGAGCACTCACGGTTCCTGCGACAGACGCCGATCTTCGAGCAGATGCTCATCGACGACGGCATCCTGCTGCGCAAGTACTGGTTCTCGGTATCCGACGACGAGCAACTCAAGCGATTCCGGTCCCGTATGAACGACCCTGTGCGGCAATGGAAACTGAGTCCGATGGATCTCGAGTCGGTGTACCGGTGGGAGGAGTACTCGCGCGCCAAGGACGAGATGATGGTCCACACCGACACCGCCCTGAGTCCGTGGTACGTCGTCGAATCCGATGTGAAGAAGCATGCGCGGCTGAACATGATCTCGCACCTGTTGTCGACCATCGACTACACGGAGGTCCCGCGTCCCAAGGTGACCCTCCCCAAGCATCCGATCGAGTCGGGCAACTATCACCGCCCACCGCGTTCGTTGTCCAAGTACGTACCCGACCACGTGGCGACGCTGATCCGCACCGATCACTGATGTGGATCGGGTTCTGCGAGTTCGACTATCTGCTCGGCGATGTGCACTCGCTCAAGCAGAAGCGGTCGGTGGTACGGCCGATCGTCGCCGATCTCCGTAAGCGGTACACGGTCTCGGCCGCCGAAGTCGGTCACCTGGACGTGCATCGTCGGACCGTCATCGGGGTCAGTGCGGTGGCCGCCGACCGCGGACATGTCGTCGACGTGCTCGACGCCGTCGAGCGGTCGGCGGCGGGTCATCCCGAGGTGGAACTGCTGTCGGTGCGGCGCCGGGTCGTCAGCTCGGAGGACTTCTGAGGTCGTCGACGACCCCGGCGGCGACCGCGGCTCGACGGTAGGCGGCGGCCAGGGTGTCCACCGTCTCGTGGGCGTTCAGCCCGCTCGGGTTCGGGACCACCCACAACTGCGCGCCGTCCCACGTCTCGTCCTGCCGTCCCGCCACGGCGTCGCGGCGGCCGAACGCACTGCGATAGGAGGTGATACCGGCGACCGCGACGACGCGGGGGCCGATCACGCGGACCCGCTCACGCAGGCGGCGTCCGCCGTCGCGGAACTCGTCGACGGTCAGTTCGGCGGCGGTCGCGGTGGCCCGCGATACGACGTTGGTGATTCCCACGCCGCGGTCGAGCAGCAGGGTCCGATCGGCGTCGGACATCCCCCGGGAGGCGTCGATCACGTGGTCGACGATGCCGGCCCGGGCGAGCGCGGGGTAGAACCGATTGCCCGGACGGGCGAAATGCGCTCCGGTGGCCGCCGTCCACAGCCCCGGGTTGATCCCGACGAACAGCAGCTTGCAGTCCGCACCCACGAGGTCGTCGACGGTGCGGTCCTGGAAGGCGAGCAGTTCGGCTCGGGTGAAACCCATCAGCGCCGTCCGGCGTACGCCCGGCGCAGGCTGCGACGTGTCAGGATGCCGCCTCCGCGTCGTGCCTGGCCGACACACAGAACTGGTTGCCGTCGGGGTCGGCGAGCGTCACCCACGCGAACCCGGGCATCTCACGATCGGCGATCCGGGTCGCGCCGGCGGCCACGAGTCGGTCCACCTCCGACTCGAGATCGTCGGTCGTCAGGTCGAGGTGGATGCGGTTCTTCCCGGGTGTGGGGTCCTCGACCTTCTGGAACGCGAACAGCGGCACGCCCTCCCCGACCGCGACGACGACGAAGTACCCGTCGTTGTCCTCGACGACGCGGCCGCCGAGCCGGTCGGCCCACCAGTTCGCCAGCGGCGCCGGTGCAAGCGCGTCGACGGTGATCATGCCCAGTGCGAGAGTCATGGCTGTCAAGCTACTCCCGACCGCCGACATCTCCCGAGCGATCGGGGGCCGGATCGCCGGGCACGTTCGCCACTACTCGCCCGGAAGGTCGCCGGCAGCACCTAGACTCACGCTGATGCCCGAACTCTCTTACACGATCATGGGCGGTCTCGGCGCCCAGATCGGTTCCGATGCCGTCGAACTCGGCACGCGCAAGCAGCGGGCGACGCTCGCCCAGCTGATCCTTGCCGAGGGCGCGCCGGTGCGTGCCGACAGTCTGATCGAGGGCATCTGGGGCGATTCGCCACCGGAGCGCGCGGACGTGTCACTCCAGTCCTACATCTCGGGTCTGCGCAAGGCCCTCGAACCACACCGCAGGCCACGGACTCCCTCCACGGTCCTCCTCACCCACGGCACCGGATACAGCCTCCCCGTGACCGGCGAGCAGGTCGACGTGCGCCGGTTGACGACCCGCGTCGTCACCGCGCGCGCTCTGATGCAGCAGGGCGAGGCCGCGGCGGCCGCCCCGCTGCTGGCGCAGGTGCTCGACGACTATCGCCCGCTGCTGCCGGAGTTCGAGGGCCTGGCCTTCCGGGACGAGGCCGCCGACCAACTCGACCGCATGCTGCAGGCCGCCCGGGAGTTGTCGTTCGAGGCACGGATGGCCGACGGCGACCACCGTCTGCTCGTCACCGAACTCGAGAGCGAGGTCGAGCGTTCACCTCTCGACGAGGGACTGTGGGTCCTGTTCGCGACCGCGCTCTATCGTCTCGGTCGCCAATCCGACGCGCTCGGCGCGATCGCGACCGCCCGCCGGGTCCTGGCCGACGAGATCGGCGTCGACCCCGGGCCTCGGTTGCGGACCCTCGAAAGCGACATCCTCGACCACGCCCCGCATCTCGATCTCCCCACCGCCGCCCGTCGGGACATCACGACGACCGTGTCGGACGTCGCCGAATTCGGCCTGACGACCCCGGCGGGCGCCGCTCACGACCCTGACGTCCGCGACCCCGAACCCGACGAGGCGCCGTCGATCGTGGGTCGAACCGAGGAACTGGCCGCATTGCATCGAGCGGTGCTCGCCTCGATGTCGGGGCACGGCGGCGTCGTCGTGGTCGAGGGTGAGCCGGGCGCGGGTAAGACCGCGCTGATCGACGAAGCCGGCCGCCGTGCCGCGGGTGCCGCCGATCTCCGAGTGCTGTGGGGCCGTTGTGTCGACGACCCGGCGGCCCCGTCGATGTGGCCGTGGGTCCAGATCCTCGGTGCCGTGCTGCCCCGACTCGATCCGGCCGATCGGGAGCGACTCCTCGACAGCTCGCTCGGCCGGATGGTGACCGAAGGCGTCAACGTGATCCCGCCGCCGCGGCAGATGCCCGACGCCGCCGCACGATTCCAGTTCTACGACCAGGCAGCCGATCTCCTCGACGGCGTGGCCGCGACGTCGAAGCTCATCATCGTGCTCGACGACCTGCAGTGGGCCGATGGTGCATCGCTGGAACTGTTCGCACACATGGCCGCGCGCCGGACCGCCGGGGTGACCTTCTTCGCGTCGCTGCGCGCGCCGTCCACCCGACCGGTCGTCGCCGGCACGCTGGCCACGCTCGCCCGGCTTCCGGAGCACCGGCGCCTCCGCGTCGGCCCGCTCGACGGCGACGACATCTCCGAACTCATCCGGCGCGAGACCCGCCAGTGGCCGGAGGTCGCCACCGTCGCCTCGATCGAGCGACGTACCGGGGGCAACGCGTTCTTCGTCCGGGAACTCGCCCGCATCCTGGCCGATCGCGGGTCCATCGCGGGCAGCGCGGTCCCCTCCGGTGTCCGTGACGTCATCCGCCAGCGGTTGGTCGGTTTGTCATCGGAGACGACGGAACTCCTCGAACTGGCGTCGCTCATCGGCACCCGCGTGGACCTCGTTCTGGTGGCGGCCGCCGCGAGTCGGCCGGTGGACGAGGCGCTCGACCTGCTCGAACCCGCGGGCGAGGCGGGCGTCATCGATCTCGGACCCGACGACCCGTTCGGTTTCGGGTTCAGCCACGACATCATCCGGGAGGCGATCGCCGACGGTATCGCCGCGATGCGCGCCCGGCGACTGCATCTCGCGATCGCGGATGCGCTCGCCGGCAACTCCTCACCCCATGCGGTGACCAGGGTCGCCCGGCATCTGTGGTCCGCCGGTCCGCTGGCCGACCGGAAACGCACCACCACCGCCCTTCTCACCGCAGGCGACATCGCCTTGCGCACCTACGACTTCGACGGTGCGCGCCGGCATCTCGGAGATGCGGCGACGCTGGCCCGGGCGACCGGCGACCAGCAGGCGGAGCTCGTCGCGATCACCACACAGCTGGCCGGCGAGGTCGCGGCGCACGGCTACTTCGCCGCCGACCCCGATCTCCAGGACCGTGCCCGGACGCTCGCATCCACTCTGGGCGACACGCGCCTGCTCGCGACACTCGACTACGCACGCTGCGCGGCCCACATCCAGATCGCGGACACGCACACCGGGCACCGCCTCGCGCTCGATCTGCGTCGTCGCGCCGAACGGTCCGACGACCCGGTCGTCACCCACCTGGGCATGCACGCCGCGGCCATCGACGAGTTCCACCGGGGGAACTTCGGTGCGGCGCATCGCATCCTGGAGACCTACGCGCCGATCGACGTGGATGTCGAGGGCCTCCGCGACGACCAGCTCGCGATGGCCCGCGGCTTCCGCGCCTGGGCGGCGGCCGTGCATCTCGGCAGCGCTGCCGGCCGAGCGGTGTTCGCGAGGATGACCGACGCGCACCCGGATCCGCGGTCGCAGCTCGGCATGGCGATCTTCGCGGTCGGGGCGGCGTCCATGCTCGGTGACGCGGAGTGGGTTCTGGAAGCCGGCCCGGCCATCACCTCCGACGGCGCCGCCGCGCTCGCCTACCTCCGCCGCGGCGGCGAACGCATGTACTGGTGGGCGCGGGCCATGACCGGCGACCTCGACGACGCCCTCGCACACATCGACCGGCTGGGGACCGAGGACCCCGCCATGGAGGACCATCCGCGTACCGGTGAGAGTTACTGGCTGGGTCTGCATGCCGAGGTGCTCGTGGTCGCCGGCAAGCTCACCGACGCCGCGACACTCCTCGATCGGGCCGCGAACGTCGCCGACCGGACCGGCGAACGGTACGCCGACGCCCACCGCCTCGTCGTCCGCGCACGCTACGAGTACGCCAACGGCCGTCCGGCCTCGGTGGTGGCCGCTACCCTGGCCGCCGCGCGCGACACCGCACTCGCGCAGGAGGCGGCGGGGCTGGTCCGCAGGATCGACGCACTGTCGACGACCTGGGGACTCACCCCGCCCGCCTGAGGCGCACCAAGTCCGTCTCAAGTCGCTGTCAAGGACCCTCGGCGACCCTGGTCGGGAATCCGGCTCCGCCCGGAGACCGTCGAACCCGCCGGACCGTTCCGGCCGCAACCGAGGACCTGCCGATGACCGCAACCCCCGCCTCCTCGCCCGAGCACACCGAGCGACTGACCGTCCGCACCCGCACCTCTGTGCTCGCACAACTCCGCGACCGGATCGCCGGCGACGTCTACGGTCCCGGTGACGCGGGCTACCTCGACGCACGGTCCGGATTCAACCGGCTCGACGTGCATCGGCCCGCCGTGATCGCCGTTCCCGCCAATCACTTCGACGTCGTGGAAGCCGTCCGGTTCGCCACCGAGGAGGACCTGCGCGTCGCGGTGCAGGCCACCGGCCACGGCACCGGGCGGGTCGCCGACGGCGGGTTGCTGATCAACACCTCCCGACTGTCCTCGGTGAGCGTCGACCCGATCACCCGGACCGCGCGCGTGGGCGCCGGCGCCACGTGGCGGACCGTTGTCGACGCCGCCGCCCCGTTCGGATTGGCGCCGCTGATGGGTTCGGCGAGCGGTGTCGGCGCGGTCGGTTACACGCTGGGCGGCGGTTTCGGCTGGCTCGGCCGACGCTTCGGTCTCGCGTCGGACACCGTGCGCTCGGTCGACCTGGTCACCCCGGACGGCACACCGATCCGGGTCACCGACACCAGCCACCCGGACATCTTCTGGGCGCTGAAGGGTGCCGGCGCAGGCGGCTTCGGAATCGTGACGTCCATGGAGATCGGGCTCGTCGACGTGTCGACCGTGTACGCGGGCAACCTGTTCTACCCGGTCGCCGACGCCGAGGAGATCATCCGCCGCTTCCGGGACTGGGCACCTGCGCAGTCCGACGAGCTGACGTCCGCCGTCGCGATCGTCAACCTGCCACCCACCGACGACGTCCCGGCACCGTTGCGCGGCCGGAGCTTCGCGGTCGTGCGCGGATGCTGGTCCGGGGATCTCGACGCCGGTCGCGCGGTCCTCGACGAGTGGCGTGCGTGGCGCGCGCCGATCGTCGACGCGTGGGATGTGCTGCCGTTCGCCGCGATCGACGCCGTCAGCATGGACCCGACCGATCCGATGCCGGTGATGGTCACCACCGAGTGGTTCGACGATCTCCCGGACGCCGCCATCGACATCGTCGCCGGCCGGGTCCGGCCGGCCCCCGCATCCGCGCCGCTCATCGTGTGCGGCGAGATCCGCCACGCGGGTGGGGCGATCGCGCGCGGGGCGCGGCAAGCACCCAATGACCGGGGCCGGGCGGGACGATTCCTCCTCGAACTCGTCGCTGCGGTGCCCGACCCCCACATCGCGCTGGCGGTCGAATCGACGCTGCGGGTGACCCGCACCGAGCTGGCGCCGTACGTCACCGGCGCCGCCTATCCGAACTTCACCTCGGGTACCGAACGGGTGGCCCGCGCCGCCCAGGCGTTCAGCGCCGACCACCGGCAACGGCTCGACGCGATCAAGGCTGCCCTGGACCCCGCGAACCGCTTCTGTCACGGCGACATCTGACGGTCGCAACCGGAACGCGCTTGCCCTCGACGCGCGGGTGTGGGCTGATGGTTCCATGTCCGACCCGTCCGGTGACCGATCCCCCCGCGCGGCACACCCACCCCTGCTGATCGTGGACGGCGCCAACGTCGTCGGTTCGGTGCCCGACGGGTGGTGGCGCGACCGTCGCGGAGCCGCCGAGAGGTTGCGTTCGCGACTCGAGTCCGTCGCGGCCGGCGGCCTCGAAGGACTGCCGGGACCGCTCGAGGTGGTGCTCGTCGTCGAGGGACGGGCGCGCGGTGTCGAGGCGAGCGAACACGTCCGGGTCGTCGACGCATCCGCCGTGGGCGACGACACGATCGTCGACGTCGTCGCCGAGGCGGACCCGCACCGGGACCGGATCGTGGTCACCGCCGACCGCGAGTTGCGGGCCAGGGTCGCGCGACTGGGCGCCCGGGCAATCGGTCCCGGGGCCATCCCGAGGTAGTCCGCCGCTGTGACGAGGACTGTTCGGGCGTCCGATTTCTCCGATCTCGCACCACGTCGGCGTCCGGTCGGTCGATAATCCTCACAGCGTCGGCGAGTGCCGACAACGGGAGGAATCCATGACCGAAGTCGATGTCCTGATCGCCGGTGCCGGACCCATCGGCTTGACCGCTGCAGTCGAACTGCGCAGACGCGGAGTGCGAGTACGTGTCGTCGACCCGCTTCTCGAGCCCCCGCAGTACGCCAAGGCCGTGGGCATCCAACCCCGCACCCTCGAGGTGTTCGAGAGCATGGGCATCGTGGGATCGGTGCTCGACGCGGGCCTGGAGATGCGTGGTCAGCTCGTCTACGTCAACGGCAACCAGGTCTCGCGAGTCGATCTCACGACACCGCCCGATGTCCCCTACCGTTTCCACCTGCTCCCCCAGTACGCCACCGAACGCATCCTGCGCGAGCGCCTTTCCGATCTGGGCACCGAGATCGACCGGGGCTCAGCGGTATCGGCGTTCGAGCAGGACGCCGACGGGGTGACCGTCACCCTCACGGGTCCGGACGGCGAGACCACCGTCCGAGCGGATTATCTGATCGGCGCCGACGGTGCGCACAGTGTGGTGCGCAAGGGATTGGGGCTGACCTTCGAGGGTGCTGCCTTCACCGAGCAGTACATGCTCGGTGACGTCGTGGTGGACTGGTCGATGCCGCGCGGATACGCCATCCGGTCGATGCATCAGACCGCGGACGGCACCACCGACGACCAGCTGGTGTGCATCCCGCTGCCCGGCCGTGGCCGCTACCGGATGTCGATGCTGGTCCCCGACGAGCTGGCCGTCGCGCCCACCACCGGCGGAGACGGTGTGGCGCACGGGTTCGAGGGAACCCGTGCACCGGAGTTGTCCCACATCCAGGCCGTGGTCGATCGACTCGCACCGGAACCTGCGACGGTCTCGGACCTGCGATGGTCCTCGGTGTTCCGGATCAGTCATCGCATCGTCGACTCCTACGGCCGCGGACGCGTGTTCGTCGCCGGCGATGCCGCACACATTCATCCGCCGACGGGTGCGCAGGGCATGAACACCGGAGTGCAGGACGCACACAACCTCGCGTGGAAGCTCGCGCTCGCCGTGGCCGGGGACGCCTCCGCAGCACTCCTCGACAGCTACGACCTCGAGCGCCGGCCCGTCGGCGAAGAGGTCGTGGGCCGCACCGTCCGGGACGCCCGCGAGGGCATCGGTACCGATTCCACCGACATCGACTTCGTCATGCGGCGCGAGGCGCAGTTGCTGATCTCCTACGCCGACAGTCCCGCCGTCGCGGGGTCGACGGTTCCGTCGGCCCCCGCCGCGCCGCGGGCAGGTGAACGCGCACCGGACGCCGCGGGCCTCAGTCGCGAGTCGGTCAACCACGCGCTTCGTCTGTTCGACGTGCTGGGTGGCGTCGACCACTCCCTCATCCTCTATGCGGACGCCGCCGCCGGTACCGGCGATGTCGCCGTTCTCGAGTCGCTCGCCGACGAGGTCTCCGCGAACGCCCACGGCCACATCGACATCCACGTGGTCGCGGCACCGACGGCGCAGGTCGGCAGCACCGAGTTGCCGCTGCTGCGCGACACCGACGGCCGGTTCGCCGACGGCTACCTCCCCGACGGTTCGACGGTGTTCGTCATCCGCCCCGACGGCTACGTCGGATACCGCGGACCCGTCACCGACACCAAGGGCGCGCTCGCCTACCTCGAGGGCACGTTCCGGTAGCTCTCGCAGACCACCTGCCCGACCACCGTGCGGGCGGCACCGGGTTCGCGCGCACGCCGTAACCTTGGGGACCGTGACCAGACGACCGGCGACCGCCCGCCCGCTGTTCCGGACCGCGGGCATCCTGGCCGATCGGATCGGCACCGCGGTCCGGCACCGCACCGCCGATTCCCGTCTCGCCCGCGAGATGGGGGCTGACGAGGTCATCTATCTGGTGGCGCCGGCCGGTCATCCCAACTACGGCGACGAACTCATCGCCAGGACGTGGCTGCGGCACCTGGCACGGGTGCGGCCCAACGCCACGGTCGTGCTCGACTGCCACAGCCCCGGCACGGCTACGACGCTGTTGCGCGATGCCCACCCCGACCTGCTCGTCGTCGACACCCTGTGGCAGATGACCACCTACGCGGCGGAGGCCGAATCGCAGTCGCCGTGGAGTTGGGTCGCTTCTGCCGTCATCGACGCCGGCCTGGCGCCGCGTCTGACCGCGGGCATCGATCTGCTGCACTCGGCGACTTCCATTCATCTACTCGGTGGCGGTTACCTCAACACCGTATGGCCGCACCATGTCTCGCTGTTCGTCGCCGCGGCCGCAGTGGCTCGGTCATCGGGCGCCCGACTCGCCGCGACCGGTCAAGGACTCGTGCCCACACTGCAGGGCCGGGCCTGGGCGGCGCTGACCGAGGCCTTTGCCGCGTTCGACATCGTGGACGTGCGTGACACCGCGTCGTACGACGAGATCGCCGACATCGGCGGCGCACGGCATTCCGGCGACGACGCGTGGCTGGCTCTGCACCGGCCCCGGCCCCGGCCTCCGCTGTACCGAGAGACCGATCCGCCGGCCGAGCACGGCGTCGTGCTCTGCCTGCAATCCGATCTCACCGAGAGATTCGCCGGGCCGCGATCGACCGGCGTCGAGGCGCTGGCCGATTTCGTGCGTACGACGCTCGACGCGTGGGACGTGCCCGGTTCGGCGGTGACCGTCGTCGAGGGAATCCCCGGACACGACAACGAGGTCCCGTTCCTGCTCGGCTCGCGCCTGGACGGGGCGACCATTCTCAACTTCCGCGATGTCTGGCTCGGCGGGTTGCCCGCCGGGCACCGCAGCACGTGGATCAGCACTCGGTTCCATCCGCACCTGATGGCCGCGGCCGCGGGCGATCCCGGGGTCGCGGTCGTGGCGATGCCGGGGTACTACTCCACCAAGCACCGGTCTCTGATCGATGCCGGCTCCGACTGGACCGTCGTCGATTCCGGTACGACCGTCCCGGACCGGCCGAACGGTCACGGCTTCGACGCGATCGCGCGCGACCGAGCGGTCTCGGCCAAGCTCGCCACGGCGGTCGACATCTACCCGGTCCCGCCGGTGCTGGCACACCGTATCTGAGCTCCCCCATGGCCACTCGGCTTTCGCGGCAAACCGCCTCGTCGCGCCGGTCTGCCGATACAGTGAGCGGATGAGCCGAAAGCCTGTGCGCGCCACGCTCCTCCTCCGCATGACGACGCTCGGCGCGGCAGCCGCACTCGGCCTGGTCGCGTGCTCGCCAGCGGAGACGGCTTCGGGTGCGGGATCGTCGACGGCATCGGTCACGGGGCAGCCGACATCGGTGCCCGCCGACGCCGCGGCGGCGTTTCAGAAGGCGATCGACGACACGCGGGCCGCCGGCGACTTCCCCGGGGTCATCGCCCGGGTCATCTCGCCGGCCGGAACCTGGACGGGAACATCCGGTGTGCGGGCGGCAGGCGGGGACGAACCCATCGAGTCCGGAGACCACACGCGTATCGGTTCTCTCACCAAGACGATGACCGCGACACTCCTGTTGCAACTCGTGCAGGAGGGTCGGGTCTCCCTCGACGATCCGATCGACAAGTATGTCGCGGGCGCACCCAACGGCTCCGCGACGTTACGGCAGGTCGCCGACATGACCAGCGGCATCCCGTCGTACACCGCGTCCGAGGCCTTCGACCGGAAGTTCTTCGCCGACCCCGAAACCGTCTGGACGCCCGCCGAACTGGTCGACACCGCGAAGGCGCTGCCGCCGAGCTTCCCACCGGGGCAGGGCTGGGAGTACTCCAACACCAACTACGTCCTGCTCGGACAAGTGATCGAGAAGGTGCTCGCGAAGCCCATCGGCGAGGTCTTCACCGACGGGATCTTCACACCCCTGGGGATGGACGAATCCTCCTGGCCCGGCGGGTCGGTCGAGATCCCCGATCCGCACCTGGACGGACTGACCGACCAGGGTCAGCCCGACGGGCAGACGGTGAACTCCACGCGCTGGAACCCCTCGTTCGCCTCCACCGCGGGCGCCGTCATCTCGACGATCGACGACCTGCAGACCTGGGGCGAGGCGCTGTTCACCGGACGCGGGGTGCTCGATCCGGCCACCCAGCAGCTGCGACGGGATTCGATCCTCACCTCGCCACCGCCCAACACCGCCACCTCGGGATACGGCATCGGAATCGGCAACCGCGACGGATGGTGGGGCCACGACGGCGATTTCCCCGGATACAACACCTCGCTGTTCCACGAGTACGACTCGGACACGACCATCATCATCGTGATCAACACCGACGACGCCGTCACCGTCGACGGCAAGTCCACGCCCCCGGTCTCCGCGGTGCAGTCCGCGCTCATCGCCGCACTGCCCTGAATCACCCCGTCCGGGCGTAAGGTCGGCGCATGGCCAGAACAGTCGCGAAAGCCGATGGTGTCGACCGTGCCGGACTGCTCGAGTTCATCCGGCCGCGTCACCACATGATCCTCAGCACCGTCCGATCCAATGGCAGTCCGCAGATGTCGCCGGTCACCGGCGGCGTCGACGAGCAGGGGCGGATCGTCATCTCGACCTACCCCGGACGCGCCAAGGCCGCGAACCTCCGCCGCACCCCCGTCGCCGGGGTCGTGGTCCTGTCCGACGAGTTCAACGGTGCCTGGGTCCAGGTCGACGGCGATGCCGAGGTCCTCGACATGCCCGAGGCCGAAGACGCGCTGGTCGACTATTTTCGCAGCATCTCCGGAGAACATCCGGACTGGGACGAATACCGCGCCGCCATGCGGACCCAGGGCAAGTCGCTGATCCGCATCACCCCGACCAGTTGGGGTCCGATCGCCACCGGCGGGTTCCCCGCCGACGTCGCGGCGCGGCTCGACGCACAGGATCGATGATCGACCCCCGCGGCGCGACGGGCCCGATCGGTTGACCACCGCCGCCGACATCGAGATCAGCGCGCTCACGAAAACCTATGGTGAGCATCGTGTTCTCGACGGCATCGACCTGCACGTACCCGCGGGAAGCGTGACCGCCCTGTTGGGGCCGAACGGGTCCGGCACGACCACGACCGTCGGCATCGCGTCGACCCTGTTCCCCGCCGACTCGGGGACGGTGACCATCGGCGGATACGACACGGTCGCACGGGCGCGCGAGGTCCGGGCGATCATCGGCGTCACCGGTCAGTCGGTCGCGGTCGACGAGTTGTTCAGCGGACGAGACAATCTCGTTCTCATGGCCGACCTGCGCCGGCTGGGCCGACGCGGTGGACGCGCACGTGCGCAGGAGTTGATCGAGCAGTTCGACCTCGTCGACGCCGCAGACCGGCCGGTGTCGACGTATTCGGGCGGAATGCGGCGCCGGCTCGACCTCGCGATGACGCTCGTGTCGATCCCGCGGGTCATCTTCCTCGACGAGCCGACCACGGGACTCGACCCCAGAAGCCGACGAATGCTGTGGGACACCATCTCTCGCCTGGCCGCCGACGGTGTCACCATCTTCCTCACCACCCAGTACCTCGAGGAGGCCGACCGGATCGCCGACCGGATCGCCGTCCTGGACCATGGGCACATCGTGGCCGAGGGTACCGCCGCCGAGTTGAAGAGCCGGGTCCACGATTCCGAGGTGCGCCTGACCTTCCCCGACCGCGACTCGTTCGACGCGGCGACCTCGCTCCTGCCGGATGCGCGTCCTGTTCTCGAAGCACGTCGCCTCGACGTCGCGACCGACGACACCGTCGCCACTGTCCGGAACACGCTGAACCGACTCGACGCCGCCGGGATCCGGGTCGCCGACGTCGGAGTCCATGCCCCGACCCTCGACGACGTGTTCTTCGCCCTCACGGGCAACCCCTCTCCCGCGATCACCGACCCCGATGAGTTCGGCGGAACGTCATGACGGCCCTGGCGCACACGGTGTCGGACGCGCGGGTCATGGTCCGCCGCAACGTTCGGCGGCTCATCAAGTTCCCCGTCCTCACCGTGATGCTGGTCGGGATTCCGGTCGTCTTCCTGCTCCTGTTCGTCTATGTGTTCGGCGGTCAGCTCGGCGCCGGGATGACCACCCAGTCCGGCGACACCGGTCGGACCGCCTACCTCGACTACGTGGTGCCCGGGATCGTGCTGGTCACCGTCGCCTCGGCGGTCCAGGGCACCGCGATCGTCGTCGCGATGGACATGACATCGGGGATCATCAACCGCTTTCGTACCATGGACATCGCCCGCTCGGCGGTCCTCACCGGCCACGTGCTCGCCAGCCTTCTGCAGGCGCTGTTCAGCATCGTCGTGGTCCTGGCCGTCGCCATCGCGATCGGTTTCCGTCCGTCGGCGGGACTGCTCGACTGGCTGGGCGCGCTCGGCGTGACCACCGTGTTCTCGATCGCGCTGATCTGGCTGTCGGTCTATCTCGGGCTGGCGGCCAAGAGCGTCGAGACCGCAAGCAACACACCGATGTTCCTCACGATCCTGCCGTTTCTCAGCACGGGGTTCGTGCCGGCCGAGTCCCTGCCCGCCGGACTTCGGCAGTTCGCCGAGTACCAGCCGTTCACCCCCGTCATCGAGGTGCTGCGCGGAACCCTCACCGACGCCCTGGTCCCGGTGGGGAGCGTTGCCGCGGCACTCGTGTGGAGCGTCGTCATCGGCGGGGCGTCGTATGCCCTCGCCCTCCGAACCTACGAGCGGCGGCGTGTTCCCGGATAAGGTCGTCGACGTGCCCGAGAAGGTCGACTTCAAGAAGACGCTCGACGCGTACAAGGCCCGCCGCGGCCGGATACGTGTTCTCGAAATACCCGTGATGCGCTACCTCATGATCGACGGGTCGGGCGACCCGAACACCACGCCGCAGTTCGCCGCGACGATCGAGACGCTGTACCCGGTCGCCTATGCGCTGAAGTTCGCGAGCAGCCGCGAACTCGGCCGCGACTACGTCGTGCCGCCGCTCGAGGGTCTCTGGTGGGCGGAGGACATGAGCGCGTTCACCGGGTCTCGCGACAAAGGCCGCTGGAATTGGACTCTCATGCTGATGGTCCCCGACTGGATCGACGCTGGCATGCTCGACGCCGCGGTCGTGCAGGCGGGCACGAAGAAGTCGCCGCCGCGGCTCGACGACCTCCGCATCGCCTCCCTGGACGAGGGCCTGTGCGTACAGACGCTTCACCACGGTTCCTTCGACGACGAGGGCCCGGTGCTGGCCGAGATGCACGATCGATTCATCCCGGACAGCGGCCTGCGTATGCGCGGCCGGCACCACGAGATCTACTTCAGTGACTTCCGTCGGGTCGCGCCGGACAAGCTCCGCACCCTCCTGCGTCAACCGGTCGGATCCGCGACGACCACCGGGACGGTGTGACGAAAGACGCCACATGGCACGCACTTCCGCTACGAATCCGCAGTCTGTGCCCCGGCCGGTGTCCAACCGAGCGCAGGCCCGAGCCGTTCGGCGAGATCACCCACGATCTGCAGATAGTCCGGTTCGTCGAAGGAGAACGGCAACGCGAAGGCCACCTCGGTGGCGCGCTGGAATCCCGCGTGCTCGTAGAGCGTTTCGGCGAGTTCGGCGGACGGACCGACGTAGTCGGGCGAGAACAGCAGGCCGCGGGGCCCCTGCGGGGTGCGCGTGCGTTCCGATCGGCTCTCGGCGTACGCCCGGTACTTCCGTACCTGATCCGGGGTCGCCGAGTCGGTGGGGATCACCACCAGCCCCTGAGACACCCGCGCTCGGTCGGGATCGACGTGACTGGCGCGGTAGGCGTCGATGTGTTCGGCCTGGACGGTCGCGAAGTCCCGCGACCGCGTCCCCTCGACGGTCACCACCGACGAGGTCAGGTAGTTGATCCCCTGCCGACCCGCCCAGACCGCGGAGCTCAGCCCGCCTCCGTACCAGACCCGGTCGGCCAGTCCGGGCGAATGCGGCTGTACACGGCGGGAGAACGTCTCGATCCCGACGGTCCCCTCGAAGTCGCTGACCGGCTCACCGCGCAGGTTGTCCAGGAGCCGCGCCACCCGATCCTTCGAGAAGTTCTCCAGCGCATGTGTTTCGGGGTACAGGGCGGTCTTGACGTCGTCGTAGCGCATCGGTACGCCCACGGAGACACCCGGATTGAGCCGGCCCGCGCTGAGGATGTCGACGGTCGCCAGGTCCTCGGCCAGCCGAAGCGGGTTCTCCAGGCCGAGCGGGATCACCGCTGTGCCCAGCTCGATGCGGCTGGTACGCACCGCGGCAGCGGCCAGCACGGCCACCGGCGAGGAGATGCCGTACTGGAGATGGCGGTTGCGCACCCACACGCTGTCGAAGCCGAGTTCCTCGGCCAGCTCGATCATCCGCAGGGTTTCGAGATGGCCGGGGCGGGGATCGTCGCCGTCGAAGCGGCCGATGGTCAGGAATCCGAGCTTTCGGAGGGGTTCACCGCGTCGTGGCATGCCGTCGATTCTCACACCGCGGGCGGCCGGACGACGCCGGAAAATCAGTGTGGGCCGAAGTCCGGCGGGGCCGGTGTCCCCCGGCTCGCGTCTATAGTCGGGACACACCGACCCCGACCGAACGGATCGCCATGTCCACCACAGTCGCGGAGAGAATCGTCGAGGAACTCGAACGTGCCGGAGTCCGGCGCGTCCACGGGCTTCCCGGTGATTCGCTCAACGGTTTCACCGATGCCCTGCGCAGAAACGACGCCATCTCGTGGCGGCACGTCCGGCACGAGGAGTCGGCAGCGTTCGCCGCATCCGCCGAAGCCGCTCTCACCGGCGAGCTCGCGGTGTGTGTCGGAAGTTGCGGCCCCGGAAACCTGCACCTGATCAACGGCCTGTTCGACGCCCACCGCAGCCGTGTCCCCGTCCTCGCGATCGCCGCGCACATCCCGGCCACCGAGATCGGCACCGGTTACTTCCAGGAGACGCACCCCGAGCAGCTGTTCCGGGAATGCAGCGCCTACTGCGAAATGGTCAGCACCCCCGACCAGATGCCGCGCCTGCTCGACATCGCGCTGCGCACCGCCGTCGAGAAGCGGGACGTCGCGGTGCTCGTCATCCCGGGCGAGACGTTTCTCGCGCCCTGCCCCAAGCGACGAGCCGGCGCCCCCATCCGGCACATCCCACGCGTCACCCGTCCCACCGATGCCGAGATCGCCCGTGCCGCAGACACTCTCAACGCCGCCGAGCGGGTGACCATACTCGCCGGCGCGGGCGTGCAGGGCTCGCATGACGAGGTCGTCGAGCTCGCGCGGGCGCTGCAGGCACCCGTCGTCCACGCCTTGCGTGGCAAGGAGTTCATCGAATACGACAACCCCTATGACGTGGGAATGACCGGCCTTCTGGGCTTCTCATCCGGGTATCGCGCAATCGAGAAATGCGACACCCTGCTCATGCTCGGCACCGACTTCCCCTACGAGCAGTTCTACCCGTCGAAGGCGACCATCATCCAGGTCGACATCCGCGGTGAACAGATCGGTCGACGCTGTCCCGTCGACCTGCCTCTCGTCGGCGATGTCGGCGACACCGTCCGGGCCCTGCTGCCGTCGATCACCGCAGGCCGCGACAGCGAGCACCTGTCGACCTCGCTGGCCCACTACGCCACGGCACGACGCCGCCTCGACGATCTCGCCGACAACGACCGCAACCGGGCACCGATCCACCCGCAGTACCTCACCCGCCTGATCAGCGAGAAGGCCAGTGCCGACGCGGTGTTCATCCCCGACGTCGGCTCACCGGTGGTGTGGGCGGCGCGTTATCTCGAGATGAACGGCACCCGGCGACTGATCGGTTCGTTCACCCACGGCTCGATGGCCAACGCCGTGTCCCAGGCGATCGGCGCACAAACCGCCTTCCCCGACCGCCAGATCATCGCGCTGGCCGGCGACGGCGGGCTCGCGATGTTGCTCGGCGAGCTGCTCACCATCACGCAGAACAAGCTGCCGGTGAAGATCGTCGTCTTCGACAACGCGTCCCTGAACTTCGTCGAGGTCGAGATGAAGGCTGCCGGATTCGTGAACTACGCAACCGATCTCGACAACCCGGACTTCGCCGCGCTCGCGGAGTCGCTCGGCATCCGGGGCCGGCGCGTCGAGCAGCCCGACGACCTCGCCGGCGCGGTCGACGACTTTCTCGCCCACGACGGTCCGGCGCTGCTCGACGTCGTCACCGCCCGGCAGGAGCTGTCCATCCCGCCGGCGATCACCGCTGCCCAGGCCAAGGGTTTCACCCTCTACGCCCTGCGCACCGTGTTGTCCGGGCGCGGCGACGAACTCATCGACCTCGCCGAGACCAACCTGTTCCGGCGTCTGTTCGACTAGCGGCTCGGGCCGGCGGCTGTCGACAGACCTGCGATCGCCTCGGTCACGTGAGCCGGCCAGGCCGAGGTGTCGACGCGGTGAACGGCGGAGTCCCCGGCATAGGCGCTGGATATGACAACGTCCGGGGCCACGGTGGCCAACAGTTCCAGGCTCGCGGCGAGCTGATCCGCGTCGCTCATGCCGGGGAGGTAACCGGCGGTCCACCGCCCCGAGGCGCTGAGATAGAGGGTGTCCCCGGTGAACAGATAGCGGTCACCGTCGGCGCCGTGCACCAGGTAGCTCGTGCTGCCCGGAGTGTGACCCGGCGACGGGATCACCTCGACCCCGTTGTCGTCGACGTGCCGGTCCGCGAGAGCGACACCGATCCGCGCGTGACCGCTGATCCGATCCGCTTCGGTGGCCGGCGCGTGCAGGTTCGCACCGAAGCGTGCCTGGATCGTGGCGAGCATGGGTCCGGCCTCGTCCTGGTGGGACAGGTACTGCTCATCGATCCCCCCGAGCCGGGCGAAGCTGTCGAACTCGGAATCGGAGGCGACCGAGTAGAAGAGCACGTTCCGGCTCGAGGTCCACAAGTAGGCGTGCGTGGTGAGTCCGGGGAACGGGTTGTCGGAGCTGGTCTCCCACAAGTCGGTGAGAACGCGGCGCATCGGTGTCTCCTTCGGTTGTGCGGAATGTCCACTCCACGCTGCAACTTCAGGTTGGCTTGAAGTCAACGTCCATGAGTGCCAGGTGCACGACAGTCGGCACGGGTGATACACATTAGGGAATCCGTCTCACGTCTGGAGTTCCTGTGTCCCTCTCGCCGCCACCCGACGCTCCGGCCTTTCCCGCGGCGGTCGCCTATGAGTCCGCGATGTCGAACCGCCGTCTGCGACGTGTCCGTACCCTGGTCCGGCGAGCGACCCGCAAGGATCTCTTCCCGGAGCCGGAGCACCTGCGCACCTTCGCCGAGGACATGTTCCGCACCGACCCGGTCGCCGAACGTTTCGTCGACGAGGTGTACGGCACGCTGGGCGGTGAGACCGCGCGGGCGCTCCTCGATCAGGCACTCACCGACGGTCTCGACAGCATCAGCGATCCCCCACCTGCTCTGGTCGACCTGTTCGAGGAGTTCGAGACCGTCCCGGACTGGGTCGACCCCGAACTGATCGCGGAGGGCGAGGCCATCTGGCGCCGGTGGGGCACCGGCCTGTTCAGTGTCGCCGGCGGGATCACCCTGGAGATGTACACCGAGGCCGCTGTCGCGAAACCGCTCTCACTGGCCGGCGGTTATGCAGGCGACAACGCGCTGCGCCGGTTCCTGGAGACCTCGCGCTTCTGGATCGACGTCTCACAGCCTGGGGCGCTGCTCACACCGGGGTCGCAGGGTCGTGCGACGGCGATGCGCGTTCGGGTCATGCACGTATGGGTTCGTCGCACCGTCGCCGAGCATCCGGAATGGGATCGGCAACGCTGGGGGGATCCGATCAGTCAGTCGTATCAACTGCTGACTCTGCTGGGCGGCAGCGTGGTGCCGGCGATGGCGCTGTGGCTCACCGGAGTACAGACGACACCCCGCGAGATCCGCGTCCTGCTCCACTACCAGCGTTACCTCGGCCACCTGCTCGGTGTGCGCACGCAGTGGTACCCCGAGACGATCGCCGACTCCTTACGGCTGCTGGCCTTCGTCACCTCCACCCGCACGTACGACGCCGGGGACGATGGTGCCGAGCTCATCGAGTCGTTTCCGGCGGCGTTCGCGAAGAGCGGCTCGACCGGACTGCAGCGACTGCGCGGCAGATTCAACGCGGCCATGTACGCGGCATATTCGAGCATCTACATGCTGCCCATGACACGGGTGCGCTACCGGATGCCGAGCCCGGTTCCGGGGATACTCGTCATCGCACTCCGTCTCCCCGCCGTGATCGCCATCGAGACCGCCCGTCGGATCTCACCCGGATTCCGCCGTCTGCACGAGCGGTGGATGTGCCGCCACCGGGAGAACTGGCACGACTGGCAGACCTCGGGGCGGCCGGCGGAGTACGCTCACGGCAAGGGGCTCCGACGCTGACGCGCGACGGCCGCAAACTTACTCCGGAGTTGGACTCGGATCGGTACACCGTTAGCGTGTTCGGGGTGACGCACACTCCGACGACCACCGCCACGACCGCCGATGATCCCGCCGGGATCGAATCCCGAGTCGGGCACTACTACGTCCTCGACGGCTCGTATCAGGTCGGACGCGAGAAGGTGCGCGAGTACGCCCGCGCGGTTCAGGACTACCACGGCGCGCACTGGGAACCCGAAGCCGCAGCCGCACTGGGCTATTCAGGACTCGTCACGCCGCTCACCTTCACCTCGATCCCGGCGATGGCGGCCAACCGGGAACTCTTCGAGAAGGTCATCGTCGGATATGACACCTACGTGCAGACCGAGCAGGTCTTCGAACAGCACCGGCCGATCGTCGCCGGAGACGAACTGACCACCGACGTCGAGCTGAGCAGCGTTCGTCGGATCGCGGGCAAAGACCTGATCACCGTGACCAACACCATGACCGACGCCGCGGGCGAACGAGTGCACACCATGCACACCACGGTCGTCGGCGTGACCGCGGACGAGGTCGATCCCGAACTGAGCAGTGCGGTTCGCAAGGTGATGATGCACGACGTCAACATCTTCAGCCACGACGAGGCTGCCCAACGCTACGTGAAATCGGTTCGTCCCGAGCGCGATGTCCCGGCCGCCGATGACACGGGTCGCACCTCCGGGGCCCGGAGCTTCGACGACCTGAGCGTCGGCGACGAGCTGCCGCCGCACACCATCCGACTGTCCCGCGGCGACCTGGTCAACTACGGCGGTGTCGCCGGCGACGCCAATCCGATCCACTGGGACGAGACGAGTGCGAAGCTCGCGGGCCTCCCCGATGTGATCGCCCACGGGATGCTGACCATGGGCCTTGGGGCGGCGTACGTGTCCTCGTGGTCGGGCGATCCGGGTGCCGTGACCCGTTACGCGGTGCGCCTGTCCCAGCCCGCCGTCGTGTCCCGCGCCGAGGGCGGGGAGATCGAGTACAGCGGGCGGATCAAGTCGCTCGATCCGGCGACCCGAACGGGCGTCGTCATCGTGGTGGCGAAGTCGGGTGGCCGCAAGATCTTCGGTCTCGCCACCCTGAACATCCGCTTCAAGTGACCGTCGGGGTCAGTACTCCCCTTTGATGACGAAGTAGGACCCGCGGATGACGCCGGCGAGTTTCGATTTCTGGCGGGCGAACTTGAACTTCGCCTCCAACTCGGCCGGGACGTCCATACCCTCGGACAGCTTGAACCCGACAGCACGTTTCCCGGCGGGGTCGATGCTGTACATGACGTTGACGGCCAGGCCCGACTCGTAGAACACGTACGACATGTGGAGTCTGCCGTCGTCCGGGCCCACCTCGAAGTCGCTGACCTCGAGAGCCGGCGACGCGATGGTGATGTCGCGCTCGTTCGCCAGGATCGTGGTCACCCGGTCGAGGATGTCGGGTGCTTCCGATGCCGGGACGACGACGAAATCGTGCCCGTACTTCGTCTTGAAATACCGGGCCTCGTTGGCCCGGAGGCCGGCCAACGCCTCGGCGACCGGTGAACTGTCGAGTCCCGTGGTGGAGACATCCTTGAAATCGACGACGTTCCCCATGACGCTCCTTCCGCCTCACTGCCTGAGACAGCGTAAAGCCCCCGGCCGCGGCCGGGGGCTCCAACGGTGAAGCGCGCCCCTCACTCGAGCACGAACACCGGGATCTGCCGATCGGTCTTCGTCTGATACTCCGCATACGGCGGGAAAGCGGCGACGGCGAGCTCCCACCAGTGGTCGCGCTCCTCGCCATCGCTCAGCTCGCGAGCGGTCAGTTCTTTGACCTCGGCGCCGTCCTGCGCGGTCACCTGCGGGTTCGCCTTCACGTTGTGGTACCACGCCGGATGCTCCGGTGCGCCACCCTTCGAGGCCACCATGAGGTACTTGCCGTTCTCCTCGACCCGCATCAGCGGCACGTAGCGCTTCTTGCCCGACTTCGCGCCGGTGGTGGTGAACAGCACGATCGGACGGTCCATCACGGTCACACCGTCGGTGGTGCCCTGCTCGAGGATCTTCTCGGTCTGCTCGCGGACCCAGCCTTCAGGACTCAACTCTGCATTAGCACTCATGGTGGGCGGAACACGACGGCCCAGCCGAATATTCCCAGATACTCCCGGAGCTGTCTCCATCGAAGGGCGCGACTCTGGCGCTACTGTGACCGCACCCCGACCCCGACCGTGAGACCCCGCGATGCCCCCAGCACACAGTGTTCTCGTGCCGACGCCTGTCGGCACCCTGGCCGTCGACAGCGACGGCTCGGCCATCGTGCGCGTGGCCTGGCGAGCGGACATCGAGGCACCGGCCGGCATCGACTCCGTCGATCCCGTTCTCCCCGAAGCCGTCCGGCAACTCCGCGCCTATTTTGCCGGCGAGCTCACCCAATTCGACCTCCCGGTCGACCTCGGCGGGATGTCGGATGCCGCCCGTGCGGTTCTGACCACGCTGCGCCGGGAGGTCGGCCATGGCGACACCGTCACCTACGGAGAACTCGCCGCGATGACAGGCACCCGGGTCTCCGCGCGCGGCGTCGGGACCATCATGGGCATCAATCCCGTGCCGCTGCTGATCCCCTGCCACCGCGTCGTCGCCGGTGACGGTCTCGGCGGCTACTCGGGAGGCGTGACCGGCCAGGGACTGTCGACCAAGCGCTGGTTGCTCGAGTTCGAAGGCGCCCTCCCGCCGACGCTGTTCTGACGGCCGCCCGACAGGCGACCACGCGCGACCGCCCCTCTGCCCCCTGAGGAGCGCCCGGAGCTTGCGGAGGGCGACTGCCCTGCCCCCTGAGGAGCGCCCGGAGCTTGCGGAGGGCGCCTGCCCTGCCCCCTGAGGAGCGCCCGGAGCTTGCGGAGGGCGCGTCACGAAGGGTCCGGCAACCGAGAGTGGAAAGCCCTTCACTCCACCGCGGCCAGGTGCTCACCGACCAACGCCTGGAGTCGCGACGCGTCGGAGCCGAGCCACATCGACAGGTGGGTGCCTTCGTCGATCGCCTCGAGGCGAGCATCGACCAGGGTGTCCACGGCATGGACACTCTGGTCGAAGGGGACGTCGGCGTCGGTGCGCGCGTGGATCGCCAGCACCGGCGCGGTGATGGCCGCGAGTGGTAGGTCGAGCTCGCGAAACTGGTCGAAGTCGTTGTCGAAACCTGCTTTTCGGCCCCCCGACACGGTGGCGAACAAATCGGTCGCCAGCGCGCGCTGGTCGTCGTCGGCGACGATGCCCGCCGTGAGCTCCCGGATCTGGGCGCGCGACAGATCGCCCTCCCCCGACAGCAGAGTCGAGATGGCCGTGGACGGGGCCTTGGCGGCGAGCGTCGTCGCGAGCCACTGGCCGAAGCGGCTGAACAGAAGCCTCTCCTCGGATAGTTCGAGTCGGCCGCGCAGACTGCTCCGCGGGTCGAACCGCGTGCTGACCGCGGCGACCGCGACCATCGATGCGACGCGGTCCGGCACCGCAGCGGCGAGCGAGTAGGCGGCGGGTCCGCCCCCGGACCAACACATCAGTGCACACCGCTCGATCTCCAGCGCATCCAACACGGCCACGGCCAGCTCCGCCTGCGCCGCCGGAGCACTCGTCTCGTGCGTGAGCGGCGTGCCCAGGTACCCCGGCCGCGAGATCGCGATGACCCGATGCGACCCGGCGAGAAGCGCGTCATCAGGACGCCCTGGTCGTAACCGCCCGGCGACCCGTGCAGAAAGAGCACGGGCGGGCCCGACCCGACATCGACGGATTCGACCGGTCCCAACGGTGTATCGACAAGGTGCGGTCCGGACGCGTGGGCGCCCGAGTCTGCCAGTCCCATCAACATGCCTCCACCGCCGACGACAGGTGGTGCGACGGTAACGCCGGATCCGGGCTCTCGCGGCGAAAGCGCACGAACCCGAACAAAGAGATGACGCTCGCCCCCAACAGCGAAGCCCCTGTCGCGCCCCGGGGGCAGGGCAGACCCACTTTCGGGGGTAGCGAAGGGTCACGGCGACCGCGCACGATGGCACCGATTACGTCTCGTACCCGACGATTCGGAGGTTCAGCATGTCTCCCGACAACGCTCTGCCGGCCAACGACACCCCGCTGAGCCCGCTGTCGTTTCTCGAGCGCTCCGCGCGAGTGTTCCCGGACCGCCTCGCGGTGATCCACGGCGACCGGCAGCTCACCTACCGCGAGTTCGGGCACCGCGTGGAACAGTTCGCACGAGCCATCCGGACTCGCATCCGGCCAGGTGACCGGGTGGCGTTCCTGTCACCGAACACGCCGGAGTTGCTGTTCGCCCACTACGCGGTGCCGTTGGCCGGCGGTGTCCTGGTCGCACTGAACTCTCGACTGGCCGGGAGGGAACTCGAGTACATACTCGACCACTCCGGGGCCGTCCTGTTGTTCGTCGATGCCGAGTTGTCCTCGGTGGTCGACGGTTTCGGGAGTTCGGTGGCGTCCCTCGACAGCGTCGTGCGAGTCGTCGATCCGACCGTTCCTGACGATCACGCCGGCACCCGCGGCACCGAGGACTTCGCGGACTTCCTCTCCGCCGCGGCCGACGACACCGCCCCCATCCACTGGGGAGTCGACGACGAGAACCAGCCGATCTCGATCAACTACACCTCGGGGACGACGGGTAACCCGAAGGGTGTTCTGTACTCCCACCGCGGCGCCTACCTCAACTCCCTCGGCGAGACTTTTCACAACGGGTTCGACGGCCACACCCGATACCTGTGGACGCTGCCGATGTTCCATTGCAACGGATGGTGCACCACGTGGGCGGTCACGCAGGCCGCGGGCACTCATGTGTGTCTCCGCGCTGTGCGGGGTGCGGACATCTGGAAGGCGATCGACGACCTCGGCATCACACATCTGTGCGGTGCGCCGGCGGTCTGCTCCATCATCGCGCAGGCGCCAGGGGCTCATCGTGTCGACGAACTGCGCATCACCACCGCCGGAGCGCCGCCGTCTCCGACCGTGATCGGTCAGCTCGAAGCGCTCGGGTTCACCATCGTGCACGTCTACGGACTCACGGAGGTCTACGGCCCGTACACGATCTGCGAGCATCAGGATTCGTGGTCGGACCTGCCCGCAGACCAGCGGGCCGCGCTGCTCGCCCGCCAGGGCGTCGGCATGGTGCAGGCGGAGACCGCCAGGGTGGTCGACGAGGACATGGTCGATGTACCGGCGGACGGAAAGACCATGGGCGAGATCGTGCTTCGCGGGAACAATGTCATGATCGGGTACTTCCGCGACCCCGAGGCCACCGCAGCTGCCTTCGCGGGCGGGTGGTTTCACACCGGCGATCTCGGTGTGATGCATGCCGACGGATACATCCAGCTCAAGGATCGAGCCAAGGACATCGTCATCTCCGGGGGCGAGAACATCTCGACCGTCGAGATCGAGCAGGTTCTCGTCAGCCACGAGGAGGTGCTCGATGTGGCCGTCATCGGTGTCCCCGACGAGAAATGGGGTGAACGGCCCAAGGCCTTCGTGATCGTCGCGCCGTCGGCCACGGTGACCGCGGATGAACTGCGCGATCACGTACGCCGCCACCTCGCCCGGTTCAAGGTCCCCGATGACATCGTGTTCATCGATGAGCTCCCACGCACGTCGACCGGCAAGATCGTGAAATACGCTCTGCGAGAGCAGAACTGATCCGTTCGTGGACACTTTGCTACGCTGACCCCATCGGATGTGACGGGGGACACTCGACTATTGCAGCCGAGAAGTAGGAGACGAACAGTCGTGAACGACGCCCTGCGGCCCTCCGACCAGGACGCCATCCATGCCGAGTTGCGCGACCTCGGTCGCCGGACCGCTTTCCCGGTCATGTTCGGCGGCATGGTTCACCGGGGCGATCTGAAGCTGTCCGGACTGGTCGGCACCCGCAGCCAGATCTTGCGCGGGTTGGTCATCCACGCCGAGTGCGGCGCGGGCGGGCGGGCGATCGCCGAACAGCGTCCGGTCGGTGTCCGAAACTACGCGCACTCACGAACGATCACACACGAGTACGACCATCACGTCGGCACGGAGGGTATCCAGACCCTGCTCGCGGTGCCCGTCGTCGTCCGGCGAGAAACCCGCGGCGTGCTCTACGGCGGGCTCCGCCTGGACTCCGATCTGGGCGATCGAGCGGTCGAACCCGTCGTCGCCGGGGCGACCGCGCTCGCGCGCGAGTTCGCGATGCGCGACGAGGTCGACCGCCGCGTTCGAATCCTGTCAGCAACACCACGGACAGCCGGCAACGATCCGACACGTGAGCTGCGGGTGTCCGAGGCGATCACCGAGAGTTACCTGGCGCTCCGCGACATCGCCGATCGCCTGGGTGACGATTCACTCAGCGCGGAGATCCACGCCGTCGAGGATCGGCTTCGCCGCCTGGCCGATCCGGATCCGGCACCGACGGTCCGGTTGTCCCGGCGTGAATCCGACGTACTCGCTCACGCCTCGCTCGGCTGCCGCAACGCGGAGATCGCCGAGCGGATGTCCCTGAGCCCGGAGACCGTGAAGTCCTACATGCGCAACCTCATGGCCAAACTCGAGGTGCACAGTCGTCATGAAGCCGTGGTGCAGGCCCGCAGGCTCGGCCTACTCCCGTAGGCCGCCCCGGGTCTCGGACGGCCCCTCGACCACCGATGGCACCGGCACGGTGTGCCGGTGCCATCGAGTCGTCCTTGCGACGCCTACTTCTGGGTGTCGAGGAAGTCGCCGGCGGAGCTGAGTGCGCCACCGGCCAACAGCATCCCCTCGGCGGTCAGCATGCCGAGTCCGACGGTGTTCAGATCCTGCAGCACATACTGATTGAGCCACTTCTTGCTCATCTTCAGGGCGAACGTGTCGTAGGACTTGAGTTTCGCCACCAGGGCGTCCACCTCGGCGTCGACTCCGCCGGTACCGACTTGTTGATCAGGCCGATCTCGACGGCCTCGTCGGCAGTTGCCACCCGGTCGGTGAGCAGGAACTCACGTGCCCGAGTCAGTCCGATTCGTGCCGGCCACAGCAGCGCGCCACCGTCGCCGGGCGGGACCGCGAAGCCGGAGAGGTGCGGATCGCTGAACGTCGCATCGTCGGCGGCATAGACGAAATCGCAGGCCAAGGCGAGGGATGCACCCAGGCTGTGCGCGCCCGGCGCCCAGACCTTCGCCACCATCGGCTTCTCACAGGAGATCGAGTCACGAATGATCGCCTCACCCTCCTTGTACATGGTGAGCATCGCGTCTCGGGCTCCCGCCGCGACGATGTAGTCGGGGTCGTACTTGTCCGGGCTGAAGAAGGTGTGGTCTTTGCCGTCACCACCACGACCTGGGCATCGGACTCGTGCGCTGCGCGAAACACCCGGGACAGCCCGTTGTGTGTCGCCGCATCGAGTCGTCCTATCTCGATCGTGAAAACACCGTCTTCGATCCGAACGTCGATATCGCCGAACTCTGACCTGGGCGGAACCTCTTTCTCTCGGCGGTGAGTTGTTCAGATCACATGTAACGGACGACGATGCGCTCGGCGCTACCCCCGAAGTGGGGTGGACCACCCGGCGCGCCGGGCTCGGGGTCTCAAATTGTCTCATTTGTTTCGGGACGAGCTTTCTTATTTTGCGACAGCACGACCGACCAATGGCTGGTTGCAAGCGACGAGCAGTCTCGAATCTCGGCGTGTCGCGAAATCATGTCGAAACACTTTTGAGATACGCTGCCACGGTGACAGCAGATCCAACACAACCGTCGGGAATGGCCCTCGGTTACGCCCGCGAAACGGTCGGCACCCATCCACTCGCGCCGCAGATCGATGCCTTGACCGAGGCGGGTGTCGATCCCGCACGCATCTACACCGACGCAACAGACCGGTCCATCCCCGCCGGCCACCGCCCAGGCATCACCGCGCTCCTCGACTACGCGCGTGCGGGAGACGTCACCGTGGTGGTCGGTATCGATCGCCTCGGCCGCACCGTGCCCGAGATCATGGAGATCGCGAACCAGATGACCGGACGCCGCATCGGACTGCGCTCGTTACGCGAGGGCATCGACACCGCCGACCCGGCCGGAGCGATGATCATCGGGGTCTTGGCGTCGCTGGCCGAACTCGAGGACACGCGCACACCGACTGACCGCTCGACACCGAGAACGCTGCGCGGATCGACCTCGACCATCGGTCGACCACGAGCGCTCGACGCCGAGCAGGTGGCCCGAGCCGAGCAGATGCGCGCACGAGGTGTCGCCGTACCGAAGATCGCGCAGGAACTCGGTGTCAGTCGGGCGACCCTGTACCGCACGCTGGCCGAAAGGCGTTCGGTCCGTTGAAAACTCCCGACCCCGATCTTCCCGAGCTCGACATCGTCACCGAGCACGGCGTCGTCACGCGACTGCCGACGTCGTTCCCGATCTTCGACGCCGAACTCGACGAACATCTCGACCCGGATCTGTTCCAGCAGGGTTTCCTCGACGCCGCCGCCGATCTCGACGCCCTGCCGGCGCCGTGGGCTCGACAACTCGCGTCGTCGACGCTCGCCTGTCCACCCCACCCCGATGACGAGGAACCCAGTTACACCCGCGGTTATCGCGCCGCACTGTACGGACACCTGCGGCACGCGGGAAAATGAGGGCGGCAAAGGATTCGGCGGGAGCACCGCCCGGAAGGTCGGACTTGCCGCAATCGAACTGCCGCCCGGACAACGCATCTCGCCACGGTGACGTCCCGGTCGATGATGAATCGTGATCAGCTGGTGACGTCAACGCCTTCGAGATCTCGCAGTCGGTGCGACCATGGACCGAGTCGGGGTGTGGGTTCGTCGACGCGAGCCCGGGCGCAGGACCCACGGGGCGGCGCCGCATCTCGGGGCGGTTCAAGCCGGCGGGCCGCACATTCGGACACTTCTAGGTGGTCGCGCCGTGAACCAGACGACGAACATCGACGGGCGAGCGCTGGGTGAGAACGACCTCGGTGCACGCGGACTCGAAGCATTGCGAACGGAATTGGACGGGATCGACGATCGACTGCTCGACACCGTTCGTGCCCGGATCGAGGTGTGCACCCGCATCGCGCGACTCAAACGCCGGCATGCCATCGCGGTGATGCAGCCGGGTCGTGTCGGGGTCGTGCACGAACACGCCCACCGGTTCGCCGTCGAACACGACCTCTCCCCCGACTTCCTGCACGCCCTCTACGACCTGTTGATCGCCGAGACATGCCGCGTCGAGGACCTGATCGTGGCAACCGATCCGCGGCGGGCGATCAGCGATCCGGTGCCCGACGCAGAGCCGGATCGTCACCCTGTCCGGCGCGCGGCCGCCGGGTCGAGCACGGACTGAGGTGGCCGCGGTGCGCACCCTGCTGATCGACAACTACGACTCGTTCACCTACAACCTGTTCGCACTGCTGACCGACGTCAACGGCCGGGAGCCGGTTGTCGTCGCCAACGACGTGCCGTGGGCGTCGGTGGATCTGACGGCTTTCGACAATGTGGTGGTCTCCCCCGGCCCGGGCCGACCGGACTATGTCCGCGACTTCGGGATCAGCGCGCGGGCTCTGACCGACAGTGGGCTACCCGCGCTCGGGGTGTGTCTGGGGCACCAAGGTCTGTGCCACGTGTTCGGCAGTCCGGTGGTGGCGGCCCCGGAGCCGCGGCACGGGCGGGTCAGCGCCGTGCACCACGACGGCCGGGGCCTCTTCGCGGGGCTGCCGTCCCCGTTCCACGCGGTGCGATACCACTCACTGGCCGTGATGGACGTCCCCGACGACTTGGAGGAGCAGGCCTGGTCCGACGACGGCGTCCTGATGGCGGTGCGCCACCGGGATCTGCCGTTGTGGGGGGTGCAGTTCCATCCGGAGTCGATCTGCAGCGAATACGGCCGGGAACTGCTGGCGAACTTCGCCGCGGCAACCCCGGTGCGGGCGCACCGGCGGGGACGGGCAGCATCGAGGACGTCGCCGGCGACGACAAGCGTCTCGGCAGAACGCATGCCGGGACACCGCTACCGCGTGCGGTCGGTGCGGGTCGACCGGGCGGTGGACGCGCAAGCGGTGTACGAGAGGTTGTTCGCCGACGGTCCGAACAGTTACTGGCTCGACGGTTCGGCGTCCGACGACGAGGACGGCAGGTTCTCGGTCATGGGCGACTGCTCGGGCCCGCTCGCCGAGTACGTGACCTACCGCGTGCCGGAAATGACCGTACGAGTCGAACATTCGGATGGCTCCGGCGAGGTGGTCCGCAGCACATTCTTCGACTATCTCGGCGCGCGACTGCGGGAGCGCTCGGTGGCACCGCGGTCGGACCTGCCGGGCGGGTTCGGTCTCGGCTACGTCGGCTATCTCGGCTACGAGCTCAAGGCGGACACCGGTGGACAGTTGGCGCACGCATCCGAGCAGGCCGACGCGGCACTGGTCTTCGCCGACCGCGCGGTCGTGATCGACCACGGGCGCGACTGCGCGTACGTTCTCGCACTGGAACCGGTCGACCGCTCGGAAACCGGCACGTCAGGCCCCGATACCGCGGCATGGTTGCATGCGACGGCGTCGACCATCCGGGAGTCACCGGTGCCACTGGCCGACCCGGCGTCGACCCCGCCGCTGGTCCCGGTGGCGCAGGAGGCGCCGATCGTGTTCCGGCACGACCATCAGACGTATCTGGGACTCGTCGAGGACTGTCTGGCGGAGATCCGGTCCGGGGAGTCCTACGAGGTGTGCCTGACCAACTCGGCGACGGTGCATCGCAGGCTCGACCCCGTGTCCGGGTATTCGTGTCTGCGCGAGATCAGCCCGATGCCCTACAGCGCGCTGCTGCAGTTCTCGGGGTTGTCGGTGCTCAGCGCGTCCCCCGAACGGTTCCTGAAGGTGGCCGCGGACCGCACGGTGGAATCGAAACCGATCAAGGGCACCCGGCCCCGGTCGGCGGATCCCGTGGAGGACGAGCACTTGCGGTGCGATCTGCGAACGAGCGAGAAGGACCGGTCGGAGAACCTGATGATCGTCGACCTCGTCCGCAACGACCTGTCGCGGGTCTGCGAGCCGGGCTCGGTGCATGTGCCGTCCCTGTTCGACATCGAGACCTTCGCGCCGGTCCATCAGATGGTGTCGACAGTGCGCGGGACGTTGCGCGAGGGGTTGTCGGCGGTCGACTGCGTGCGGGCGGCGTTCCCCGGCGGTTCGATGACCGGCGCGCCGAAGATCCGCACGATGGAGATCATCGACAAACTCGAGGCGGGTCCGCGTGGTGTCTACTCGGGCGCCATCGGCTACTTCTCGCTGACGGGTACCGCCGACCTGTCGATCGTGATCCGCACGATGGTCGCGACCGAGTCGGAGGTGACGTTCGGGGTCGGCGGGGCCATCGTCGCGCTGTCGGATCCGGACGAGGAATACGAGGAGACGATGGTCAAGGCCCTGACCATGCGTCGCTGCCTGTCCGTCGCCGCCGAGAGCAGTCCGTGACCGCGTCGACCGCCCCCGGTGTGCGGTCGGTGGTCGTGGCCGGCGGAGCGGGGGCGGTGGGGACCATGTTGGCCGATCGGTGGCGCGGTGACGGCGACACGGTCCACGTCCTGGACGCCACCACAGGCGATGACATCCGCTCCCCGGGTCCGGAGGCGACCGCGCGGATGCGCGACGCCGATGTCCTGGTTCTCGCGGTACCGGAGGACGTGGCGCTCGCCGCGGTGGGAACGGTGCGGTCCGTGCTGCGCCCGACGGCATTGCTGGTGGAGACGCTGTCGGTGAAGACGCGGTTCTCGGCGGCGCTGGCCGACGTCGAGCGCGGCGGGCCGACAGTCGGGGTGAATCCGATGTTCGCGCCGTCCCTCGGTCTGCCCGGGCGGGTGGTCGCGGTCGTCGTCCATCACCACGGACCCGGCGCGGACCGTCTGCTAGACGACCTGGCCCGGTGGGGTGCCCGGACGGAGGTCACCACCGCGGAGCGTCACGACCGGCTGTGCGCGTCGATCCAGGCGCTCACCCATGCGACGATCCTGTCGTTCGGAACAGCGCTCGCCGACCTGGGAGTCGACGCCGACGACACCGCGCTGCTGGCCACTCCCCCGTTCACGGCCATGTCGGCGATGCTGGCCCGGATCACCGGCGGGACGCCGGAGGTGTACCGGGACATCCAGGAATCGAATCCGTGTGCGCCGGCGGCTCGAGAGGCCTTGTTGCGGGCCGTCTCCCGGGTGTCGGCCGCCTGCGCCGACGGCACCGGCACAGGCACTCACGGCGACGCCGGCGAGTTCGCGGCACTGCTGGCCCGGGCCGGCGCCCCCCTGGGCACCCGCGCGAACGGATATGCCGCGCTGTGTGCCCGGTTGTTCGACGGACTGGTGCCGTGACCGGCGGGCTGCCCGACCACGACGCCTCCGACCCGGTGGAGTCGGCGGTGATCCGCGGGCTCGTCCGCAGCTGGCCGCGGCGAGCGACGGTGCGGCGCACCGAGGCCGAACTCGACGGCCCGACGATGGACGATCTCTACGACGACACCCGATCCGACTTCCCCGAGACGATGCTCCCGTTCGCGGGGCATCCGAGCTGGGATCGTCTCGACGACGACGTCCGGTCGAGAGTTCTGGCCTGGAGTTGGATCGCGTACAACAAGACCGTCATCGACATCGAACAAGATGTGGTGACACCCGGTTTCGGACTGCTGTTCCGAGACGCGTTCGGCACCGGATTCTCGGATGCTGGTCGAGCGGCCGTGGTGCAGTCGATGGTCGACGAGGAGTACCACACGCTGATGCACCTGAACGCGTCTGCACTGACCCGGCGACGGCGCGGCTGGGCGCTGCCGGACGCCGCACTGCCGGAGTCGACGACGGTGCGGCGGCATCGGGAAGCGCTCGCGCGGGCGGAGTCGACACGAGACGCCGCGCTGACGACTCTCGCGTTCGCCACGGTCGCCGAGACGTCCATCGGGGACTATCTGACCCTGATCGCCGACGACCGGTCGATGCAGCCGGTCCATCAGGCGACCGTCGCCCTGCACCGCCGTGACGAGCGCGCACACGGCTCGGTCGCCGGCGAGATGATCGCCCTGGTCCACGACCGGCTGGACCCCGACGACCGGGTTGTTTTGGCGCGGGCCCTGCGTGACGGTGTCGACGCGTTCACGGCCACCGACGGGGCCGTGTGGTCGGCGATCGTCGGTATCGAGCGGATCCCGGGCGGCGACGCGATGCTCTGCGATGTCGCCGCGGACCCCGGTCGCCGGCGAATCCTGCAGGACTGCAGCGCGGTCGACCGCCTGCTCACCCGGTTCGGCGGGGACGGCTGACCGACCACCGGAACGACTGCCCACCTACGGAGGCACCGCTACCGTGGGACCCGCGAACGTCCACAACAGTGCCCGGTTGGCGACGCCGGCAGATGCGCCGGTGATGGCCGACCTCCTCGATGCGTTCAATCGCGAGTACGACGAGCCGTCGCCCGGTCCGTCGGTGCTGGCTCGTCGACTCCGCGAGCTGCTCTCGGGCACCACGACTTTCGCCATCGTCGCCGGCGACCCGGTCATCTCGGTCGGGTTGGTCACCATCCGGACCAACGTGTGGGTCGACGGCGGCATCGCACTACTCGACGAGATGTACACGACCCCCGCCGAACGGAGCCGCGGACTCGGTGGCGCGGTCCTCACCGCGGCCGTCGCCGAGGCGGCACGGCGAGGCGCCGGCGAGTTCGAGATCGAGGTCGACGAACCCGACGTCGACGCGCATCGTTTCTATGGCAGGCACGGGTTCCCGGTCCGCGACCCCGCCACCGGCGACCGTGCTTTCGTGTTGCGCAAGGAGTTGACCGGCTCGTAAGTCCGATGGAAAGCCGCCCGTGCCAGTAAGGTACGGACGTGGTTCAGCTGACAGTGGGAAACCATCGCGACAACGCGACGACCGACGTCCTCCTCGCCGCCGAGAAGTTCAACCGCCACACCTTCTGGTGCGGCCAGAGCGGTTCCGGCAAGACCTACGCGCTCGGAGTGGTGCTCGAGCAACTGCTGCTGCGCACCCGGCTCCCGCTGCTGATCCTTGATCCGAACGCGGACTTCACTCGGTTGCCGGAAACACGTGGCACCACCGACCCGGCGACGGCCGATGCGATCGCGGCCACCGACATCCGGGTACTCCACTCCACGCGGCGCGACGGACAGCAACTGCGGGCGCGGTTCCTCTCGCTGCCGCTCACCGCGAAGGCTGCGGTGCTGCAACTGGATCCGATCGCCGACGCCGACGAGTACAACGTTCTGCTGCACGCCGACGCCACCCTCACCGAGACGTCGGATCAGACCACCTACCTCGACGCGCTTCGCAGTTCGGCGGATCCAGGACACCAGCGGTTGGCCAAGCGGATCGAGAATCTGCAGGTCCTCGACTGGGCGCTGTGGGCGCGGGGCGACGTCGCGGCCACCGACATCATCGACGACCGTCCGCAGGCGACCGTGCTCGACCTCGGCGGGTTCGCCCACCCGGCAGAACCGAAGGTGGCGGCGCTCAGTGTGCTCGAACACCTGTGGGCGCATCGCGACGAGCGGCGCCCCGTCCTCATCGTCATCGACGAGGCCCACAACATCTGTCCGCCCCTCGCCACGAATGCGGTGGAGCAGACCCTGATCGATCGCGTCGTGCAGATCGCCGCCGAGGGTCGCAAATTCGGCCTCTGGCTCCTGCTGTCGACGCAACGACCGACCAAGATCCATCCCAACGTCCTGTCCCAGTGCGACAACCTGTGTCTGATGCGGATGAACGCGCCGCGAGATCTCGCCGAACTCGCCGACACCTTCGGCTTCGTGCCCGAACACCTTCTCGCGGAGTCCCCCGGATTCCGCCAGGGCGAGGCGCTCTTCGCAGGCGGTTTCATCGCGGCCCCGACCTATACCCAGATGGGCGCCCGGATCACCGAAGAGGGCGGCGTCGACGTCGCGGTGCCGCTGACCGTCTAGCGTCGACGACGATTCCCGCGTGGCAGATGGTCGACCACTGCTACTGTGTTCACCGTCCGTGCGACAGACCGAGGAGGCGATACCCATGAACGATTCGATGTGGGCGCTCCCTTACGGAGTCACGGTCGGGCGATAGGTCGTCCGGGGCGCGCCGTAGAAGCGCACTCCCGAGAGGCACGACCATGCATTTCATCTCTGAGACCCACCTCGCCGACGGCGCCGTCGAACGGAACTTCGTCCTCGGCGGCATCCCGGGCATCCTGTGGACTCCCGCGACGACCTCGTCACCCGTTCCGCTGATCCTGCTCGGACACCCCGGCGGCCTTCCACAGATGTATCCACGACTTGCAGCCCGGGCGCGTCGGGCCGTGACCGACGGCTTCGCCGCGGCGACCATCGAGACGCCCGGCGGTGGCGACCGACCGACATCGATGGACGCCGAGCACGCCCGTGCCGACCTGCGTCGGACGCTGCAGGCCGGCCATCAGGTCAGCGCCGACATCATCGACCGGCTCGTCCTGCCCCTGGTGGAGCAGTCGGTCCCGGAATGGCGGACGGCGATGGACCGGCTCCTCGAGTTGCCCGGCATCCATGGGCCGGTGGGCTATTCCGGGGGCGTCATCTCCGTCGGCGTCCGACTGGCCGTGACCGAACCCCGGATCGCGGCCGCCGTGCTGTTCGCGGGGAGCTTCATCCCGCGAACGATTCTCGACGAGGCCCAGCGCGTCACGATCCCCCTGCACGTGTTGCTGCAGTGGGACGACGAACACAACGACCGGCAGGCTGCACTGGATCTCTTCGACGCCTTCGGTTCGGCGGAGAAGAGTCTGCACGCGAACATGGGCGGACACACCGGCGTCCCGGCGTACGCGGGTGAGAACGCCGCCGGATTCTTCGTCCGGCATCTGAGGTGACACGGGCGCCGGGCGTCAGATTGTGGAGCCGATTCCGTTCCCGTCGACGCTCGGCCCCACCGGCCGTGGGTCGAGTGTGCCTGCACCCGAACCGATTTCCCAGGCCAGTGGCCCACTGGGGATCAGCGTGTCGAGCCACGTCGCCACGACATCGACGATCGTTTCCTCCAGGTCGTGGCGCGACCACCCCCGCGGTCGCGACGGCACCGCCGGTTCCCAGCCGAGTTCGCCCCATTCGACACCGAACAGTCGTCTCTCGTCATCGAACCGGCGGTCCAGTTCGAACGCGTCCGCACCCTCGAATCGCGCCCACACATCGAACGGACCCTCGGCGTCCTGGTCGACGAACACGTCGATCGTCACCCCGTCGATCACCCCGGCGACGTCGGACGCCGCGCCGCCGAGGCGTTCCAACGTTGCTGCGACAACCGCGGATCGCGCCGCAAGGATGCGTGTCAGGCTGCGTCGGTACTCGGCTGCGTCCACGCCACGAGCCTAATTGGGTCGCCCCCCTCGTTCACGGCGTGTCCTAGTCTCATCGTCATGGCGAACCTCGACGTCCTCCGTGTAGGCGGCGAACCCACTCGGATGCACATCGACTTCGCCGCACTCGATGGCTTCTCCTTCGACGACGGTGGCGGGTTCCCGCCGTCCTATCGCGACTTCATCCGCCACTCGGGATGGGCGCGCACGTTCGGTCTGTGGCTCGTGTACCCGCCGGTCCTGCCCGGTTACGCAGACGGATTCGTCGGGCGCGGAGGGCAACTCACCCGCGCCTTCCGGGCCGCGTACCGAGACGGGCAGGATGAGAATTTCGATTGGATGATCGAGCCCGACGGCAGCTGGGAACTCGTCGCGTCGCTGACAGCCTTCGGCTGGAGCGAGAACGGCGACGCACTTCTCTGGGACACCACGGCGCGCGACGCTCACGGCGAGTTCCCGGTCTGGGAATCCGTGCACATGGACACGATGCATCGACGCGGGACGAATCTGACCGAGGTTCTCGACGGTCTGCGCAGCCGCGCCGGCGCGCTCGCTGACGACGTCGTCGACATCCAACCGCTCCCGCCGACTCGGGCCTGACCGTGACGAGTGCAATCGCAGTGCAGTCGGCGAACAGAACAAAACCCTGATGAGCAATGCTCATCAGGGTTTTCTGTCGGGCTGACAGGATTTGAACCTGCGACCACTTGACCCCCAGTTATGTGTATGGCTTTATCCTGGGCTCTTACCCTTTATCATTGGTTTCCAGTTTATAGCCTCTGAACTGCCCTGATGGGAGGTTCGTCTTTCAGGGCCGTTCGGCGTCTGTCGTCAACTTCTCAAAACTGTGCGGTCTGTGTGCGGTCCAGTGCGGTCCAGACACGGCAGCAGCGGACAGATCCACAGTCACGGCGCTTGCCGGGCATAGTGTTGACGAATGGCCAACCCGATCGGGAGCTTCTGGACTGAAGTCAGTACTGCGGATTGGGTGGCGAACGTCGGGGTGCCCGTCTCGGCCACTCTCACAGCCCTCGCATTTGCTTTCTTCGCACTTCGGTCACAGTTGAATCAGGAACGCGCGCTGGCTGCGGAGGATCGCAAGCGGTCAGCGGCAACCAAGCTCGCCGAACGAATCCGTGCCGCGACCGAAGAGATGGACCTTTTCTTCACTCCTGCCGCGGTCGAGACGGACATCAATCACGAGACGATCCGTTGGGTAGGCGGTCATCACTTCATACGGTTCGAGCTTCAACGTGCGATCGCGGCAACCCGAAACGTCGTCGGGAACTCGACGGCGCTCGAACAGATTTCGGACTTTCTCCCCGCGATGAGTTCGCGCTGGACGGCCGCCGGTCTATGCGGGCAGATGTGTCTAGCCGAGGGCTACACGATCGACCGGGTGCTAGTCGCCATGCACACCGCCATAGGCACAGATAAGGTCATCCTCTCGGAAATCGCGTGGACACTCGACACTTGGAATGGCGCGGGAGAGATACCCAGCATCGCCCACCACCTGGACCAACAGAGAGTGACACCTGCCCCGAAGATCGGTGATCCGTTGCCGGATGGAAGCCCTAGCCCAGGGAAGCTCGCTAGCGACGCGTGGCACGCAGAACGCCTTGCCGAATTTCGAGGGTTCCTCGATCCGCGCTACTACGTCCCAAAGCGGACGAAGGGCCTTTAGTCACTTTCGACTGACCACCAATAGCAATTCGACTGCGCGCCAACATAATTTACGGCTCAGAGCGAATGTTCTAGTCGATCCTGGCCCCATCTTGGGCGTATTTGCCCTGGTCAGGGCGGTATGGCCGTTTTGACCCAGACCCGTACTCATGGTCGTCCGCAGTACGGGGCGACCCCCTGCGAGATCGACCCGGGGAGGGGTCCCACCCCCGGGGTCTGCGGCTACGTTCTATGCGCGGCCGTCCGGTTGGCCAGTACGCGGCGGCGGTCAGCACCCCCGTGCTGGAGGGGCCACGCCCCCTAGACACGACGAGACCCCGACCCACACAGGTGGAATCGGGGTCTCAGATCGACGCAGCGCGCCGAACTATTGGAGGTAGCGGCCGAACCCGCGGTCGCTTCCGGACCGATTCAGACGGTCGCTGAGCCGCGTCGTCGGTTGGCCATGCTCGTCGACCTCGTGTTGACCTCTCTCGTCGTGCTCCTGCTCGGCCTCGTCGGCGGTGTGCGGTCGACCTTTCATGTCCTCGTCGAGGTACCGGCCGAACCCTCGTGCATGTCCCTGTTCGTCATTCACCACGCCTCCACCGCCTCGTCCTCGTTGAGCACCTGATCGGTGTCGGGTGTGTGCTGCTCGGCCCCCTTGTGAGACCCCTGGTCCATTGGCACGACAGATGAGATACCAACCCGGACCCCCGACGGATTCAGCCGGGACCCCTCGTCCAGGCCAACCCACCAACGCAGCACCTCGTGGGACCCCTTGTCTGCCAGCCACCTCGGCGCCGTGGACCCCTCCCATTGCGACCCCTGGGTCCTACGCTCGGCGGTGCCGTGCGCGGCGGCGACCGCGGCCGTGTCGGCGAACGCACCCGACGGAATCCGCGGCGGTGGTGTGACGCTGACCTGGCCCCGCTTCACGACGAACCCCCGGTCGAGCACAGCGGCGACCCACTGCCGGACGTTCTGGACGTGCCCCCACCGCGTGCACGACTCCCGCCACAGCCGCAACGCGTCGATCACTCCCGCGTCCCCCGCGTCCACAGCCTCATCCAGCGTGACGTCCACCGACACCCCGGCCAGCCTCAGCCGCTCGTGAGCCTGAAGGGCGTCGCGAAGCGCACCGTTCGCAGCGTCCAGGACCTCGGCGTCGATCTCGTCTGCCACGTCCGCGACGGCGGCCCGGGCGAGCTCGGCGTGGCGGGCATCAACCGCGGCCAGCATCTCGTCGCGCGCGTAATCGACTGACGCAGTGATCCGCTCGTGTTCGTAGAAACGCATGGCTCGCTCGACGACGTCGGGCACCCGTTGGCGCTTGGCCGCGGCCTCCCATGCCTCGGCGATCAGAGCGCGCTGGTGTCGCTGGTGGGCGTCGCGCTGCTGCTCGGCGACCGTGGCGGCTTCCTCCCGGATGCGGGCGCGGGTGCGGCTCCCCGCGTCGGCCAGCTTGGACAACCGGATGAGATCGGTGATCGTCTGGCCAAGGTCTCCGGCGTCATCGAGGCCCGGCGCGGGCGGGTGCTGCTGGGGTGCTGGGGGTGAGGTCGGCGCTGGGCGGATGACCGACGACGCGGCGATTCGGTCACCGGCCTCCCGCGTCACCTTCTCGTTCAGTCGCTCGACGTCCCGTTGCGTGGCGCCGACGCGCGTCCGCTGGTGTGGTGCGACGGTGACTGTTGGCCTCATGGTCTGCTCGGTCATGTCTCCTCTTCTCTCCGGCCGGTCAGCCGGTGGTCCTGGTGATGGTGTGCTGGGTCCGCTCGTGCTCGGCGACTCGCGCGGCGTAGTCGGCATCGGTGTCGGACGGCCAGCGGTAGAGCGGGTGCCATGTCGTGCCCGGGGTCGGGTCTCGCATCTGGCGGTCGCAGTAGTCAGCGAAGCTCTGTCGGCGTTGCTCGATGGCGTGTTGGGCGGCGTGCGAACGGGGTCCGTTGCCGCTTGTCGATGCGGTCATTTCGGCGTTTCTCCTCTCTCAAATCCGGCCGTCACGGTGGCTTCGCCCCCCTTCCAGGGGGGCGGAAACCGTGATTGACCCTCAATCACGCACTCGCGTGATTGGCTGACCTGGGCAAACGGCGTCGTCGTGATTGAGCGTGATTGCATCGTGATTGACCTCCGCGTGATTGATGCCGTGATTGGCTGACCTGCGGTTATGCGTTTCGGCGTGATTGACGCGTGATTGACATTTCGGATCACTTGTCGGGACCGTTCTCGTCGCCGTGCGCGCGCAGAAACCATCGTGTTGGCGACCGGCCGTCGTCGCCGCTGCCCCCTCGGTCGCCGTCGCGCTTCACGAGAGCTCCACGGTTCACGGCGTCGGTGAGTCGCCTGCGCGTCTTCTCGATCTGCGGGCGCGAGGGGCGCGACGTGTCGAACAGCAGAACTGCGACGTCGGTGGCGGTCGCACCTTTGGCGCCTTGGCCCCGCACGAGCGTCACCACGTCGGTGGCCGCGGTGTCGACACTGCTGCGGCCTGTCGGGTCGTGCGTGACGAACAGCGGGCCGACGTCGTCTATGGGTTGCTTCAGGTGCAACAGCGTCACCACCTGATCACCGGCCACGCCGTGCAGCAGGATTACCGACCCGGCACCGGCAGTGATGTGCTGCGACCCGTAGACGTCGGCCAACGTCTTGGGCGGGCCGTCGCCGGACCGCTTGACCATGTGGTGTAGCTCCAGGACGTCAACCCCCGCCGTCAGCACCTTCTGCCGCGCACGGTTGTACTCAGCGCCAACGCGGTCCTCGGACAGGCCCACGGCCGCATCCTTGATCGAATCGACGATCACCCGGTCTCCCGGCTGAAGTCCGGCCCGCTCGCACAACTCGACGAACGCGTCGGAGTCGACCGCGAAGTCGACCCACGGCGGGCCCTGCTTGATCACGAGGCGTCCGGCCAGCCGCTCGCGGTCCTCGGGCTCGAAGAAGCGCCGGATGTTGCGACGGGCCTGCGCGGGGCGGTCCATCGCCAGATACAGCACGCGGCGACACTCGGTAACCGGAAACCCCAGCACCCGGTCACGCAATCCCAGAGACCCCGAAACCACCTGCGCGGCAACCGAAGTCTTGCCGACACCCGGCGGTCCGGTGATCGTGAGCGCTTCGCCCGCTGACCACAGGACTCGGGTCCCGCTGCCCCACAACGCGGGCGCGACGTCGGGCTCGTCGAACAGCCACTCGGCGCCGTCGACGAAATGGTCGTCGACCTCGCTGTCCTCGTCGTCGTCGCTGTCTTCGTAGTCGTCCTCGTCGTCGTGGCCGAACTGCTCGCGGATCGCGCGGACAGCGGCCAGCGGGCCGTCCTCGGTGACCTCCGCGTCCTCCACGTCGGCACTCTCCATGTGGTCGACTACGGGCCGATCATCGTCAGCGGAAACCCACCGGCCCCGATGATCGAAGTGACCAGCGCGAGCAGGCATATCAGCAGCACCGGCGAGACCATCGAACCCGCTCACTCGGCACTCACCTTCACGATGGCTCCGGCGATGGCCCGCACAACCTCTCCAGCGATCTCATCGGGGGCGCGCGCGGGCTCACCGGCATGCAACCGACGCTCGATCTCCGCGGCGAACGCGACGATGACGCGTTGCACCGCGTCGCGGCCACCGGGGTGGCCCTCGGCCGCGAGGGCGATGACTCTGTAGGAGACCCGTGTCAGGGTGTCGTGAGCGGCCTTGCGCATCGACACGGCCAGCGTGCCCGGATCGACGGCGCGAGCCATGAGCCGGTCCATGCGCCCCCGCGGCAGTGCGTCGAGGTAGTCGCCGAGATCGTCGAGGGTCACCGTCTCCAGCGACACGTCCCCGATGCTGGTCAGCGCCGCGGGCAGTATGCGGTGACGGGTAGTACGCAACATCGGGCGCCGATGCTCGACTCCGGCAAGCCACGACAGTGGCAACTCCGGTGGGTCGTCGAACTCTCCAGTCAGCCACTCATAGCGCCGGTCCCCGACCCGACTCGGGGGCGCCAACACGTAATTTCGATCCCCCGCACGCAAATCGACCCCCGGACCCGCGACATCGGCAAACCGGATGTCGCGCGACACGCCGAAGTAGTAGTGCCGTCCCCCTCGTGGCGTCGCGACTGTGGGACACGCCGGAAGCGGCCCGTACTTGGATTCGAGTCGAGTCATGGTGTCCTGCGCGGCCCGTTTATACATATCGGCGTCGATCACGAGCCGACCAGGCGGAAGAGCCACCGCGACAAGAGCATCGGGCCAATGCCGCCACCACCGCGAGATGTCGGCATGGTCGGTCGTCGCGGCACTGCGCCACTTCACAAGGGGCTGATTCTTCGCCGCCGCGGGGAACACCGGCAACCCTCGGTCGGCCAGAGTGTGAGCGTTGATCTCCGGATCGAGATCAATCGCCAACTGATCGGGATCGGTCGGCGCGCTGGCGAACTGCCCGATCACCGACGTATCGTCGGGGTGGGCAATCTCCTGCTCCATCTTGGTGAAGAGACCGGAGACGGCACCCGGCTCCCCGGCCGGGTGCCGTTTTTCGTTGGTGGGCATGTTCTCCTGATTTCGTTGCGCGCGTGTATGTTCCGCGCGGGCGGGCTCCCCGGATTTGGATGTGTCAGGCCGTGCGACGAGCGATGTCCTGGGCCTTCTGCGCAGCGATCCACGCGTCCACGTCGGCGCGGTCGTAGTACTTTCGGCCGCCGACGCGGTAGCCGATCGGGCCCTGGCCTCGATGGCTCCAGCCATAGACGGTCTGTGGCGCGACGCCGAGGTAGTCGGCCAGTGTCCGCGGAGTGAAGCGTTCCGGGATCGTGTTGGTGTTCATCGGTACTCCTGACTCTGCAATGGATAGATGCAGGAAAGCACACGAAGCACCCGAAATGCGTTGCCTAGTAACTGTTTTCGTCGACGTCAACCCGAACATGTATCCATGTTTGCGCAGGTCAGGCATTTTGCAAGAGTTGACGTTCAATCCTGACGACGCAGGTCAGAGCGTTGCGGGTCGTTACCGAACCGATACCGGCAGACCGCACAGGTTAAGTAGTCATCTTGCTGTATCTTTCAGTGCATGGCACCGAACCGCACTCCCGGACACCGTTACCCCGTCAATGATCGGTGGACGACGAGAGCCGGTGAGCACACCAGCCGCTACGGCAAAGGGCTTCGCTATCAGGCGACGTACGTAAATCCCAACCGCGAGCCGGTGTCGAAGTCGTTCCCCACCAAGAAGGCCGCGAACGCATGGCTGACAGCGCAGACCGCGGCAATCGCGACGGGCGGTTACGTCGCGCCGGATAAAGAGAGCGTGACGCTTGGTCAGGTGGCGACGCGGTGGCGCGGCGGGCTCACCGGCCGACCGTCGACCATCGCCACGTACTCAGTGCTCGTCGACGGGCACATACTCCCCCGCTGGGAGAACACCCCGGTCCGTTCGATCACTCGGCGCGACGTCGAGACGTGGCTTCGGGGGCTGACAACCAAGAAGGGCACGCCGGTCAGTACCGCAACCGCTCGGCAGACGTTCAAACTACTCCGGCAGATCATCTCGGTGGCCATGGACCCGACGGACCCGATCATCACCGTGGACCCGACGCGCGGCGTCAAGGTGGCCCCCGCTCCGGCCGTCGGCGGTAGTGGTGATCGCAGGTTCGCCAGTCCTGAGCAAGTCGAGCTGATCGCACGCGCCGCCGACTATCGTGCCGCGCAACCGAAGTCCCCGGGGCGACGGACCGACCTGGTGGACAGTGCGGATGAGATGTCAGACCCCGCGGCCGATTGGCAGAGCGTCGAGGCCCCGGTGTCTGCCGACGGGCTGCTGATTCGGCTCCTGAGCGCCACGGGAGCGCGGTTCGGTGAGATAGCAGCACTCCGCGTCGGTCGACTCGATCTCGACGGCCCGCGGCCAACGCTGTTCATCGCAGAGGCGGCGGTCGAAGTCGACGGACGGATGCACGTCGGCCCACCGAAGACAGCCGAGTCCGTGCGCCGCGTGCCGTTCCGGAAGTCCCTCGTGCCGCTCCTGCGCACGCATCTCGTGGCGCAGGGCATCACCGACGACGACCAGGCGTTCGTGTTCGCTCAGCGCGACGGCGGGCCGCTGCGGTTGCGCAATTGGTCGGCGCGGGTGTTCCGTCCGGCCGCGAAGCTCGCAGGGGTCGGCATCACCGTGCACGGCCTCCGTCACTCCGCGGCGTCGGCGGCCATCCGCCAGGGCATGACTCCGGTACAGGTGTCCCGGATCCTCGGCCACTCGAAGCCGTCAATCACGCTCGACGTGTACTCGCACGAGTTCCCCGACGACCTCGTGGCGATCGGGGACGAGGGGTGAGTCTGTGCGGTCCAGACCGCACGAAATGCGGCCCCGCTGAGAATTGTGCGGTCTGTGTGCGGTCCAGCAACAGAGAAAGCCGCTCCCGGTTGTTTCGGAAACGGCCTCTGATCTGCGGTTATTGTTGTCGGGCTGACAGGATTTGAACCTGCGACCACTTGACCCCCAGTCAAGTGCGCTACCAAACTGCGCCACAGCCCGTTGCTCCCTGGAGAAGCGGAGCGAGGTAAAGCCTAGCCGACGAGCACGGTCCCGAACCAATCGCCTGGTCAGGCCTCATTTCGGGCCGGTGGCCAGATGTAGTGTGTCGTTGCTTCTACCGCTACGAAGCGCTACATCTGACACCGGCTGCTAGACCGCCGAACGCTTCTTGAACCAGATCCACCCGGCGGTCACCAGGACCGCGCCCACGAGGGAGCCGATGATGCCGCTGGGGCGGAGTTCGAGTCCGTCGCCGGAGAGCAGACTGATGAGCAGTCCACCGACGAAGGAGCCGACGAGTCCGGCGACCAGGGCGAGACCCCAGTCGACGGTGCGCAGGTTCTTGCCGCCGAGGAGGATCTGCGCGAGGGCGCCGATGACCATGCCGAATACGATGATTGCCAGGATGAGCACGAGACGCAGTATCTCACAGCGGGTGTCGTGCGCCACAGACAGACAGCAGTTCAGCGCTTTCGGCGTTGCTCCCGCTTGTCGCGGACACGGACGTTGACCCGGACCGGCGAACCGTCGAAGTTGAATTCCTCACGCAGCCGCCGCTCGAGGAAGCGGCGATAGCCCGCCTCGAGGAAACCGGTGGTGAACAGCACGAAGGTCGGCGGCCGGACCGAGGCCTGAGTCGCGAACATCACGCGCGGCTGTCGGCCACCGCGCAGCGGCGGCGGGTTGGCGGCGATGACGTCCTTGAGCCAGTTGTTCAGCGGGCCGGTCGAGATGCGCTTGTCCCACGAGTCGAGCGCGGATTCCAACGCGGGCACCAGCTTCTGGACGGCCCGGCCGGTCGACGCCGAGATGTTGACCCGGCGCGCCCACGGCACGCGTGCCAGCTCGCGATCGATCTCCTTGTCCAACTGGTACCGACGATCCTCGTCGACGAGATCCCACTTGTTGAACGCGATCACGAGCGCACGCCCGCTCTCGATGATGAGCGACAGCACCCGCAGGTCCTGTTCGGTGATCGGTTCCGACGCGTCGATCAGCAGGATCGCCACCTCGGCCGCGTCGAGCGCCGACCGCGTCCGCAGTGACGCGTAGTACTCGTGTCCGCTCGCGGTCCGCACCTTGCGGCGCAGACCCGCGGTGTCGACGAAGTTCCACGTCCTGCCGCCGAGTTCGACGAGCTCGTCGACCGGGTCGACGGTCGTCCCGGCGACGTTGTCGACCACCGACCGCTCGGTGCCGGTGAGCTTGTTCAGCAGCGAACTCTTGCCGACGTTCGGCTTGCCCACGAGCGCGACGCGACGGGGACCACCGAGAGTCGGTGCCTCCCTCGGGGTCTCGGGCAGCTTGTCCAGGATGATGTCGAGCAGATCGCCGGCCCCGCGGCCGTGTGCCGCCGACACGGGATACGGCTCGCCGAGCCCGAGCGACCACAGGGACGCGGTGTCGGACTCGAGACGTTCGCTGTCGACCTTGTTGGCACACAGGATGACCGGGGTCTTCGACCGCCGCAGGACCCGCGCGACGGCCTCGTCGGTCGCGGTCGCACCGACCGTGGCGTCGACCACGACGACGATCGCGTCCGCGGTCCGCATCGCCAGCTCGGCCTGCGCGGCGACGGCCTGCTGCAGCCCCTTCGCGTCGGGCTCCCAGCCACCGGTGTCGACGACGGTGAAACGGCGACCCGACCACGAGGCCGCGTAGGACACACGGTCACGGGTCACGCCCGGGATGTCCTCGACCACGGCTTCCCGACGGCCCAGGATGCGGTTGACGAGCGTCGACTTGCCCACGTTGGGTCGTCCGACGATCGCCACCACCGGCATGTGTTCGACGCCGGACGCGTCGTCGGCGCCCCCGACATCGGTCAGCTGCCAGTCGGATTCGTCCGACCACGTGCCGTCACCGGGCAGCGCGGTGAGATCGTCCGAGTAGTTGTCGCTCACCGTTCCACAGCTCCGATCCGAGTCGCCACGAGGCCGCTCAGTTCCTCGAGCACCTCGTCGAGGGTCTTGTCACTGGTGTCGACGACGGTCGCGTCATCGGCCGCGCGCAGCGGCGAGACCTTGCGCGTCGAGTCGAGATGGTCGCGCCGGTTCACACTCGCCAGCACCGCGTCGTAGTCGCTGTCGCGTCCGCCGGCCAGATTCTGCTTGTGCCGCCGCTCGGCGCGCGCCTCGGGCGTCGCGGTCAAGAAGATCTTGACGTCGGCGTCGGGGAACACCACGGTGCCGATGTCACGGCCTTCGACGACCACGAACCGGCCCTGTGCATTCTGCTGTTGCAGCGCAACCAGTTTCGTCCGCACCTCGGCGACCGCCGAGACGGCCGACACCGCGCTCGTGACGTGGTCGGTCCGGATCGGACCGGACACGTCGCGGCCGTCGAGGAAGACCTTGGCGCCGTCTCCGTCCGGGACCAACTCGATGTCGACGCCGGCCACCACACGGGCGATACCGGCCGGATCATCCAGCGCCACACCGGCATCGAGAACGGCGAGCGTCACCGCCCGATACATGGCACCGGTGTCGAGGTAGCTGGCCCCGACCTTTGCCGCCAGCAGTTTCGACACCGACGACTTCCCCGTGCCCGCCGGGCCGTCGATGGCGACGACGAGCGTGGTCCCGCCTGCGGACCCCGACGTGCCGTCGCTCACAGGCCGACCGCCTTGTACAACCCACCGACCTCGTCGCTGCCCAGAACACGCAGACTGCCCGGGCGCTGTTCGCCGAGTGCCACCGAACCGACGTGTGTGCGAACCAGTTTGACGACGGGGTAGCCGACCTCGTCCATCATCCGGCGCACCACCCGGTTGCGGCCCTCGTGCAGCGTGATCCGCACCAGCGACTGCCCCTCGTGGACCTCGATCACGGTGAACCTGTCTACCAGGACCGGACCGTCTTCGAGGTCGACGCCCTCCCGCATGCGTCGCGCGATACCGCGCGGCACCTCCCCCTTGAGGGTCGCCAGATAGGTCTTGGGCACCTCGAACGACGGATGCATCAATCGGTGCGCGAGTTCGCCGTCGTTGGTCAGCAGCAGCAGACCCTCGGTGTCGGCGTCGAGGCGGCCGACGTGGAACAGTCGCTGCCCCGCCATGACCCGCTCGGCGACGACATCACCGACGCAGGGACGACCCTGATCGTCCGACATGGTCGACTGCCAGCCCTTGGGCTTGTTGAACGCCAGGTACTGACGGGTCTCGTCCATGATCACGCGTGCACCGTCGACGCGGATGATGGCGGTGTTCGGATCGATCCGCAGACCCTGCTCGGTGACGATCTCACCGTCGACCTCGACACGACCGGCGGCGATCAGCTCTTCGGCACCGCGTCGCGACGCCACGCCGGCCTGGGCGAGCACCTTCTGCAACCGAACGCCGTCCTCGACGTAGTTGGCTCCGGCGCCCTGATTCTCGTCGGCGGGCGTCTGGTGGCGCGCCGGCCGTGCATTGTTGAGCCGGATCTTGCCCACTTCGGCGTTCGGCTTCGACGACCCCTTGCGGTGGGTCTTCTTGGTTCGCGGCTGTTGTGCGGGCGCGCCCTTGCGGCGTTTTCCCGGTGAGCCATCTCGGCCAGCGGATGCCATGTTCTCTCAGTCCTGTGAGTCGGTGGTGGTGCCACCGTCGATGATCAGTTCCTTCGAGTCTGACGGTTGAGAGGACAGTTTGGCGAATCGGGGATCCGACAGCAGTTCCTCGTCGAGGTCGTCGATGAGGTCGACGTCGGGCAGCAGCGGCGCCAGATCGGGCAGTTCGGTTAGGGATGCCAGGCCGAGACGTTCCAGGAACAACTCGGTGGTGGCATAGGTCGTCGCGTTCGTGGTCGGTTCGGTGCCGACCTCGTTGATCAGTCCACGGGCGACGAGCGTGCGGATCACGCCGTCGACGTTCACGCCGCGGATGGCGCTCACGCGGGCTCGGGTGACCGGTTGCCGGTAGGCGATGACCGCCAGGGTCTCGAGGGCCGCCCGGGTGAGCTTCGACCGTGCCCCGTCGAGCAGCAACCGCTCGACGTAGGGGGCGTACTCCGCGCGGGTGTAGTAGCGCCAGCCGTCGCCGGCGAAGCGCAGATCGAAACCGCTCCCCGACGCGGTGAGCTCCGACGACATGGCGTTGAGCATCTCCCGGACCCGCGTGCGGTCCTGGTCGACCGCGTTCGCGAGTTCGTCGGTGGTCACCGGGGTGTCCACGACGAGCAGCACCGCCTCCAGCGCCGAGCGCAACCGATCGTCGTCGAGGTACTCCCCGTCGCCGTGGAGCGCGGTCTGCTCGGGCTCGTCCGGACCCGGGTCCTCCCCGCCGGCCGTCCTGGTCGGGTCGAGGACCTCGACCTCGGGAACCTGGTCTGTCATCCGTAATCCTCTGACTTGTCGATGCGCAGGTCGTCGGCGCCGCGTTCGCCCGTCCACATCACCGCGAGTTCCTCGAGCGCCACGGGCTGTTCGAAGGCGACGGCCCGCTCGCGGAACAGCTCGAGCAGCCCGAGGAAGCTGCCGACGATCTCCAGCCCGTTCGCACAATCCGCGGTCAGTTCACGAAAACTCAGCCAGGTCCCCGAGGCCGCGCTGAGGAGCGAGGCCATCCGACGCGCCTGGCCCGGGACGGACACCTTCTGCACGTCGTGGAGGTGGTCCAGGCCGACGGTCGGCACCGGACGGGGCGTCAGCCCCGCCGCGGCGACCTGGGCGAAGCCGTCGGCATCGACGCCGAGGGTCACCTCGGGCAGCAGATCCTCGAACCGTTTCTCCAGCGACACCGCGCGTGGGTAGCGCTGCAGCGCGGCGGCCTCGAGTTCGCCGAACAGCGCGGCCACCTGCTTGTATGCGCGGTACTGCAGGAGCCGGGCGAACAACAGATCCCGCGCCTCGAGCAGAGCCAGATCCTCGGGGTCGTCGACCTCTCCGGACGGCAGCAGGCGGGCCGCCTTGAGATCCAGGAGCGTCGCGGCGACGACGAGGAACTCGGTCGTCTGGTCCAGACCCATCTCCGGACCGAGTTCGCGCGTGTAGGCGATGAAGTCGTCGGTGACCTCGTGCAGCGCCACCTCGGTCACATCGAGACGGTGTTGCGAGATCAGGTTCAGCAAGAGGTCGAACGGACCCTCGAAGTTGCGCAGTTTGACCCGGAAGCCGGCCTCCTGGGCGACCTCGGTCGAGTCCTCGCCCGCCGGTGCGTCGAGGTCGGGGGTCACGGCGTCGGGCGGCGCCTGATCCGTGCCGAGCGTCATGCGCCTTTGACGTTGCGGGCGATGACCTCGCGCGCGAGCGCCCGATAAGCCTTCGCGCCGGCCGACCTCGGCGCCCAGGAGGTGATCGGCTCGCCGGCCACGCTGGTCTCCGGAAAACGAACGGTTCGAGCGATGACGGTGTCGTAGACCGCGTCGCCGAACACCTCGACGACGCGGGCCATCACCTCGCGCGAGTGCAGCGTACGGGCGTCGAACATGGTGACCAGGATGCCGCCGAGGTCGAGGCGCGGGTTGAGACGGTCGCGCACCTTGTTGATCGTGTCGGTGAGCAGCGCCAGACCGCGGAGGCTGAAGTACTCACATTCCATCGGGATGAGCACGGTGTCGGCGCAGGCCAACGCGTTGACGGTGAGCAGACCGAGCGACGGCTGGCAATCGATGAGGACCACGTCGTAGCGATCGAGCACGGGATGCAGCGCCCGGCCGAGCGATTGCTCGCGACCCACCTCGGTGACCAGCTGGATCTCCGCGGCGGACAGGTCGATGTTGCTGGGCAGCAGGTCGAGGCCGTCGACGCGGGTCCGCATGAGGACCTCGTCGGTCGCCACCTGCGGCGGCACGAGCAGGTTGTAGACGGTCTGCTCCAGTTCGTGATGCGGCACACCGAGACCCGCGGACAGGGCTCCCTGCGGATCGAGGTCGACGAGCAGCACCCGACGACCATATTCGGCAAGGGCTGCACCGAGATTGATGGTCGACGTCGTCTTGCCCACGCCGCCCTTCTGGTTGCAGACCGCGATCACCGTGGCGGGTCCGTGACGGTCGAGCAGAGCCGGCTCGGGGACGTCGCGATACGGCCGACCGGTGGGGCCGATCTCATCGGCGTCGTGCTCGGCTTCCTCGGTGTCGTTACCGGGCGACACCTGGATGCTGTACTGATCTCCCGGACGGGCGCCAGACCGCGGTGCGCTCGGAGTGGTCACGTGTCCGCCGCTCCCTTCGCTGTTCGATGCCGCTTCTGTTCGATGCCGCTGCTGTCTTGCCGATGTCGCCACTGTTCGGTGGTGCGGCCGGTCCGCCCGTCGGCGGCCGAACCTCGTATCAGCCTAGGACACCCGCCCGGTCATTCCGGCGTCGGCGCGCCCGAGGCCATCCGAGGGCTCAGCGTGCTCTCGGATGTGCGACGGCATAGACCTCGCGCATCGTGTTCACCGTCACCAGCGTGTACACCTGCGTGGTGGTGACCGAGGCGTGTCCCAGGAGTTCTTGCACGACGCGGACGTCGGCACCACCGTCGAGGAGGTGGGTCGCGAAGCTGTGCCGCAGCGTGTGCGGCGAGACCGCCTTGTCGAGTCCGGCGCGTTCGGCCGCGGTGACGAGCACCTGCCAGGCGCTCTGCCGGGACAGCCGTCCGCCGCGCGCGTTGAGGAACAGTGCGGGCGTCGCCCGGGACACCAGCGCGGGCCGCCCACGAACGAGATACGCCTCGAGAGCGTCGACGGCGGGTCCGCCGAGCGGGACCAGGCGCTCCTTCCCACCCTTGCCCCGAAGGCGAACCGCGCGCATGTCGTCGAGATCGAGATCGTCGACGTCCAGCGAGGTGGCCTCGGAGATCCGCGCCCCGCAGCTGTAGAGGAACTCCAACAGCGCGCGGTCGCGCAGACCACGTGGGTGGTCGTCGGCACCCGCGGCGTCGAGGATCGCGAGAACCTCGTCCACGGGCAGCGACTTCGGCAGCCGGCGTGCGGCACGAGGCGGCCGGACATCATGTGCGACGTCGGTCGCGACGATCCCCTCGTCCATCGCGAACTTGTGGAAGCGCCTGGTGGCGACCAGGGTTCGCGCGATCGAACTGTCGGCGAGCGGCGCGAACCCGGCGTCGGTGTCACCGCGCCGCAACTCCACGAGGAACTCGCGGATGTCTTCCTCGGCCACCGCGTCGAGTGCGGAGATCCCCCGGCGGTCGAGGTACCGCCGGTACCGCTCGAGGTCGCGCCGATACGACGAGACCGTGTTGGCCGCCGCACCCCGCTCCACCGTCAGATGGTCGAGGTATCGCGAGATGTCGGCGGCCAGGGTCACGACCGGCGGCCCCGATCGTCGGCCCGACGGTTGCGCAGCGCGGTCGGCTCATCCGGCCACGGTGCGTCGACGTCGCGCAGGCCGGTCGTGGAATCCCGGGCGGCCGCCGCGGCCAGGATCCCGGCGACGCTGGTCGCGTTGACGATCTCCCCCGCGAACACCTGGGCGACCGCGTCGTCGAGCGGCACCCATTCCACCGACATGTCGGCCTCTTCGTCGACGCGTTCGGCCGCGTCGAGATGGTGCAAACCCTCGGCGAGGTACAGCCGCAACGCCTCGTCGGTGAAACCGGGTGAGAGCGCGAGGTCGACGAGGACGTGCCACGAGTCGGCGGCGAGGTCGGTCTCTTCGGCCAACTCGCGCTTGGCGGCGGCCAACGGCTCCTCGTCGGCCTGGTCGAGGAGCCCGGCGGGCAACTCGAGCAGACGGTGGCCGAGGGGATGGCGGTACTGCCGCACCATTGCCACGCGACCTGCGTCGTCGCGCGCCAGGATCGCGACCGCCCCGAAATGCTCGACGACCTCACGTTCGGCGACGCGCCCACCGGGCATCTCGACATCGTCGACCCGCAGGGTGATGATCGCGCCGTCGTAGACGGTGCGGCTGTCCTTGACCTCGAAGTCGTGGCCCAAAACGGGTCAGCTCCGGCCGGCCGAGTCGTCGAGCGCCGTCTCGCCGAGGCCGGCCACCGGCTCCACCGTGACCGCGTTGACGGCAGCCACCGCATCCGCGGGGGCGTCATTCGACTCGTAGTCGTCACCCAGGTCGACCGGGAGGCGCTCGGCGGCCTTGTACTTCAGCGCCGCCTCGATGAACGACCGGAACAGCGGGTGCGGCCGGGTCGGCCGGCTCTTCAGCTCCGGATGTGCTTGAGTGGCAACGAGATACGGATGGACCGACTTGGGGTACTCGACGAATTCGACGAGATGCCCGTCGGGTGAGGTGCCCGAGAAGACGAGTCCGGAATCGGCGATCTTGTCGCGGTAGGCGTTGTTGACCTCGAAGCGGTGGCGATGACGCTCGGACACCTCGCGCGTCCCGTACGCCTCGGCGACGACCGAACCGGCCTTCAGCACGGCGTCGTAGGCACCGAGTCGCATGGTGCCGCCGAGGTCGGCGTCGCCGGCCACGGCGTCGGTCTGATCGGCCATGGTCGAGATCACCGGGTGCGGTGTGTCCGGGTCGAACTCGGTGGAACTCGCCTCGTCGAGCCCGACCGACCGGGCCGCCTCGATGACCACGCACTGCAGTCCGAGACACAGGCCGAGCAGCGGGATCCCGCGCCGGCGCGCGTACGAGATGGCCCCGACCTTCCCCTCGATGCCACGGATGCCGAAGCCGCCGGGGATCAGGATCGCGTCCACGTCGCCGAGGGCGGCCTGTGCACCTGCCGGAGTGGCGCATTCGTCCGACGGCACCCACTTGATCTCGGTACGCGCCTTCCAGGCGAAGCCACCGGCCCGGATCGCCTCGGTCACCGACAGATAGGCGTCGGGCAGGTCGACGTACTTGCCGACCAGTGCGACGCGGACGGTCTCCCGCGGCTCGTGCACGCGGCGCAGGAGCTCACCCCACACCGTCCAGTCGACGTCACGGAACGGCAGTCCGAGCTTGCGGACCACGTAGGCATCGAGGTGCTCGCTGTGGAGCACCTTCGGGATGTCGTAGATCGATGGGGCGTCGGGAGTGGAGATGACGCCGTCGAGTTCGACGTCGCACATGAGCGCGATCTTCTTCTTGAGTCCCTCGGGCACGTCGCGGTCACAGCGCAGGATGAGCGCGTCGGGCTGGATACCGACGTTGCGCAGTGCGGCGACGGAGTGCTGGGTCGGTTTGGTCTTCAGCTCACCCGACGGCGCGAGGTAGGGCACGAGCGAGACGTGCAGGAAGAAGACGTTGTCCCGACCGACGTCGTGGCGCACCTGACGCGCGGCCTCGATGAACGGCAGCGACTCGATGTCGCCCACCGTGCCACCGATCTCGGTGATCACCACGTCCGGTACCTCGCCGTCGGCGTCCGGCTCGCCCATGGCCAGCACGCGCGCCTTGAGTTCGTCGGTGATGTGCGGGATGACCTGGACGGTCTCGCCGAGGTACTCGCCGCGGCGTTCCTTGGCGATCACCGTCGAATACACCTGTCCGGTGGTCACATTCGCCGACTGCGAGAGGTTCCGGTCGAGGAAGCGTTCGTAGTGTCCGACGTCGAGGTCGGTCTCGGCGCCGTCCTCGGTGACGAACACCTCTCCGTGCTGGAACGGATTCATGGTGCCCGGATCGACGTTCAGATACGGATCGAGTTTCTGCATGGTGACCCGGAGGCCCCGTGAGGTGAGTAGCTGACCCAGGCTGGAAGCCGTGAGGCCCTTGCCCAGTGAAGAAGCAACGCCACCGGTCACAAAGATGTGCTTGGTGTCGTGTACATGGCGAAGTGGTCGCAAAAGAAGTGTCTCCCGTCGGCCGAATCGGGGCCGATGCCCTGATTACCTACGGGACTCCAGGGTAACACCACCGGCGCCCGACGCCGCACCGCCACACCGGAGGCGGGCGTGGCGGTACTGACGTTCCAGGAGGCGAGCCCGGCCTAGGCGGCGGGTCGGCCGTCAGCGCCGACGGTGATCGCGGTCGCCCCGGCCCCGGTGCCGTAGGAACCGGTCGTGCCGTCGACCTCGGCGGTGAGCGCGAGAATCGTCGTGATGAGGCCGGTCGGCTGGTCGATGTTGTCGACCGTCGACACGGCGTTGGCCAGCGACGGATCCGAGCGGACGATGGCGATGGGAGATCCGCCCGACGCCGAACCCGTGCGTCCGACGAGCACACCGCCGACGCCGCGTGCCGCCATCGCGGCGGCGAACCGACCGACGAGCGCGCCCTGCGCGCCCGAGTCCGGGCCGAACTCGTCGCCGGTGACCACGACGACCAGATCGGTCGGGGTGATGGCATTGTCGGCGTAATCGATGAACCCGCCGTCGCGCAGCGTGCCGAGACCCGTCCGACGATCACCGGACGACGCCGGACGCGCCGTCTCGTTGGACAGTACGAGGGCGCCCAGGAGGTCACCCACCCGTCCGCCGGAATCGGTCAGTTCGGCGCGGAGCATCGTGCCCGGCGGGATGGTCTGGTCGACGATCGTCCGCAGCTCCTCGGACTTGCCGTCGGTGAGCAACGCGTCGGTCAGGGCGAGTTGCCCACCGAAGCGGGCCCCCGCACCCGAGATCGACTCCTTGACCGCATCGACATCGGCATCCGCCGCGTTGGGCGCGGTCACCACCAACACGGACTGCCCCTTCAGCTTGTCCGCGATGAGTCGCGGCGCGATCGCATGGTCGAAGCTGTTGGAGGCGTTGAGCTTTGCATTGAGGTCGTCGCGCTCGTTCTCCAGATCGCCGATGCGGTCGCGACTCGTGCCGGTCATCGAGTTGACACGGTCACCGACGAAACCCGACCCGAGAAAGAGTCCCAGTGCGAGCGCGAGGAAGACCGCGACCAGCGAGATCGCGTGCTGTCGTAGCGAGATCATCGGCTACCTGTTCCAAACCTCTCGTGCCCAGTCGAGCAGCGCATTCCACTGCACGACGATCCAATCGGTGATGTCGGTGCCCGCGTTCGACAACATCACGGCCGCGATCACGGCCACCAGCGCCGCGAGGACGACACAGGCGATGGCAGCACCCGACACCCGGCTGCGGTACAGCGTGGCGACGGCCTTCGCGTCGACCAGCTTCTGACCGACCTTGAGTCGCGTCAGGAACATCGACGGGTTGCTCTCCCGACGCGACCGGTCGAAGAAGTCGTCGAGCGACCCGGGATAGCCGACGGTGACGATCAGGTCGGCACCGTGGTAGTCGGTGAGCAACAGCGCCAGGTCTCCCGCCGAGCCGGCGGCCGGGAACGTCGTGGCGCCGATGCCGAGGTCCTGGATGCGTTCGAGCCCGGTCGCGTGTCCATCGGTGTCGGCCGGAAGCACCAGCTGCGCACCAGATTTCAGCGTCGCCGTCTTCATGGTCTCGGGATCGCCGACGACGATCGAGGGCTTGTATCCCGCCTTCATCAGGGTGTCCGCGCCGGCCCCGACGCCCACCATGACGGGCTGGTACTCCTTGATGAACGGCTTCAGGGAGCGGAGATCGGCGGCGCGGTCGGCGCCTTCGCCGACGATGACGACATGGCGGCCCGCGACGTCGACGTCGATCTCCGGCACCCCGACCCCGTCGATCAGCAACGGCGATTCGCTACGGATGAACTCGATCGTGTTGCCGGAGAACGCCTCGAGGTGGTCGACGAGACCGGCCTTGGCGCCGATCATGATGTCGGCGATGTCGCGCTCGTCGAGTTCGGTGCCGAGAGCCAGCCGCCGCTCGCCGACGTACAGCCGGTCGTTGTGGACCCGTACCTTGGCGCCGTCCTTGACCCGCTTGAAGATCTCCGGACCCACGTCGTCGAGCAGCGCGATGCCGGAGGCCACCAGGACCTCGGGCCCGAGATTGGGGTACCGGCCGGTGATCGACCGCGAGGCGTTGACCACGGCCACCACGTTGGCCTCGACGAGGGCGTCGGCGGTCACGCGGTCGAGGTCGACCTCGTCGAGGATGGCGATGTCGCCCGGCCCGACGCGGTTGAGAAGCCGTTTCGTGTTCTTGTCGATTCTGGCGATACCGGTCACGCCAGGCAGTTCTTCGGTGGTACGCGCGAGCAGTGCAGGCATCTTCATGACGGCCATGATCGGCCGAAGGCATGCTTCAGCCGGGGAGGCGCGCCGTAACAGGAGCAACTTTTGTCACACACGCACCATGTGTTTCACCGCGCGTCGGCGGTCACTCGGCGGCGCGCTCCGCCTCCGCGGTCGCCAGCAATTCCTCCGCGTGGGCGCGCCCGGTGTCGGACTCCCCCAGGCCCGCGAGCATGCGGGCCAACTCCGCGACCCGTTCGTCCCGATCGAGCGTGCGCACACTGCTGGTGACCAGCGCCCCCTTCTTGCTCTTGCCGATGACGAGGTGGTTGTCGGCGAAGGCCGCCACCTGGGGAAGGTGGGTCACCACGATGACCTGGTGGGCCCGGGCCAGCCTCGACAACCGCTTTCCGATCTCGACCGCCGCGCGGCCGCCGACGCCCGCGTCGACCTCGTCGAAGACCATCACCGATCCCGACGTCGGTGCGGCGAGCACGACTTCGAGCGCGAGCATGACCCGCGAGAGTTCGCCGCCCGACGCCGACTTCGCGATGGGCAACGGGGTGGCGCCGGGATGGGCGACGAGCGCGAACTCGACCTTGTCCGCGCCGTCGGCGCCGGCGTGCACCGAGGTGCCGCCGACCGTGACGGCCAACCGGTCATCGGGCGACGCCGGGTCCGGGTTGACCGCGACCGCCAACGCCGAGTCCCCCATCGCCAACCCCTTGAGCTCACGGGACACCTTGTCGGACATCGACTTGGCGGCCTTCGCGCGCAGCGTGTGGAGTTTCTCCGCCGCGGTCTGCACCCGGTCGCGCGCAGCCGCCGCGGCGACCTCGAGTTCCTCGATCGAGGCACGGGGGTCCTCGATCTCGGCCAGCCGCGCCTCGGCCTTGCGGCGCCAGTCGATCACCCCGTCGACGTCGGGTGCGTACTTGCGGACCAGGGTCTTCAGCTCGGCCTGACGCGCGAGCAACTTGTCGAGCTCCTCGGCGTCGGCCGGCAGGCTCGAGGTGAATGCGGTCAGTTCGGCACCGACATCGGTGATGACGGTGAGCGCTTCGGCCACGCGCGGCACGAGGTCGCGCAGGGTGTCGTCCGCCGCGGTCTCGAGAAGGGTCCGCACCGTTCCGAGACCCTCGATGACCGACGATCCCGAGTCGCCGGCGACGAGGTGGTGGGCTTGATCTGCGGCGCCGCGGATGGACTCCAGATCGGAGAGCCGACGGATGGTCGCGGTCAGCTCCTCGTCCTCGCCGGGCACCGGATCGACGGCGGCGATCTCGTCGATGCCGAACCGCAGCCGATCGGCCTCCTGCGCGAGCTCGCGGTGATTGGCGCGCCGGACATCGAGCTCGTCGAGCAACTCCACCCAGGCCGATCGGGCCTTGCGGTACGACTCGAGCGCCGCGACGGCCTTGGGTCCGGCGAAGGTGTCGAGCGCGGCCCGCTGATGTTCGGGGCGGAGGAGACGCAACTGATCGTTCTGGCCGTGAATGGCCAGGACCGCGGTGGTGAGTTGACCCATCACACCGACCGGCACCGATCGACCGCCCAGATGTGCACGAGAGCGTCCATCGGCGCTGACCGATCGGACCGCAATGACGGTGTCGTCGTCGTCGAGTTCGGCCCCGGTCGAGTCGAGGATCTCGGCAACGACCGGGTCCCGCTGCGTGGCGCCGTTGTCCGCGAGTCGAAACCGGCCCTCGACGATCGCCTTGGCCGCGCCGGTCCGGACTCGCGAAGCGTCGGCACGGGCACCCGAGAGCAGGTGCAGGCTGGTGACGATCATCGTCTTACCCGCACCGGTCTCGCCGGTCAGCACCGTGAATCCGGGATGGAAGCGCGCCTGCGCCTCCTCGATGACACCCAGACCGGTGATCGAGATCTCTTCGAGCACGCCTATGCCTGCCTCCCTCGCCATCCCGTGACCGGGAGGGCGAACTTGGTGACGAGTCGGTCGGCGAAGGGATCGGAGTCGATGCGGATCCAGCGCACCGACCGTTCGCTGCGTACGACCTCGACACGTGCGCCGGCGGGCACGTCGAGCGCGCGCCGGCCGTCGCACAGCGCCAGCGCCGACCGTCCGTTCTTGTCCACCTCCACCGCGATCCGCGATCGCGGACTGGTCACCATCGGCCGCGCGAACAGTGCATGGGCGTTGTTCGGCACGACCAGGATGGCCTCCAGATCGGGCCACATCACCGGCCCGCCCGCCGAGAAGGCGTACGCCGTCGACCCGGTCGGCGTCGACACCAGCACGCCGTCGGCGCCGAAGGCCGAGACCGGGCGGCCGTCGACCTCGGTCACGAGCTCCAGGACGCCGTTGTTGCTCGTGTTCAGTACGGCGACCTCGTTGAGGGCCCAGCTGCACGCGGTCGGCGGATCCGGGTCGGTCGGGTCGACGATGGCGATGTCGAGGGTCATCCGCGGTTCGATCCGGTAGTCCCGGGCGATCAGCTGGTTCATGACCTCGTCGACGCGGTGCGCCTCGGCCTCCGCGAGAAACCCGATGTGCCCGAGATTGATACCGAGGACCGGGACCTCGGCCGGGTAGGCCAGCTCCGCGGCCCGCAGGAAGGTGCCGTCACCTCCCAGGACGATGACGAGCTCGCAGCCTTCGGCCGAGGCGGACTCGGCCGTGGTGACCTCGACGACGGCGCCCAGCGATCGCAGGTACTCGGGATCGACCGGGACGTTCGGGGGTCGAGGCGACTCGCCCTCGTTGTTCCGGTACAGCACGTCGTGATCGGGGGCGTCGCGGTCGAGCGTGTCGTGATCGACCACGCGGAGCGCGACGTCGGCGGCCGCACAGCGTCGGGCGATCGCCTCGATGGTCTCGATGACGTTCTCGCGTCCCGTATGGGCGACCACCAAGAACTCGCGGGCACCGGGGTCGTGGTCCGGCACCGATTCGTCGGTCACTGGTGGTTCCCTCCATCGAAGTGCGGCCTGGAAAGAGTGCGGTGTCGGAGAGCGGCGACGCCACCGACCCGAGCGGTCAGCGCGGACCCGCGGCGACCGCTTGTTCGATCATGGCTCGGAGTTCGTCCGGGGACCCGGTGGTGCGATCCGCGTCGGTCGAGTCCGACCGGTCGACCCTATCGCCCTGCCCCGACTCCCCGCCTGTCCGGTGGGCCCGCTCCTTGTGCAGCCAGAGGAAGAACTCCACGTTCCCCGACGGCCCGGGCAGCGGGCTCGCGACCACGCCCCGGGTCCGTAGACCGTGGGAGGCGGCTTCGGTCGCGACCGCCAGGACCGCGTCGGCGCGCAGTTCCGTATCGCGGACCACGCCGCCCGAACCCACCCGGTCCTTGCCGACCTCGAACTGCGGCTTGACCATCGGCAGCAGGTCGGCGCCCGGTGCGCAGCACCGGGCCAGTGCGGGGAGCACCAGCCCCAGCGAGATGAACGACAGATCCGCGACCACCAGGTCGACTTGGCCGCCGATGGCGTCGGGCTCGAGGTGTCGGACGTTGGTCCGGTCGTGGACCACGACGCGCTCGTCGTTCTGCAACCGCCAGATCAGCTGCCCGTAACCGACATCCGCGGCGACCACCTCACGGGCGCCGCGCCGGAGCAGGACATCCGTGAAGCCGCCGGTGGACGCGCCGGCGTCGAGGCAGCGACGCCCCTCGACCGTGAGACCCTCCGGCTCGAAGGCCTCGAGGGCACCGAGGAGTTTGTGCGCTCCCCGCGAGGCCCAATCGTCGCGTGGACCCTCGTCGACGACGATGGGGGTGTCGCGGGTGACGCCGGTGGCCGCCTTCGAGGCGACCGTCCCGTTCACCCGGACCGAACCGGCATCGACGAGCTCGCGCGCCTGCTCGCGCGAGCGAGCCAGGCCCCGACGGACGAGTTCGGCATCGAGCCGTGCTCTGGTGGCCACGGTCAGGACCGCGTCGCCGGCGACGCCTGGCATCCGGGCGGGGTCATCGGCGGTCGACGGCGTCGAGGGCTGCGGTCAGCGAGTCATGGGCCTGTTCGAGAAGCCCGGCCTGACGTTCGAGCGCCGCAAGCGAGAACGTGTCGCCCACCGACTCACGAATTTCGTCGACCTGCGCGAGGATCTCGGACACCTCGGCGTCCACGTCAGGCAACTCGCCCACCCCATCAGCCGTGCCGAACCCGTCGGCCACCGGATCGAACTGCCGACGTGGCATCCCACCCGGGGTGGGCCGGGACGGACCTTGGTCAGCCGGAGAGGCGCTCGGGTGATTCATCGTGCACCACGCTAGCCGACGAGTGTGACACCGAGAGATTCGAGCTTGGTCCTCGCCGCACCCTCCGCGACCACCCGCAACTCGTCCGGATCCGCCGAACCGGCATCGACGGCGGACCAGGTCGCCGCGGCGAGAGCGGGCACCAGACCGGCCTCCGCCCCGGAGCCTCCGACCCGAATGGTCGAACCGTCGATCTCGATCTCCCATCCGGGCTGGTCGGACACCCGCACGGCGTCCATGTCGACGAACAGCCCGGCGAGATCCTCGAGAACGTAGGTGGGCCGCTGCTCGGGCGGAGCAGCCAGCAGATCGTCGACGGTGCTCACACCGGTGAGGACCAGCGCGCTCTCGATACCGACGGCGTGCCCACCCTCGATGTCGGTGTCGAGCCGGTCCCCGACGACCAGCGGTGCGCTCGCACGGGCACGCGCGATCGCGTCGGCCATCAACGGGGCGGCCGGCTTGCCCGCCACCATCGGCTCTTTGCCCGTCGCGTTGCGCAGCGCGGCGACCATCGAGCCGTTCCCCACCAACAGCCCACGCTCGGACGGCAGGGTGGCGTCGACGTTCGTCGCGATCCACAGCGCGCCGGCCCGGATCGCGAGGGCGGCCTCCGACAGCTGCGCCCACCCGGTGTCCGGCGAGTGCCCCTGGATCACCGCGGCGGGCCGATCATCGGCACTCCGCGTGACACCGACGCCGACCTCTCGGACCTCCTGCGCCAGGCCGTCGGTACCGATCACCAGGGCGCGCGAGCCCGGTTCGAGATGTTCCGACAGCAGTCGGGCGCCCGACTGCGCGCTCGTCACGACAAGGTCGTCGGTCGCCTCGAACCCGAGTTCGCGCAGATGAGCGGCCACCTCGGACGGGCGCCGGCTCGCGTTGTTGGTCACGAAGAAGCGCGGTATCGCCAGGCGCGCGAGTGCGTCGAGGGCATTGGGCAACGCACGGTGCCCGGCGAACACGGTGCCGTCCAGATCGAGGAGAAGTGCATCGTGACGATCGACGAGCGCGACGACACCGCCGTTGTCCTCCGCAACGGACTCGTCCGAGGTCGATGGTGCGTCGGCGTCTTCCGCTGTGGTCAGCGGATTCGGCACGCCTGCCACGATCGTCGACTCGGTGACCACCTCGTCGGTGGACACGGCTTCCGTTTCCGCATCGACCACAGAGGTGGCGTCCTCCTCGTCCTCGTCCACGTGCACTGCGCTCTCGGGCGGAGTCGAGGTCTGCGACAGATCGGCGGTTCCCGCAACGGTGTCGATCTCACGAGGGAGCGTCTCGGCTTCCGGAATGCTCGTCGCCGCGTCGACAGATGACTCACCGGCCGACACGGGCGCCGCGACGTCCGAAGTGGGTGCCGCATCCGGTTCGACGCCGGAGACGGAGACAGGCTGGGCGTCGATGTCGGCAGCGACGCCGTTCATCGACACGCTCTCGCCCGGCACATCGTCGTTGGCCAGCTCGGTGAGACGGAACTCGGCGTCGGTCACGTCGTCGACGTCGGCAGCAGCAGCATTCATGAACCAGGTGATCGCGTCGTCCCGGCGGCCGGCCGCCTCGAGTGCCGACGCATACGCATAGAAGAGCCGAGCCGGGCCCGTACCGAGCTGCCCCGGTGTGAGATTCTCGGCCTGGAGCGTGACGACAGCCTTCTCGGGTTCGCCCAGATCCATTCGGGCGCCCGCTTCGACGATCCGCATCTCCGTGGCGTCTTCGCCGGTCAGCGAGCGTCCCTCGTCACCACGGGCGATCTCGACCGCCCGCTCTGGCCGCCCGAGACCGCGCTCGCAATCCGCGATGAGCGGAAGCAGAGCAGGGTTGCCGGTGATGCGCTTGGCCGCTCGCAGCTCGGTCGCCGACTCCTGCCACTCCCCTGCGTTGTACGCCGCGATGCCAACGGTCTCGCGGACGACGCCGACTCGAGATGCGCGGGCGCGAGCTGCGCGTGCGTGCTCCAGCGCCTGCGCGGGATCCTCGAGCAGAATGCGCGACACCATCACCAGGTGCCGCGCGACGATCTCCGCATTGGCCTTGTCGAGTGTCAACAGATCACGCCGCACCTCGGGATCGAGGTCGGATGCTGCTACGTCATCGGGCAGCGGAGGTCCGGGCTGCCGGCTGCCACGATCAGACCCCCGGTCACGCCCCGGACGATCGGGACGGCCGCCTCGGCCGCCGTCGCGTTGTCCGCGGGTGTCCCGCTGACCGCGCCCTTCGCGACGCGGACGATCACGATCATTCATAGCTGCCAATCTATGCTCTCGAACCTTGCTGGGAAGAGCCGACCGCCGATGACACCGGCGCGGCTGACACACGAGAAAGACCCCGTATCCGACGAAAGAATTTCATCGAATACGGGGCCTTTCTGAAATTGTGTTCGGCGGTGTCCTACTCTCCCACACTGATTAGGGTGCAGTACCATTGGCGCTGGAGGGCTTAGCTTCCGGGTTCGGAATGGGGCCGGGCGTTTCCCCTCCGCTATAGCCGCCGTAACTTTGTGAAACACTTTCCACACAACAGTGTTTGTTTGTTGTGTGTTGTTTCAGAAGTACATAGTGGATGCGAACACCACCACAGTCACTTGTGTGGTGATGTTGTGGGTGTTGTTGGTAAGTCCTCGGCCGATTAGTACCAGTCACCTGAACACATTGCTGTGCGTACAGTTCTGGCCTATCAACCCCATGGTCTGTAGGGGGCCTTAACCCCGCTGAGGGGGTGAGAAACCTCATCTTGGAACAGGCTTCCCGCTTAGATGCTTTCAGCGGTTATCCCTTCCGAACGTAGCTAACCAGCAGTGCCCCTGGCGGGACAACTGGCACACCAGAGGTTCGTCCGTC